>NZ_JAMGZK010000051.1 GCF_025564065.1 Silvania hatchlandensis | reverse complement strand
GTTTAATTATATCGAGTGTGATTACAATCGCTGGAGACGTCACAGCGCCTGTGGCGGACTCAGCCCGGAACAGTTTGAAAACCAGAACCTCGCTTAGGGCCGTGTCCACATTACGTGGGTAGGATCACAACTAGAAAATGAGAGAAACTGTAATTGACCGTAGAAAGACCGTAGCATGGAAGAAAGAGATAGGCTTGCTAGAGGGTGTGGATGCCTTTAATAACAAAGAACATCTGCGAAAAAGGCGAGAAATCCAGCAAACAATTAACGTGCTGCAACGACCAGAAATCTACCGTAGCCAGAAATGAAAAAAGCCCCGCTTTTCAGCGAGGCCTTATGAATAGTGGTGCCCGGACTCGGAATCGAACCAAGGACACGGGGATTTTCAATCCCCTGCTCTACCGACTGAGCTATCCGGGCAACGGGGCGAATTAAACCGTAATCACGCTCGGGCGTCAACCTTATTTCGGCAAAAGCTGTTCAACTGCGTAAGATTGCGGCAATCTGTCGGTTTGCGCGTCGATTTTGCACAAATCTTCCAGACACGCAGGTAAGCTCAGGCAATGCTGACAGCGGCAAAGGGGGCGATACAGTGAATGACTGGCTTGAGCTGCGACAGCATGCAGATACGGGGATTGAAACAATCAAGGCGCACTTTGAAGGGCACGCCTACGATCCACACTGGCATAACAGCTATCTGGTGGGCATTACCCTCAGCGGAACCCAGCAGTTCCACTGTCGCCGCGAGCGCCATCAGAGCCATCCTGGCGATGCCTTCCTGCTTGAGCCGGGTGAGATCCACGACGGTGACGCACCCGTCGCTGGCGGCTTTACCTATCTGACGTTCTATCTCGATGAGCGCTGGCTCACTGACACCTTGCATGGCCTGTATGAGTCCACACCCGGCAGCTACTCGCTGCATTTCGCCCAGACCCTGACGCGCGATCTGCCGCTGGTCCGTACCATTGGTGACACCTTTGCCACGCTGCACAATGACGAGATGAAGATTGTGCAGCAAAGCACAATGGATAATCTGCTGGCCCAGCTGACGTCACATTGCCACTGGCGCAAAAGAATACCTTCATCGCTGCAGAGTGCAGCGGTGGCCCATCGGGCGCGGGATTATCTGTATGCCCATCTGGGTGACAACATTGGCCTCTCCGACCTCGCCCGGGTGACCGGCACCGATCGCTTCACGCTCACGCGCTGCTTCAAGCGCGAGTTCCATCTGGCCCCTCATGCCTGGCTTATCCAGCTGCGGCTGGCCAAAGCGCGGCAGCTGCTGGCGCGAGGGGATCAGCCCGTTGATGTCGCGGCCACGCTGGGCTTTGCCGATCAAAGCCACCTTGGGCGCTGGTTTCAGCGGGCTTATCGCATTACGCCTGCTCATTACCGACGGTTGTGCACAAACCTTCCAGACGTTTCCAGAAAATAACGGCACTGTCAGGGCTCTGATAATAAGGAGCCACCTGTGAGTCTGATGCCGTTTCTGTTATTTGCTTTCGTTGCGTCCATCACGCCGGGGCCAACCAACATCCTCATTCTGACCAACAGCCAGCATTATGGCGTAAGGGCAACGGTGCCTGCACTGGTGAGCGCCTGTGCTGCAGCCAGCGCCATTGTGCTGATTTCAGGAGCCGGTGCGGGGGAGTTATTGCAGAAGTATCCGCTGATCCGCCAACTGATGAGCTGGGCAGGCGTGCTGTGGTTAAGCTGGATGAGCTGGCAGCTGTTTTGTGCGCCTGCGGCTCACTTATCCCGCGAGACGCATACCCGCTTTACCGCACCTGCGGCAGCGCTGTTGCAGGTGATCAATCCCAAGACCTGGATGATGGCGCTGGCCGTCGTCAGCCTGTTTGCGCCTGCGGGGGAGCATGCGTTGCGGGATATCGCCCTGATGGCACTGTGGTTCCTGCTGATCTCAGTAGCGTGTCTGGCGTGCTGGGCATGGCTGGGGCAGGCGGTGAACCGGCTGTTTCGCACATCCGCGGCGATGGTGCGTTTTCAGCGCCTGATGGCGCTGAGTCTGTTCATGTCTGCCTGGGCGGGGATGCTGGCTTAAGTCAGCGCACCACCCTTGCGGCACTGGGCGAAGTGCAGAATATCTTCTGCCAGCCGGTGCGCGGTATCGACATCGGCCTGGCTACGGTTCACCAGCAGTCGGCTGAGGCAGCCCTCCAGCACCAGATCCATTTGCTTCGCCACCATAGCGGGGTCGTCTACATCCAGGGTCGTGAGGAGTTCATGGGTAAAGTCATGGGAGGCGCGCTTTTGCTGGTCGGCGAGCTGGTGAAGCGGATGATCCGGATCCGGGAAAAAGGTGCAGGCAGCAATAAACAGGCAGCCCGGGTAGCGATGATTGCGCACACATTCGGTCAGAGCCGTGTAGCGTGCCAGCAGCTTTTGCTGGGGTGTCAGCTCGCTGTTAAGCATCAGCTGCCTGCGCCAGATATCGATCTGCTGGCTGAGATAGCGCAGGGCGTCGTACAGCAGCGCTTCTTTATCGGGCCAGAACAGACTGAGTTCTTCCACAGGATAATTCACACGCTCGGCAACCCTCTCCAGTGAGGTGCTGGCTATTCCTTGAATTTCAAGTAACTGCAGGGTTGCTCCCAGAATATCTTCACGTTGCACGGTTTTCTCCTCCGTATGCTTTTGCACTTTCCCGCATAAAGTGTCGTTTACGGTTGGCGATCGCGCAAATGCGCACTGAACGTCGCCGCATCCATAAAGCCCGTTACGCGCTGTGCCGGCTGCTCTTCACCCTGCTCGTTGAAAAACAGAATAGTGGGCAGGCCGAGCACCTTGAGCTGATTAAGTAATGCTTTATCCTCGGCGTTGTTTGCCGTGACGTTGGCCTGCAGCAGGACTGTATTTTTCAGCGCCTGTTGGACCTGCGGATCGCTAAAGGTGTATTTCTCAAACTCTTTACAGGCCACGCACCAGTCGGCGTACAGATCGAGCATTACCGGTTTGCCCTGCGCCTGCGCCAGCGCGCGATTTAAAGCCTCGACGCTCTCTACCGGAATGAAATTCAGGTGCGCCTGGTTTTGCGCAGCAGGTGCGCCAAACGCCCAGTCCTGCAGGGGACGTACGCTGACCAGCGCTGCGGCCAGCAGCAGGATTTGGACAATGCGCATCCATGGCTTTCTGGCGCTTAAACTGCTGATGAATGCCCAGCCGAAGAACGCCACGCCCAGCATCGCCCACAAACGCAGGCCCCAGACATCCCCGATGATACGTTCCAGCAGGAAGACCGGCAGGGCGAGGATCACAAAACCAAACCCGGTTTTGACCTGCTCCATCCACGGGCCACTCTTAGGCAGCAGCCGGTTGCCGAACACCGTTACCAGGATCAGCGGCAGGCCCATGCCCAACGCGTAGAGGTAGAGCGTGCCGCCGCCAAGCCACAGATTTCCGCTTTGCGCGATATACAGCAGGATCGCGCTGAGCGGAGCCGTGGTGCAGGGGGAGCAGATCAGCCCGGCGATGGCACCCATCGCAAATACGCCGCCTGCGGAGCCACCCTGCTGGCGATTGCTCATCAGGGTTAAGCGGGTTTGCAGGGAAGAGGGCAGTTGCAGGCTGAACAGGCCAAACATCGACAGCGCCAGCAGGATAAACACCACCGATAGCCCGATTAAGACATACGGATGCTGGAGCGCGGCCTGAAACTGCAGCCCGGCCGCCGCAACGACCAGACCGAGTGCGGTATAGGTGAGCGCCATCCCTTGAACGTAGATAAATGACAGCAGCAGTGCGCGGGCCGTGGAGAGGCGCTGCTTACCACCAAGCACGATGCCGGAGATCAGCGGATACATGGGCAACACGCACGGCGTCAAGGCAATGCCCATCCCTATTAACACTGCCCAGAGGGGTGAGAATGGGCGCTCAGCGGCTTCAGGTGCGACGTCTGGTTGCACGGCAGGGAGAGGCGTCGCAGCAGGCTCAGCGGCGGCAGTGACTTCGCTCAGGGGGACGATTTTGGTTTCTGGCGGATAGCACAGACCGGCATCGGCGCAGCCCTGATAAGTGACCGTCAGCGTAGCGCCTTTCGCGGCCTGTTGAAGAGTAACCGGCACCGTTAACTGACCGCGGTAGATTTCACTTTTGCCGTAGAACTCATCTTCGTGCCACTCGCCCTTGGGTAGACGGGGTTCACCCACCTGCGCCTGTGCGGGCGTGATGCTGATCTGCTTGCGATAGAGGTAGTAACCCTCCTTCACCTGCCAGTTGAGGTTCAGTTCATGTTGGTTTTGCTGAAAATCGAAAACAAAAGCCTGGTCGGCAGGCGTGAAGTTAGAGCGGCCGGGTGCGTCAAACAACCCGGCAAAGACTGACGTGCTGCACAGCAGCAGGATCAGCGTAAGGAAGCGTTGAGCCATGAGAGATAGTCGTTATCGCCGTGGAGCACTGGCAGAACCAGCAGTTCCGGGGTCTGGTAAGGATGATGGGATTTGAGACAGTCGAGGAGCGCCTGTTGATTCGCCACGCTGGATTTCAGCAGCATCTGCACCTCGTACTCTTGTTCCAGCTTGCCTTCCCAGTAATAAAGAGAGGTGGCACCGGGAAGGAGAGTCACGCAGGCGGCGAGCTTTTCTGCCAGCACTTTGGCGGCAAGATCCTGGGCGGTGGCTTCATCGGGGGCGGTACAGAGTACAACAACAGCGTCATGTGTGTTCACAAGTCGACCTCGTCTCAGCGTAAAAAATCACTATATCACGGCGGACCGGTGCTCATTAATGAATCGGGCCGCAGAGCGGCCCGACTTTAACGCTTTTTACAACCAAAAGCGTTTTACAGCAGCACACCGCCGATGATGAATCCGAGGATCACACACAGAGTGATAGCAATCACGCCCGGGATCAGGAAGGCGTGGTTAAACACGTATTTACCAATGCGGGTAGAGCCGGTGTCGTCCATTTCCACCGCGGCCAGCAGGGTGGGATAGGTCGGCAGGACGAACAGCGCAGAAACGGCCGCAAAAGAGGCAATGGCGGTCAGCGGGGTGACGCCCAGCATCAGTGCCGCAGGCATCAGCGCTTTGGTGGTGGCGGCCTGAGAGTAAAGCAGAGTTGCGGCAAAGAACAGCACCACAGCCAGCAGCCACGGGTAGTTATGCAGCAGGTCGCCCGCGACGGTCTGGATATCGGTGATATGTGCCTTCACGAAAGTATCACCCAGCCAGGCCACACCCAGGACGCACACGCAGGCGCTCATACCGGATTTGAAGGTGCTGGCGTTGAGCACTTCGCTGGTATCGATTTTACAGGTGATGCTGATCAGCGTAGCGATGGTCAGCATGAACACCACAATCGCTTCGTTACGCGGCAGCACCGGATTCTGAATCAGCCCAACGGTATCGCTGATGGCGGTAGCGTAGAACATCACCGCGACAATACCGATCAAGAACAGCAGCACGGAACGCTTGGCGTGCGGTTTCAGCGTAAATGCCTGACTGCCGCGCAGCTTCACTTCGCCTTTTGCCAGACGTTCCTGATATACCGGATCGTCTTTCAGCTCGGCGCCGAGGAAGTTACAGAATACCGCGGTGATCATTACCGCAATCAGCGTGACCGGAATACAGATCGACAGCAGCGTCAGGTAGCTCACGCCCATCGGTTCGAGAATACCGGCAAAGAACACCACGGCCGCAGAGATTGGCGAAGCGGTAATGGCAATCTGCGAGGCGACAACGGCGATAGAGAGCGGACGAGACGGACGAATGCCCTGCTCTTTGGCTACTTCGGTGATAACGGGCAGGGTAGAGAATGCGGTATGGCCGGTACCCGCCAGAATGGTCATAAACCAGGTGACCAGCGGAGCAAGGAAGGTAATGTATTTAGGATGACGGCGCAGCATACGCTCCGCCAGGCTCACCAGGTAGTCCATACCTCCCGCCACCTGCATGGCGGCGATAGCGGCGATAACCGCCATAATGATTTCAATAACGTCGAACGGGATGGCACCGGGTTTAATTTGAAAAATGAGGGTAAGGACAAGCACGCCGAGACCACCGGCAAAACCGATACCGATCCCCCCGAGTCTTGCGCCTAAGTATATCGCCAACAGGACGACGACGAGTTCTGCTCCAAACATAAGTGCCTACCTTGCTTATTAACAAGTTGATATTGAATTGTTGTGTTTTGGTAACGCCTAAAAAGAAAAAAGGCACGTCACAAGTGACGTGCCTTCATGAATTTAACCTGAACTATTATTGTTCACTTTCATCCGTGTATCTTTTCGCTTTATAGGCCGGGTGCATCAAGTTTTGCGCCGAGAAGATATCATCCAGTTCCGCTTCTGTCAGCAGACCTCGCTCGAGAACCACTTCACGCACGCTCTTACCCGTTTCGGCACAGATTTTACCGACGATATCGCCGTTGTGGTGACCGATGAACGGGTTGAGATAGGTGACGATCCCGATGGAGTTATAAACGTAGCTTTCACAGACGGCTTTGTTGGCGGTAATGCCGTTAATGCATTTTTCCAGCAGGTTGTAGCAAGCGTTGGTCAGGATGTGAATGGATTCAAACATCGCCTGGCCAATGACGGGTTCCATGACGTTCAGCTGCAGCTGGCCGGCTTCAGAGGCCATGGTGACCGTGATGTCGTTACCAATGACTTTGAAGCACACCTGGTTAACCACTTCAGGAACGACCGGGTTAACTTTGGCTGGCATGATGGACGAGCCTGCCTGCAGTTCTGGCAGGTTGATTTCGTTCAGACCGGCACGCGGGCCAGAAGAGAGCAAGCGTAAGTCGTTACAGATTTTGGACAGTTTCACCGCCAGACGTTTCAGTGCGCTGTGAACCATGACGTACGCGCCGCAGTCGGAGGTGGCTTCAATGAGATCTTCTGCTGGCACGACCGCCAGATTGGAGACTTCAGCCAGCTTCTGTACCGCCAGCTGCTGATAGCCATCCGGCGTATTCAGGCGCGTACCGATTGCCGTTGCCCCCAGGTTAACCTCCAGCAGCAGTTCGGAGGTGCGCAGCAGGTTGCGGGTTTCTTCATTCAGCAGCACATTGAATGCGTGGAACTCCTGGCCGAGGGTCATCGGCACGGCATCCTGCAGCTGGGTACGGCCCATTTTCAGGATGTCCTGGAATTCGACGGCTTTATTCTGGAAGCCTTCGCCCAGTTGGTTAATCGCATCAACCAGTTTCACCACGGAAGCGTACACCGCGATGCGAAAACCGGTCGGGTAGGCGTCGTTGGTGGACTGGCATTTATTCACGTGGTCGTTCGGGTTCAGGTACTGATACTCACCTTTCTGGTGGCCCATCAGCTCAAGGCCGATGTTTGCCAGCACCTCGTTGGTATTCATGTTCACCGACGTACCCGCGCCGCCCTGATAGACGTCAACGGGGAATTGATCCATACACTTGCCGTTATTCAGCACTTCATCGCAGGCGGCAATGATCGTGTTTGCGACGCTTTTCGGAATGGTTTGCAGCTCTTTGTTGGCCATTGCTGCGGCTTTCTTCACCATTACCATGCCACGCACAAATTCAGGGATATCACTGATTTTGCTGTTGCTGATGTAGAAGTTTTCAATCGCTCTCAGAGTGTGAACACCATAGTAGGCATCCGCTGGAACTTCCCTGGTACCCAACAAATCTTCTTCGATACGAATGTTGTTTAACATGTGAACCTTCTTTTCAAGCTGCAGATGGAATGTACTCAACACACAGTACATCTGTGGTTATGTCTATTTTCTGGCCGACGATTATCCCCTGAATCGACCAGATACCCGAGATCATATGCTGATGATAGCGAAATGCCGTAATCTGGATCACTTATTATCGACCCGATTTCATGATAATTATTAATCTGTGAAATGAATCACCGCTTTAATATTTCCAGAAAAAATATCCGTGCAAACCGATTGAATTTTGGCTAACCGCCTCCACTTCTGACTGATGCGAGTCGCAAAATCACACCCGACAGAGGCCACAGGGCGTCTGCCATACAGGAGAAGCCAGTGCGCTGGATACCGTTAATTGCCGTGTTTCTCTATGTTTACATAGAGATTTCTATTTTTATCCAGGTCGCTCATGTGTTTGGCGTCCTGCTAACGCTGCTGATGGTGATTTTCACCTCGGTCATTGGTATGTCGCTGGTGCGTAATCAGGGTTTTAAAAATTTCCTGTTAATGCAGCAGAAGATGGCCGCAGGCGAAAGCCCGGCGGCAGAGATGATCAAAAGCGTGTCGCTGATTATTGCCGGTCTGCTGCTGGTGCTGCCGGGATTCTTTACCGATCTGCTCGGCCTGCTGTTGCTGTTGCCGCCAGTGCAGAAACTGTTGACCCTGAAGCTGATGCCGCATTTGCGCTTTAACCGGATGCCGGGCGGTGGGTTCAGCGCCGGAACCGGCGGCGGGGAGACCTTCGACGGGGAATATCACCGCAAGGATGAGGATCGTAACCGTCTGGATCATAAAGACGATCGTTAATGAGCATTGCCCGGTAAGCGTAGCGCTACCGGGCTTTTCTTACACCGAGCTACGCTTCGGCAAAAACAGCCACAGTCCCGCCAGCATGGCAATGGCGTACAGGCTCTTCACTCCTACCATCGCCAGCAGCAGTAAACAGAGCACCCCACCGATCATCGCCAGCGTTTTATATCGGCCTTCCAGCAGGCGACAGCCCGCCAACATGCACAGCAGATAGATCATAATGAAGATGCCGTTGGCATAGACAATCAGCGCGTCGAGATTGATCTCCAGCCAGTAGATTGCCAACGTGCTGATCATGCAGCAGCCCAGCACCAGATTGAGCGCGTTAAGCGGCAGCTGGCGTGCTGAAAGTCGTGCTAAGCGGCTTTGCGGCTTGTATTGCGCCTGGGACCACACTAAGCGGGCAAAGCTCTGAATATAGATATTGAGGCTGGCGAAGCAGGCGAGGTAGCCAATAACACAGGCGACCCACAGCGCCTTCACGCCAAAAAGTTGTACCACGATGCCCGGCAGCGAGGCCGCAGCCGCCATGTCCGCCCCGTAAGCGGTGAAATGAAGTACCAGAACAGTACAGGCCCAGTAGACCGTCCCTGCCAGCAGCAGACCGATCATCAACGCCCGAGGAAAATCTCGCTCCGGCTGTTTAAACTCCGAGGCCAGATGGGCAAAGGCTTCAAGACCGACAAAACACCAGAACATAACCGAAAGTGCAGCGAAAAGTTGAGAACTGTCGATATCGGTAATCGCAGGGAAGGGGATTGCCGCAACCTGAATATCCCCCACCCACCAGATGGCAGCGATCAGCGCGACAATCAGCACCGCCACCAGGGTTTGCAGGTTGGCGCTCGAGCTTGCCCCGCGTGAGCCAACCCACCAGACAATCGCCAGCGTGCCCAGTTCTGCAAAAAGCAGCTGCGCATCGTGCCAGCCAAACAGCGCCTGACCGAAGCCGGTGGCGATGTGCAGCGCCGCAGGTAAACCCACAGGGATGACCGACAGGAATAACCAGCCGGTGACGCGCTCCAGACGCGGGCCAAACGCCATCCCAACAAAATGGGCGACGCCACCCGCGCTGGGGAAATGCCGTCCGAGCACGGCAAAGACAATCGCTACCGGAAATACCAACAGAATGAGCACCGGCCAGGCCCACAGGCTGTTGTCCCCCGCGACCAGGGCGGCCAGCGCCGGTACGGCAAACACCCCCGTGCCTAACAACGAGGTTGAAAGTAAACCAACGCCCTGCGCTAGCCCCAGCTCCTGTTTCAGTCCACTCATTCCATCGTCCTGCCGCCACCAAAAGAGAGGCGATGGTAACACTTTCGCATATTTTTTTTCGACTACCCCTTGAAGGGGTAAAAACCGACCCCCATCTCTCAGGGCACTAGCCGGAAAACCGCTTACGGCCCGGCGTCACCCATAACTGATAATGACTTTCTCAAAGGAGAGCTATCAATGAGTATTCGTCCGTTACATGATCGTGTGATCGTCAAACGTAAAGAAGTTGAAACCAAATCTGCTGGCGGCATCGTTCTGACCGGTTCTGCAGCAGCAAAATCAACGCGTGGCGAAATCATCGCTGTCGGTAAGGGTCGCATTCTGGAAAACGGAAATGTGCAGCCGCTGGACGTTAAAGTGGGCGATATCGTTATTTTCAACGATGGCTACGGTGTGAAGTCCGAGAAGATCGACAATGAAGAAGTGTTGATCATGTCCGAAAGCGACATTCTGGCAATTGTTGAAGCGTAATCCGAGAACGACACTGAACATACGAATTTAAGGGAAAGATTAAAATGGCAGCTAAAGACGTAAAATTCGGTAACGACGCTCGTGTGAAAATGCTGCGCGGCGTTAACGTACTGGCAGATGCAGTTAAAGTGACCCTGGGCCCGAAAGGCCGCAACGTGGTTCTGGACAAATCCTTCGGTGCGCCAACCATCACTAAAGATGGTGTTTCCGTAGCGCGTGAAATCGAGCTGGAAGACAAGTTCGAAAACATGGGTGCCCAGATGGTGAAAGAAGTTGCCTCTAAAGCGAACGACGCTGCAGGCGATGGCACCACCACGGCAACGGTACTGGCGCAGGCGATCATCGCTGAAGGCCTGAAAGCGGTTGCTGCGGGTATGAACCCAATGGATCTGAAACGTGGCATCGACAAAGCGGTTATCGCGGCTGTTGAAGAGCTGAAAGCGCTGTCCGTACCGTGCTCTGACTCTAAAGCCATTGCTCAGGTTGGTACTATCTCTGCGAACTCCGATGAAACCGTCGGTAAACTGATCGCAGAAGCGATGGACAAAGTCGGTAAAGAAGGCGTAATTACCGTTGAAGACGGTACCGGCCTGGAAGACGAACTGGACGTGGTTGAAGGTATGCAGTTCGACCGTGGCTACCTGTCCCCATACTTCATCAACAAACCAGAAACCGGTGCTGTTGAGCTGGAAAGCCCGTTCATCCTGCTGGCTGATAAAAAAATCTCCAATATCCGCGAAATGCTGCCTGTTCTGGAAGCCGTTGCGAAAGCAGGCAAGCCGCTGGTTATCATCGCTGAAGATGTTGAAGGCGAAGCGCTGGCGACCCTGGTGGTTAACACCATGCGCGGCATCGTGAAAGTGGCTGCGGTTAAAGCACCGGGCTTCGGCGACCGTCGTAAAGCCATGCTGCAGGATATCGCAACCCTGACTGGCGGTACCGTTATCTCTGAAGAGATCGGTATGGAGCTGGAAAAAGCAACGCTGGAAGACATGGGTCAGGCGAAGCGCGTTCTCATCAACAAAGACACCACCACCATCATTGATGGCGTGGGTGAAGAAGTGGCCATTCAGGGCCGTGTCACTCAGATCCGTAAGCAGATCGAAGAAGCGACCTCTGATTACGACCGCGAAAAACTGCAGGAACGTGTAGCGAAACTGGCTGGCGGCGTTGCAGTTATCAAAGTTGGTGCAGCTACCGAAGTTGAAATGAAAGAGAAGAAAGCACGCGTTGACGATGCTCTGCACGCAACCCGTGCAGCGGTAGAAGAAGGTGTGGTCGCAGGTGGTGGCGTCGCGCTGATTCGCGTGGCATCTAAACTGAGCGAACTGCGTGGTCAGAACGAAGATCAGAACGTGGGTATCAAAGTTGCGCTGCGCGCAATGGAAGCACCACTGCGTCAGATCGTTCTGAACTGTGGCGAAGAACCGTCTGTAGTGGCTAACACCGTGAAAGCGGGCGACGGCAACTATGGTTACAACGCCGCGACCGAAGAATACGGCAACATGATCGATATGGGTATCCTGGACCCAACTAAAGTGACTCGTTCTGCTCTGCAGTACGCGGCATCTGTTGCTGGTCTGATGATCACCACCGAGTGCATGGTCACCGACCTGCCTAAAGGCGACGCGCCTGATTTAGGCGCAGGCGGCATGGGCGGTATGGGTGGAATGGGCGGCATGATGTAATCATGTTGTTCTGCACCTCGCAGAAATGAACAAACCCCCGGTCAGAAATGATCGGGGGTTTTTCTTTTGGTCATCTTTTTAGTATAAGGTTTACACAGGGGCAGCAGTTGCCCAGCTTATTGAAAACGAGGAATAACATGCGCGTAAAGGTCTGTGCAGGGATTGTAGGGGCAGCATTGCTGCTGGCGGGTTGTAGCTCCAGTAACGAGCTGTCCGCTGGTGGGCAAAGTGTTCGCTTTGTGGAAGATAAGCCGGGGAGCGAGTGTCAGCTGGTGGGAACGGCAACCGGTAAACAAAGCAACTGGCTGTCTGGTCAGCATGGCGAAGAGGGCGGTTCAATGCGCGGTGCGGCGAATGCGCTTCGTAACCAGGCTGCAGAAATGGGCGGTAATGTGATTTATGGTGTGAGCAGCCCGACGCAGGGGATGTTGTCGAGCTTTGTGCCGACGGCCAGCGAAATGATTGGCCAGGTTTATAAATGTCCGAACTGATGTCGTTGCGGGTGTTCTTCCCCCTTTGAGAAGGACACCCGGAATCACGGATTAACGCTGTTGCAGCCCCAAATCCAGCGGCGTCTTACTCGGCTGGCCACCAATCTCACGCGCCAGTTTCGGCACCATATAGCCCGAAACCAGGGTCAATAATTCCCGCATAAGCTGACGCGCTTCTTCATCACTCACCATGAAATGTGCCGCGCCCTGAACGCGATCCAGAACGTGCAGGTAATAGGGCATAACGCCGGCATCAAACAGCGCATTACTGAGACTGGCTAATGTGTGGGCATTATCATTCACGCCGCGCAGCAGTACACTCTGGTTGAGCAAGGTGACGCCCGCTGTGCGTAAAGCCGACATCGCTGCACGGAACGCATCGTCGATCTCATTGGTATGATTAATATGATTAACCAGTAATATTTGCAGTGATGAACGCGCAAAGCGAGACACCAGCGTGTCGGTGATGCGCGCCGGAATGACAATCGGCAAGCGGCTATGAATACGCAAGCGCTTGATATGCGGGATGGCCTCAAGCTGAGTGATAAGCCAGTCCAGCTCGTGATCCTTCGCCATAAGCGGGTCACCGCCGGAGAAAATAATCTCATCCAGCTCCGGATGGGCTAAAACGTAATTCAGGGCGGCCTGCCAGTTGCGTTTATTCCCCTGGTTATCCGCATAAGGGAAATGACGCCGGAAGCAGTAACGGCAGTTCACTGCACAGCCGCCTTTTACCAGCAGCAGCGCGCGATTGCGGTATTTATGCAGTAAGCCGGGTACCACGCTGTTTTGCTCTTCGAGTGGATCCGTACTGTAGCCGGGGGCGGTGATAAACTCATCCTGCGCGGTAAGTACCTGTTTCAGCAGTGGATCGTCAGGGTTGCCTTTCTCCATACGCGCCACGAACGCACGCGGCACGCGCAACGCAAACAGGCGTTTGGCGTCACGTCCGGCAAGGAGATTTTCATCAGCGTCTACATTTACCAGACGGAGCAGTTCATCCGGGTCAGTTATTACATCTGCAAGTTGCAATAACCAATCTTCTCTGGATGGGGTGTTTAGGGTTACAATATGCGCCATTTTGTGGCTTAGCTACCAGTTAACAATTTCAGAGGGCCTTATGGCGACTTACTATAGCAACGATTTTCGTGCCGGTCTTAAAATCATGATGGACGGCGAACCGTACGCGGTTGAAGCCAGCGAATTCGTCAAACCAGGGAAAGGCCAGGCATTCGCACGCGTTAAGCTGCGCCGCCTGCTGACCGGTACCCGTGTAGAAAAAACGTTCAAATCCACCGACTCCGCTGAAGGCGCAGACGTTGTTGATATGAACCTGACTTATCTCTACAACGACGGTGAATTCTACCACTTCATGAACAACTCCACTTTCGAACAGCTGTCAGCTGACGAAAAAGCGGTCGGTGACAGCGCCAAATGGCTGCTGGATCAGGCTGAGTGCATCGTGACCCTGTGGAACGGTCAGCCTATTTCTGTGACCCCACCAAACTTCGTTGAACTGGAAATCGTTGAAACCGATCCAGGTCTGAAAGGTGACACCGCAGGGACTGGCGGTAAGCCTGCTAAGCTGTCTACCGGTGCAGTGGTTAAAGTTCCGCTGTTTGTTCAGACCGGCGAAGTCATCAAAGTGGACACCCGCTCTGGTGAATACGTCTCCCGCGTGAAGTAATTCACGACCGGATGAAAGGCGCAGCCGTTTGCTGCGCCATATCGATATGCCCTCTCTTTCGCTGCCTTCTGATCCTTCCTGTTTTCTTAAAAACGCTTTCCTTTCCGTCACTAGCCTGAATCCTGGCTATGCTTATGTGGCTATACACCAATAATTTGGCTAAAAAAGGAAGAAATTATGATTAAGAAAACAATTGCAGCGATCTTTTCTGTCCTGGTACTTTCGTCGGTATTAACTGCCTGTAATACAACGCGTGGCGTTGGTGAAGATATTTCTGATGGCGGTAGTGCCATCTCCGGTGCAGCGACGAAAGCACAGCAGTAATAATGGGCGGTACGGGGCTGATTCAGCCGCCGTACCCTCAGTTTACTGATTCGGATCGTGACAGAAACGGCGAGTAGCGTGTATCCATATGCAGTTTCATGCGAATATTACGCTTGTAGGTATAAACCGTTTTCCCGTGAATACTCAGTTTGCTGGCAATCTTCTGATTGCTGGCGCCTTCCATCCACAGCGACAACACTCTCTCTTCCTGACGCGTCAGTAAGGGTGCCACTGTGTGCGCCGGTTCGCAGGTTGTCTGGGACGCTAATGCGTCATTTATTACCTGCGCCAGATCCTTCAGCGGGGTATTTTTGAACAATGATGCCCACACAGGAAATTTATCCCTTAGGACTGCCATCTCAGCTATTTCAGCAGAATGCAGCGAGATAAAAGGCACGTTTTCACTGGCGCTCACCAGGGCGTTGATGGGTGAAATATGCGGCATTTCAGACATGAAGCCCTGCAAATCCCCGATCACCAGCGCCGGTTTCCACTGCAGGATATGTTCCCTGGCAAGGTAGAGATTATTGAGGCCTGTTACCAGTAAAGAAAAAGGGAACAGACCGGAATGATTGAGCCATGCTTCTAAACCCATGCGGGTGTAATGACATCGGTCAATCAACAGAATTTTGAACATATTTTTTTCGCAGTTGGCAAAGGGTGATCGCTTCCTGCTTTCAGGAAACATCCCATAATAAGGAAGTCGGATGAGTTATAAATGCCTGAACTTCACTGCTAACTGCGCCTATTTCTTGCTTTTAATCTGCCAAGTGTTACCTAAAAGAAATTCGTTGAAAAAAGCGTTCCTGCTCATCACAATATGAAGTTCATCTGCCTTACAGGACGGCCTGTAAGCGCTTCTCTCATCGGGGACGGCCCCAGACTGTTAGTTAAGTTAAGGAGCCCGTAATGCCCTGGATTATTCTTTTGATTGCCGGTTTACTCGAAGTGGTATGGGCCATCGGCCTGAAATACACCCACGGGTTTACCCGTCTTACGCCAAGCATCATCACCGTTGCCGCGATGATCGTCAGTATTGTTCTGCTCTCCTGGGCAATGCGCTCGCTGCCGGTGGGCACGGCTTATGCCGTATGGACGGGGATTGGCGCGGTGGGCGCGGCCATTACCGGCATTTTATTGCTGGGTGAGTCGGCGAGCCTGGCGCGTATTGCCAGCCTCGCACTGATTGTCGCCGGGATTATCGGGCTGAAGCTCAGCACCCATTAATGGGGCTGCTCAACCCAGATGAATTTGCTGACATCAAATCCCTGACGCGTCGCTGTATCCAGAAGCTGCTGTTTGACGTCATCTGAAATCGTCGGTGTGCGGGAGAGGATCCACAGATAATCATGGTCCGGCCCGCACACCAGCGCGTGTCGATAGGCGCTGTCGAGAGCGATTACGTTATACCCGCCATAGAAGGGACCAAAGAAAGAGACTTTCAGCGCGGCGCTATTGGGGCTACCCGTAAAGTATGCTTTTCCCGTGACCTTTTGCCACATACCACGCTCCGGGTTATAGCCCCGGTTGATGACCTGAATGCCGCCATCGCTCATGGGGCTATAGTTTGCCGTCACCTTCTGTAAACCGCGCTCAAAACGGTGGTCGAAGCGGGCAATTTCGTACCAGCTTCCGAGGAACTTCTGAGCATCAAAAGGGGTGACGACGGTTACGCCAGGAGGGGGCGTGGGGGAGCTACAGGCAACAACCAGAAACGCAGCGGCAACGGCGGCGATGACAGGCAGGATGCGCATAGGAGTTTCCTTACAGGCTTTTTGTTAAGTGTAGAGCCTGCGAGGAATTTTGCTCTCCTGCCGGTGAGCAGGAGAGCGAGAGTTATTACATAAAGACGACGGCAACCAGCGTGACTACGCTCAGAATGGCCGCCAGACCATAGAACACCCATTTACCATTAGGGACATGGATCTTCAGGTCATGCATCGCGTGATGCATACGGTGCAAACCACACCACAGCGGCAGCACAATCATCAGGAAGATGAACACCCTGCCAACAAAGCTATGGGCGAAAGTCAGCACCCGCTCGTAGCTCAGTGCATCGCCTGGATACAGACCCAGCGGCAGCATAATGCCCACCAGCAGAATAATGACCGGCGCGATAATGGCGCACCACATGCCGCCTGCGCCAAAGAGTCCCCAGAAAACCGGTTCATCAGAACGTTTTGGATTTGGATTAATCACCGTGGTCTCCTTACCAGAACAAGGCTATGCCAAGAATCACGACGGTCACGACCGCAGTTACCACCCAGAGTCCTTTAATAATCGGCTCTGGCCCCAGTTTTTCGCCTTTCACGATAATATTTGCCGCTTTCGGCGCCAGCTCAAACCACGTTTTGGTGTGCAGTAACGCTGCCGCCAGCACGATGATATTGAGGATCACCACCACCGGATTTTGCAGAAATCCGACGAAACCCATCCAGGTCTCCGGGCCATGTTTAAGAGCAAACAGGCCATACATCAGCTCGATACTGAACCACACCGCCGGCACCGCCGTGCCTTCACGCAGCATATAGAAGCGATAAAACGGCAGATTCTTCCACCAGGTGGATGGCATCGGCCGGACATAGGCTTTGCGTTTAGTCGTCATCATGCACTCCTTAGCGTGGTTTCAGGGTGGCGATAAGAAAGTCTTTCGAGCTTTCCACTTTGCCCTGTTGGATCGCGGCGGCCGGATCGACGTGCTTCGGACACACTTCCGAGCAGTAGCCGACGAAGGTACAGGTCCAGACGCCGTTCTGGCCGTTAAGCTGGGCCATACGCTCTTTCTTACCCTTGTCGCGGCTGTCTTCGTTATAGCGATGCGCGAGGGTAATGGCTGCCGGCCCGATAAATTCTGGATTCAGACCAAACTGCGGGCAGGCGGAATAGCACAGACCGCAGTTAATGCAGCCGGAGAACTGGTGATACTTGGCCATTTGCGCCGGCGTTTGCGTGTTGGGTCCCTGGTCCGGAGTGCGTGAGTTGCCAATAATGTACGGCTTAATGGCTTCCAGGCTTTCGATAAAGTGGGTCATGTCGACCACCAGATCGCGCTCAATGGGGAAGTTCGCCAGGGCTTCGACCTTCATCCCTTTCGGGTACTCGCGCAGGAAGGTTTTACAGGCCAGCTTAGGTACCTTGTTGACCATCATGCCGCAGGAACCGCAGATTGCCATTCGGCAGGACCAGCGGTAGCTCAGGTCCGGTGCCAGATTGTCTTTGATGTAGCCGAGCGCATCCAGTAGGGAGGTCTGCTCGTCATAAGGCACATCATAGAACGTGCTGTGTGGCGCGCTGTCGACTTCCGGGTTATAGCGTACCACTTCCACTTTCAGGTTTTGCATTTCAGCCATGGGTCGTCTCCTTCTTCTCGGCGGCTTCCGCTTCTGCACCGTACACGCGTTTAGCCGGTGCCAGCGTGGTGATTTTCACGTCGCTGTAGTCCAGACGAGTGGAACCATCCGCGTCGCGATACGCGAGGGTATGTTTGAGGAAGTTGACGTCATCGCGCTCCGTGCAGCCTTCGTCCAGACGCTGATGCGCGCCGCGCGACTCTTTCCGCGCCAGGGCGGAGTGCGCCATACATTCGGCCACGTTCAGGCCATGACCCAGCTCAATGGTGTAGAGCAGGTCGGTGTTGAACACGCTGGAGGTGTCAGTAATGCGCACGCGTTTGAAGCGTTCCTGCAGTTCAGCCAGCTTGTCGATGGTTTTCTGCATCAATTCCGGCGTACGGTAAATGCCGCAACCTTCCTCCATGGAAAGTCCCATCTCGTCGCGGATCGCCGACCACTTCTCATTGCCCTCCTGATTGACCAGTTTTTTCAGGCGCTGTTCGACATCCGCAACCTGCGCATCCAGCGCGGCGCTGTTGGCTGCACCGGCAGTCGCGGCGCGCGCCATGGCTTGTTCACCCGCCAGACGACCAAACACCACCAGCTCAGCCAGCGAGTTTGAGCCCAGACGGTTAGCGCCATGCAGGCCGACGGAGGAGCATTCACCCACTGCAAACAGGCCTTTAATACGGGTTTCACACTGCTGATCGGTTTCAATCCCACCCATGGTGTAGTGCGCGGTTGGGCGCACAGGGATCGGCTCTTTTACCGGATCCACGCCGACATAGGCTTTGGACAGCTCGCAGATAAACGGCAGGCGTTCCAGCAGTTTCTTCTCACCCAGATGACGCAGGTCGAGATAGACCACATCGCCGCGTGGGGTAGGGACAGTGTTACCTTTGCGCCACTCATGCCAGAAGGCCTGAGACACTTTGTCGCGCGGGCCAAGTTCCATGTATTTGTTCTTCGGCTCGCCCAACGGAGTTTCCGGGCCCATGCCGTAATCCTGCAGATAGCGATAGCCATCTTTATTGACCAGAATCCCGCCTTCGCCGCGGCAGCCCTCGGTCATCAGGATGCCGGAACCCGGCAGACCGGTTGGGTGATACTGAACGAACTCCATATCGCGCAGTGGGATCCCGTGCTGCAGCGCCATGCCCATCCCGTCGCCGGTGACAATCCCGCCGTTGGTGTTATAGCGGTAAACGCGTCCGGCACCGCCGGTGGCCATTACCACCGCGTTAGCGCGGATCTGAACCAGCGAACCTTCCATCATGTTCATCGCCACCAGACCGCGCGCCTGGCCGTCATCCACCAGGATGTCCAGCACGAAGTGCTCGTCGAAGCGTTGGATTTGCGGGAACTGCAGCGAGGTCTGGAACAGGGTATGAAGCATGTGGAAGCCGGTTTTATCGGCAGCAAACCAGGTGCGCTCAATTTTCATGCCGCCGAAACGACGCACGTTCACGCTGCCGTCTTCACGGCGGCTCCACGGGCAACCCCACTGCTCCAACTGGGTCATTTCCGTCGGGCAATGATGGACGAAATAATCGACGACATCCTGTTCGCATAGCCAGTCGCCACCGGCGACGGTGTCGTGAAAGTGGTAATCAAAGCTGTCATGATCCTGCGCAACGGCAGCAGACCCCCCCTCCGCGGCAACCGTATGGCTGCGCATAGGATAGACTTTTGAAATCAGGGCGATTTTAGCGTTTGGATTAGCCTGAGCTGCAGCAATTGCTGCGCGTAATCCCGCTCCGCCAGCGCCAATTATGGCAAGATCGGCTTGAAAGGTTTGCACGACATTCCTCCAGATTTTTGATATTTCGCATCCCGACACTCAACGGTTGTTCACCGCCTGGGAGGCTAAATGCGAAAGGGGTTCCACTGCTCCTTTATGGGTAACGCAGTATAGCCGTAGGGAGCTTAGGGAAATTTGACGTGTTCGATTTTTTTGCGGTTATTTGGTGGTGATTATCATCATAATTGATGAATTGCCTCGTGAAATTATTAGTGGTTATAAAAGCCACAAAATTACCTGCGCAAAATTTGTCTCCGTCCGGGGTTACGCGTAGACTTCGTCCCCTTGTCTGAAATCGGAGAAATTCACATGAGCGAAACGGCCACCTGGCAGCCGAGCGCATCCATCCCCAATCTGTTAAAACGCGCAGCAATTATGGCGGAAATTCGCCGCTTTTTTGCCGATCGCGGTGTGCTGGAGGTGGAAACGCCCTGCATGAGTCAGGCGACGGTAACGGATATTCATCTGTTCCCGTTTGAAACCCGTTTTGTCGGCCCTGGTCACTCCCAGGGGATGAATCTCTACCTGATGACCAGCCCGGAATACCACATGAAGCGCCTGTTGGCCGCGGGCTGTGGGCCGGTTTACCAGCTGTGTCGTAGCTTCCGTAATGAAGAGATGGGTCGCCACCACAATCCGGAGTTCACCATGCTGGAGTGGTACCGTCCGCACTATGATATGTACCGCCTGATGAATGAGGTGGACGATCTGCTGCAGCAGGTACTCGAGTGCCCGGGTGCTGAAACGCTCTCGTACCAGCAGGTTTTCCAGCGTCATCTGGACATTGATCCGCTCTCGGCGGACAAAACTCAGCTGCGCGAAGCGGCGGCAAAGCTGGATCTCAGCAATATTGCCGATACCGAAGAAGACCGTGACACCTTGCTGCAGCTGCTCTTTGCGATGGGCGTCGAGCCGCACATTGGCAAAGACCGTCCGACCTTTGTGTACCACTTCCCGGCAAGCCAGGCGTCACTGGCGCAGATCAGCACGGAAGATCACCGTGTGGCGGAACGCTTCGAGGTTTATTTTAAAGGTATTGAGCTGGCAAATGGTTTCCACGAGTTGACCGATGCCCGTGAACAGCAGCAGCGTTTTGAGCAGGATAACCGCAAGCGTGCTGCCCGCGGCCTGCCGCAGCAGCCCGTTGATCACAATCTGCTGGGAGCGTTAAAAGCCGGTCTGCCCGATTGCTCCGGCGTGGCGCTGGGGGTTGATCGTCTGGTGATGCTGGCGCTGGGCGCTGAGCAGCTGGGCGACGTGATTGCGTTTACTGTCGATCGCGCCTGATAATTTGCCGGGCGGCGCTGCGCTTACCCGGCCTACAAAAACGTAGGCCCGTGCAAGCGCAGCGCCGCTGGGGACAAGCCGACTTACAAACTTCCCGCCGGGCGCTTCTTCGCCCCTGACGTTAAGGTTCTTCCCGTCTTACGCCCATCCAGTGTTTCCAGACGCATCTGGAACGGTGGGAATGGCAGATCGATACCGTGTTCACGGAAGCCCGCCAGGATCAGCTGGTGGATTTCGTGGCGCAGCGGCATGCGATGGCCCATTTCGGCCGCATAAATACGCAGCTCGAAAATCTGGATCCCCTGCTGGAGATCCACCAGGAACACTTCCGGCTCTGGGGTGTTGATCACCAGCGAGCAGCGCTCGGCCGCTGTATAGAGGATCTGCGTCACCTCTTCACTGTTGGCATCAGACGGCGCAGGCACGGTTAGTACCACACGGGTGACGGAATCCGACAGCGACCAGTTTATAAACTGCTCGGTGATAAAAGCCTTGTTGGGGACGATGATCTCTTTGCGGTCCCAGTCGCTGATGGTAGTGGCTCGGGTATTGATTTTGGTGATGCTTCCGGTCAGATCGCGAATTGTCACGGTATCGCCAATACGAATCGGCTTTTCAAACAGGATGATCAGGCCAGAGATAAAGTTGGCGAAGATCTCCTGCAAACCAAACCCAAGCCCGACACCGAGAGCGGCAACCAGCCACTGCAATTTCGACCACTCAATTCCGATCATCGAGAAGCCCACCAGCCCGCCAAGCAGCAGCAGCAGGTATTTGGTGATAGTGGTAATGGCGTATCCGGTACCCGGTGTTAAATCCAGATGCTGCAACACGGCCAGCTCCAGCAGCGCCGGGAAGTTGCGGATCAGCTGCGTGGTGATGATAAAGACCAGAATCGCAATCAGCACCGCCCCGAGCGTGATCGGCTCCAGGCTCTCTACGCCCTGTACCGTCGAGGTCACGTCCCAGAGGGTGATATTTTCCAGGAAGCCAAACGCGGAGTGAATTTCAGACCACAGCACAATCACCGACAGCAGGGCGATCAGCATGAGAATAGAGCGGACCAGGCGCAGGGACTGGGTACTGATGGCATCCAGATCCAGCTCGGTATCATCGACATCCACCGTGCCTTCCGTGCTGAGCGAATGCGGCGGTTCTTCCTCACCGCGCGCACGCTGAGCGAGGATTTCTGCCCGGCGGTTTTTCGCCCTGTCGAAGGCCAGACGACGACGCTGAATCAGCATCCAGCGCCGAATCACGTGGTACACCACCAGCAGCAGGAACCAGATCGCTACCGAGGTTTCGAGACGCGCCAGCAGCGCCTGAGCGGTAGCCAGATACCCAACGGCGGCCGCCAGAATCCCCGCCAGCGGAGCGCTCAGCAGTAAATTCCACAGCATGCGGTTGGCCATGTTATCGCCGCTGCCCTCTTTATCGAGATACAGCGGGATCCCGGCTTTCTTCAGGCTCAGGGTCACCACTGCCAGCGCGCCGCAAATCAACATAAAGCACAGGCGGCCGAGCGATCCGGAAAACTCCCGATCGTTCAGGTTATCAAACATGATCAGCGCCATGATCAGCGGCACGATAAGCCCGATGCTCATCAGGTAATAGCGCATGGCGCGCGCCACGCGGTTACGCGGCCAGCCGAAGTGGGCAACAAACAGGCCGTTCGGACGGGCGAAGGTTGCACAGATCATTACCACCCACAGCAGCGGCACGGTGGCCGTCACTCCTGCGCCAATAGCGACCGCCAGCGGATAAGGCCAGGCTTCGCGCAGGCCATAGCCAAGCGTCATCCACAGCACCGGTAGTGGGGAGGCAACCAGAATTGACCAGAAGACCGTGCGCAGCGTGAGCCAGAAATGGTCCTGGGTCACTTTACCCACGCGGGCGCTGGAGCGGTCGAGGAAGCGGGTGAAATGCCTGCGCGAGTAGATGCTAAACCCGACCAGGATCAGTGCCCCCAGCAGCGGGAAGATGGTCTCTTTGTTGGTGAGCATCATCACGCTGGCTTTGCCTAACTGGCTGAAGGTATCCAGTGAAATCAACCGGCGCAGATCCTGCACAATATCAATCGGCCAGGAAATTGAGACCGGGCGCACGTCAGAGGTCCAGAACAGATAGCGGTGAGTCGCTTCATTGACCTCTTTTAACGCATCTTCCAGCTGGCTGTTGGAGACTTTCAGTTTGGTCAGTTCCAGCAGCAGGGTATCGCCACCCTGCAACAGCGAATTGAGCAGTTCACGCTGGGTGCGCAGCTGAGCTTCCAGAATCCGGTTTTGCTCGGCAGTGAGCGCTTTGCCGTCCAACTGGTGGATCTGACGCAGCTGCGGCTGCTTGTTCAGCAGATCTTCAAAGCGCAGACGCTGCACGCGCAGCTGCGCCATTTCGGTATCGAGCTGCTGCGGTTTTGGCATCTCGGGCAGGCGTGCCACCTGGGCGCGCAGGGCCTCGCCAAGCAGGTTGGACGATCCCAGCCACTGCGACTGCTCGCGCAGCGTATTCAGCGCCTGTCTTACCTGCAGGGTTTGATTGGTGGCCTGACGCTGCTGCGAGGCCACCAGATCCATGCGCTGCGCCTGCTGGTTAAGCGCGGCAGAGAGTTCACGGTTGATCTTGAACTGATCGACGATGCCGGAAGGCAGGTTCTCGCTGTTTTCAGCCAGCAGCTCGGTGCTTTCCAGCGCTTTCTCGGCTTCACGCTGGCGCTGGCTGTTAAGCTGATTGCGCAGGGCCTGCAGATACGCATCCAGTTGTTCTCCCTGTTTCTTCGCCAGTTCAGAGCGCATACGCGCCAGCTCCTGGCGGTTGTTGGCAGAGAGCTGCGCCAGTTCCAGCTCATCGACCAGTGCTTTCAGCCTGGCCGATTCAGCCTGCAAACCAAGATTTTGCGCCTGGTTGAGCGGGGTATTGCCGGTTTGTGCCCCGGCGCGTCGCTCAACGTCATTCAGCTGACGACGGGCATCGGTTTGCTGTTGCGGAAGCTGGTTCAGCGAGTCGGCTATTTCACGGGCGCGCTCCTGCTCCTGCTGCGCCTGGCGGGTTTTTTCCAGCAGTTGGCTGCTGACCTGCAGGATCTCCTGGTTAAGCGTGTCAGAGGTCATGCCGACCGGCACCTGACGCGGCTCTTCGCGCAGATCGTTGAGCTGCGCGCGGAGGGTTTGCGAGAGTTTGGGGAAGTTATCGATAACCTGCTGATACTGCGTCGCACGTTCGAGGGAGCCTTTACGCTCCTCAAGGGCGTTCAACGCAGCCTGGAGCACCTCTACGGTTTCGGGCTGGGCGGGTTTTGCCGCCTTTGCCTGCTCCAGTTCTTGCGAGAGTTGTTTTGCATTGGGGGCGGTCGCTGCGTACGCCCCCATACTGAGGCACCAGGCCATCAGTAAAGTGATAATCAGGCGCACGTCAGTATACCTTTTGGTTAGCCTTGGTCTTTTTTGTCGTCAACCAGCGGACTGGCGTCGAGTTCTGCGGCGATCTCTTCTGCCGGCAGCGGGGCAGGCTCTGCATCCACGGTGACAAACGGCTCCGTCGACACCGCCAGCGGTTGGCCAAGTTTGGTCACCGACAGGCTTTCGAGTTGCTCAACCAGCTTCACTGAATTTGGTGCAAACAGGTTGATAACGGTCGAGCCCAGCTTGAAACGGCCCATTTCCTGACCTTTCAGCAGAGCGATAGAACCTTCGCTCTCGCCAGCAGGCCAGGTCCAGCGTTTGATCACGCCTTCGCGCGGCGGGGTAATGGTGCCCGCCCAGACGGTCTCAATGCTGCCCACAATCGTAGCACCAACCAGAATCTGTGCCATCGGGCCAAACTCGGTATCAAACAGGCAGATCACGCGCTCGTTACGGGCGAACAGGTTAGGAACGTTCTGCGCGGTCAGGTGGTTTACTGAGAACAGATCGCCCGGCACGTAGATCATTTCGCGCAGAATACCGTTGCACGGCATATGTACGCGGTGGTAGTCGCGCGGTGACAGGTAGGTGGTGGCAAAAGAGCC
Organism: Silvania hatchlandensis; assembly: GCF_025564065.1. GTDB lineage: Bacteria > Pseudomonadota > Gammaproteobacteria > Enterobacterales > Enterobacteriaceae > Enterobacter > Enterobacter hatchlandensis. Next base: position 267,323 of record NZ_JAMGZK010000051.1, on the reverse strand, counting down.
GTTGCGGAACAGGTCCGCCATCAGGTAGTTACCTGCCAGCAGGGCTTCCAGGCTGTAGTTATGGCCTTTGGCCTGCAAAATCTTATCGCCTTCGATTTTACCCAGCTGGCTGATAACGCCATCGGCAGGCATAACCAGCACGTTCGGGTCGGTATCCAGCGGGCGCACTTCATCGCGCAGTGGACGGACAAAGAAATCATTGAAAGTGCGGTAGCTGGCGGTGTCCGGCTTCTGCGCTTCTTTCATGTCGACCTTGTAGTACTTCACGAACAGGTCGATAACCAGCTTGGTCAGCCAGCCCGCTCGTTTGCTCGCGCCCCAGCCCGCCAGGCGAGTGAGCCACAGTTTTGGCAGAATGTATTGAAGCGAAAGTTTAAATGAGTTTAACAAGGTAGCCTCCAGGCCATTGTTTTGTCGTTCCTGATCCGGCTGTGAGCCGCCGGAACCTGAAAAAAGGGGACGATTTTAGCGACGCTTAGCTTAGTTGTCAGTTGTCAGAATCAGAAAAGTTTTTACGCGTCTTTACCTGGTCCATGCTTTCGAGAATGCGGTGATAGTTATAAAAACGGGTTTCAGCGATTTCACCGTTTTCTACCGCTGCGCGAATGGCACAGCCAGGGTCGTTATCGTGTTTACAGTCACGATATTTGCACGCGCCTAAATAGTCATGGAATTCGACAAAGCCGTTAAAGATTTGTTCCGGTTCGAGATGCCAGAGGCCAAATTCACGTACGCCAGGGGAGTCGATCACATCGCCGCCGTGCGGGAAGTGATACAGACGTGAAGCGGTAGTGGTGTGCTGGCCAAGACCCGAGTTATCAGAGACCTCATTGGTGAGGATCTCTTTTTGCAAACCAAGAAGGTTGTTCAGCAAACTGGATTTACCGACGCCTGACTGTCCGGCAAAAATGCTGATGCGGTCGGTGAGCGCTTCTTCAAGCGGCTGCAGACCATCTTTCTTATGGCTGGACACCATCAACACGCGATAACCAATCTTGCGGTAGATATCCATCTGCTCATTCACGAAGGCCATGCTGTCGTCGTCAAGCAGATCGATTTTATTCAGAACAATCAGCGGTTCAACCTCAAGGGTTTCGCACGCGATGAGATAACGGTCGATAATATTCAGCGACAGTTCGGGCAGGATTGCAGACACAATCACGATCTGATCGATATTGGCGGCAATCGGTTTTACACCGTCGTAGAAGTCAGGACGCGTCAGGACCGACGTGCGCTCATGCACGGCCTCAACGATGCCTTTAACCTTGACGCCTTCTGCTGCGGCTTTACCGGGACGCCAGACCACGCGGTCACCGGTGACCAGCGAGCGTATGGTGCGACGGATATTGCAGCGGTGAATCTCGCCACTGGCGGTTTCTACATCGGCATGCATACCAAAGCGGCTAATCACTACGCCCTCAGTGGCTTCGCCAAACAGATTGTCGTCGTAGTCAGGCTTATCCGCAGCGGTTTTAAGACGGCGCTCGTGGTTGGCACTCACACGGCGCTGTTGACCTTTGGAGAGTTTATTTTTACTCAATCGTGCTGGCTCCTGGTCGCCCATATCGGGCAAAACCTCTATGATACACACTAATTAATACTAGTTAACCTGCCACGGCCGGTTAAGCGAGAAGGGTGGAAAATAACATGAGCGCAGATGAAAACAACCTGATTTGGATCGATCTGGAGATGACCGGACTGGATCCCGAGCGCGATCGCATTATTGAGATCGCCACGCTGGTGACCGATGCGAACCTGAATATCCTGGCGGAAGGGCCGACGATTGCCGTTCATCAGTCTGACGCGCAGCTGGGGCTGATGGATGAATGGAACGTGCGTACCCATACCGGCAGCGGGCTGGTGGAACGCGTCAAAGCCAGCACCCAGGGCGATCGTGAAGCCGAGCTTGCCACGCTGGAATTCCTCAAACAGTGGGTACCGCAGGGCAAATCGCCGATTTGTGGTAACAGCATCGGCCAGGATCGTCGCTTCCTGTTTAAGTACATGCCGGAGCTGGAGTCGTACTTCCACTATCGTTATCTCGACGTGAGCACCCTGAAAGAGCTGGCACGCCGCTGGAAACCAGAGATGCTGGACGGGCTTAAAAAGCAGGGTACCCACCAGGCCATGGATGATATCCGTGAATCGGTGGCGGAACTGGCGTACTACCGTGAACACTTTATTAAGTTATAAGAAAAGTGCCCGGCAGCACGCTGCCTGCCGGGGTATACGAGTGAAATCGGCGTAAAAGTGCGCAATGTGATCAATATTCAAGCGATTGAATTAAATTTCTAAAAAATCGCTTTCGGGGGGGTTGCAGCAGGTCGAATTTCTCGTATAATGCGCCTCCCGTAACGACAGAGAATTACACGTTACGACAGCACAGATTTTTGCGGGAATAGCTCAGTTGGTAGAGCACGACCTTGCCAAGGTCGGGGTCGCGAGTTCGAGTCTCGTTTCCCGCTCCAAATTTGAACATGCTAAGCAGTAAGACCACCCAAGCGGGAATAGCTCAGTTGGTAGAGCACGACCTTGCCAAGGTCGGGGTCGCGAGTTCGAGTCTCGTTTCCCGCTCCAAAATTTGAAAGGTATCGCAAGATACGCACCACCAAAATCGCAGGATTTCAAGTTGCAACAAGGCGGCAACTGAACGAATCCTTGGGAGCTTACTTAAGTAAGTGACTAAGGTGAGTGAAGGCAGTCAACGCAGTGGCAGCTTGAAAGACGAAGATTAAGCGGGAATAGCTCAGTTGGTAGAGCACGACCTTGCCAAGGTCGGGGTCGCGAGTTCGAGTCTCGTTTCCCGCTCCAAATTTTTTCTCCCCCAAACAGATATCCACAGCGGAAAGCCTCGCTGGGGACGAATTATTTCATTTCTGACAAACTCTTCTTAACAGACTTATCCACAGGTCTGCGCCTGCCCTTGCTCTCTCTCAAAACTTCGCATGATGAAGAGTATCTGCGTAACCATTTGAAATTAATAAATTAAATTTGATTTAAAACTGTTAAGTTGATCACTTGACCTCCCCGCCAGGCTTGATGCTTCCTGCCTCTGTAATTTTATTCACAGCCTGTGGAAATATCATGCGTCTCGGGGAAGGCCTTTTTCAATGACGCGTACCAGCCTGTTTTTCTGGGGTAATTGCACGTCCACCGCGCAGGCGTTTCGCTTCTCAATCTGCTGCGCAATCGCCCATTCTATGTGTTCATCAAGAAGTGGGTGCTCACCTCGGCGACTTTCCAGTGCCTGCAAATGGGCTTCATCCCAGGGGGCATTTCCCAGCGCGACGGCAATATTACGCAGCCAGCGCAGATGTCCGATGCGGCGAATCGCCGATCCCTCGGTCACTTTAAGGAACCAGGCTTCGCTCCAGGCAAACAGTTCGGTAAGCGGTGGGGCATGCAACGCCTTACGCGGGCTAAAGTCATCCTCTTCCGTGAGCTGAGAGTAGCGGTTCCACGGGCAAATCAGCTGGCAATCATCACAGCCGTAAATGCGGTTGCCTATCAGCGGGCGGAACTCTTCCGGGATTGCCCCTTCAAGTTCGATAGTGAGATACGAAATACAGCGGCGGGCATCGACGGTGTACGGTTCGACAATCGCCCCGGTGGGGCAGATAGTCATACACGCCACGCAGCGTCCGCAGCCATCTTCAACCGGGCCATCCACCGGCAGCGGGATATCAATCAGCAGTTCACCGAGGAAAAAGAACGAGCCTGCGTCGCGGCTGAGGATAAGTGAGTGCTTACCCGTCCAACCAAGCCCCGCTTTTGCCGCCAGCGGGCGCTCAAGAACAGGCGCGGAATCGACAAAGGGTCTAAAATTCAGCGTGGTGCAATGCTGCTGAATCATCTCCCCCAGCTTTTTGAGTCGGTTACGCAGTAGTTTGTGATAATCACGGCCCAGCGCGTAGCGGCTGACGTAGCCCAGAGACGGGTTTTTCAGCGTACTGGCAAATGCCGCACCGGCGGGGAGATAGTTCATGCGCACGCTGATGACGCGTAAGGTACCCGGCAGCAGCTCATGCGGACGGGCGCGCATCATGCCGTGCCGTGCCATCCACTCCATTTCGCCGTGATATTGATTATCCAGCCAGGCCTGCAGTTTCGGCTCGCTGGCAGAGAGATCGGTATCGGTAATACCCACGTGCTGAAAGCCTAGCTCGACGCCCCATTGTTTAATGTTTTGCGCTAACTGATTGAGATCGAGGGGCTGTGACATGACGGACCATACTGTGAAGAAAAACCCTGCAAGTATACCACATTCCATCTGGCCTGCGGAGGCGCTGCGTCGCGCGGAAAAAGAGGCGGCGGATAGTCTCGGGCTCACCCTTTACGAACTGATGCTGCGTGCCGGCGATGCGGCATTCTCGGTGGCCCGCGCGGCTTATCCGCAGGCTCACCACTGGTTGATCCTCTGCGGGCACGGCAACAATGGCGGGGATGGTTATGTCGTCGCCAGACGGGCGGTGGCAGCAGGGATTCACGTGACGTTGCTGGCGCTCGAGAGCGACAAGCCCCTGCCCGAAGAGGCCGCCAGGGCACGAGACGCCTGGCTGGAGGCAGCAGGAACCCTTCATGCCGCCGATATTCTCTGGCCCGAAGGGGTAGACCTGATCGTCGACGGCCTGCTCGGCACGGGGCTGCATAGCGCCCCGCGCGAGAGGGTCAGCAACCTCATTACGCACGCCAACCATCATCCGGCGCCGGTTCTGGCGCTGGATATTCCGTCGGGGCTGATGGCCCAGACGGGTACGGCCCCTGGGGCGGTGATTCACGCTGACCATACGGTGACCTTTATCGGGCTAAAACCCGGTCTGCTGACGGGTAAAGCGCGCGATGTGGTTGGCAGGTTGCACCATAACGCGCTGGGGCTGGAAGGCTGGCTGGCCGGACAGACAACGGCGATAACGCGATTTGATGCATCGCAGCTACCGGAGTGGTTTCCCCCTCGCCGCCCGACTTCGCATAAGGGCGATCACGGCAGGCTGGTGATTATCGGTGGCGACCACGGTACTGCAGGCGCCATCCGCATGACCGGCGAAGCGGCACTGCGGGCGGGAGCGGGGCTGGTGCGGATTCTGACGCGCAGCGAAAATATTACGCCGATCGTCACCGCCAGACCTGAACTGATGGTGCACGCACTCACACCGCAGGCGCTGGACGACAGTCTGGAATGGGCGGATGTGGTGGTGATTGGACCGGGTCTGGGTCAGACGCCGTGGGGCAAGCAAGCCTTGCAGAAGGTCGAACAGTTCCGCAAACCGATGCTGTGGGATGCCGACGCGCTGAACCTTCTGGCAATCAATCCGGATAAACGTCACAATCGCATCCTGACGCCGCACCCCGGCGAGGCCGCGCGGCTGCTTAACTGCAGCGTTGCAGAAATTGAGAGCGATCGCTTACATTCTGCTCAGCGTCTGGTAAAACGTTACGGTGGTGTTGCGGTTTTGAAAGGGGCAGGCACTGTCGTCGCCAGTGAAACCGGCTGGCTTGGCATCGTGGATGCGGGCAATGCTGGCATGGCGAGCGGCGGAATGGGCGATGTGCTTTCCGGTATTATCGGCGCGTTGCTCGGCCAGAAGTTGGCCCTTTATGATGCCGCCTGCGCAGGCTGCACGGCGCACGGCGCAGCAGCCGACCACCTGGCTTCCCGCTACGGTACGCGCGGGATGCTGGCAACCGATCTTTTTGACACGCTGCGGCGTGTCGTTAACCCGGACGTAATTGACCTAAAAAATGATTAATCGAGTGATTCCTCTACCCGACGAACAGGCAACGTTAGATCTCGGCCAGCGCATGGCGCAAGCCTGCGAGGGCGCGACCGTCATCTATCTGTATGGCGATCTTGGCGCGGGTAAAACCACCTTTAGCCGGGGCTTCCTGCAGGCGCTGGGTCATCAGGGAAATGTGAAAAGCCCAACCTATACGCTGGTTGAGCCCTATACCCTGGATAACCTGATGGTGTACCACTTCGATCTCTACCGCCTGGCGGATCCTGAGGAGCTGGAGTTTATGGGGATCCGCGATTATTTTGCCAACGATGCCATTTGCCTGGTTGAGTGGCCGCAACAGGGGACAGGCGTACTGCCTGAACCGGATGTTGAAATTCATCTGGAGTATCAGGCGCAAGGGCGTGAGGCCCGCGTCACTGCTGTCTCCTCATCAGGACATTCCATACTGGCGCGTTTAGCCGGTTAAGCTAAGAGACGACGGGATGATTAATCGCGTTAAAAGTTGGTTGATAGCTGCAACGGTGCTGTTTTGTTCGCAGGTCGGCGCGGCAAGTTTGTCCGATATCCAGGTCTCCAACGGGGACAATCAGGCCCGCATCACCTTTAGCTTTATGGGCGATCCGGAATACGCGTTTTCACAGGACGATAAGCGCAGCGTGGCGCTGGATATCAAACAGACGGGCGTCATCAAGGGTCTGCCGCTCCAGTTCAGCGGCAATAACCTGGTGCGCAGCATTCGTTCCGGCACGGCAAAAGACGATCAGTCCCTGCGTCTGGTGGTTGACCTGACGCAGAACGGCAAAACCCGGGCGGTGAAGCAACAAAATGGCGCGAATTACATGGTGATTTTTACCATTAACGCCGATGCCCCACCGCCGCCACCTCCACCACCGGTAGTGGCGAAGCGGGTAGAGGCACCGGTTATGACGCCACGTCCGAGTGAGCCCGCGCGCAACCCGTTTAAATCCGGAAGCGATCGCATTACCAGCGTCACCAGCAGCAATACGGTGACGCGTCCGGCGGCGCAGGCGCGTGCGGTGAACGGCGAGAAAGTGATTATTGCCATCGACGCCGGACATGGCGGCGACGATCCCGGTGCGATCGGCCCTGGTGGCACGCGTGAGAAAAACGTGACCATCGCGATTGCCCGTAAGCTGCGAACGTTGCTGAATGACGATCCGATGTTTAAAGGTGTCCTGACCCGCGACGGTGACTATTTCCTGTCGGTGATGGGCCGCTCTGACGTGGCGCGCCAGCAGAATGCCAATTTCCTGGTCTCTGTACATGCCGATGCCGCGCCGAATCGCGATGCGACTGGCGCATCCGTCTGGGTGCTCTCTAACCGTCGCGCCAACAGCGAAATGGCCAGCTGGCTGGAACAGCACGAGAAGCAGTCCGAACTGCTGGGCGGAGCGGGTGATGTGCTGGCGAACAGCCAGTCCGACCCCTACCTGAGCCAGGCGGTACTGGATTTACAGTTCGGCCATTCTCAGCGCGTCGGGTATGATGTGGCGACTAACGTATTGAATCAGCTGCAAAGCGTGGGTTCCCTGCACAAGCGTCGCCCGGAACATGCCAGCCTGGGCGTGCTGCGCTCGCCGGATATCCCGTCCATTCTGGTGGAAACGGGCTTTATCAGTAACAACGGTGAAGAGCGGCTGCTTAGCAGCGACAGCTATCAGCAGCGGATTGCCGAAGCAATTTACAAGGGGCTGCGTCAGTATTTTGATGCCCATCCGCTCCAGTCGGCACCGCAGGGTGGCGCGGGGCAGACCGCCAGCGCAGTGTTACCGGGCGAGTCAATCTCGACCAATTAAGGAGATCACATGCCGATTCAGGTTCTGCCGCCGCAGCTTGCGAACCAAATCGCCGCCGGCGAGGTGGTAGAACGTCCTGCGTCGGTGGTGAAAGAGCTGGTGGAAAACAGTCTCGATGCGGGTGCCACCCGGATCGAGATTGATATTGAGCGCGGCGGCGCGAAGCTTATCCGCATTCGCGACAACGGCTGCGGCATCAAAAAAGACGAACTGGCGCTGGCGCTGGCACGTCATGCCACCAGTAAAATTGCCTCCCTTGACGATCTGGAAGCCATCATCAGCCTCGGTTTTCGCGGCGAAGCGCTGGCCAGTATCAGCTCCGTCTCCCGCTTAACGCTCACCTCCCGCACGGCTGAACAGCCGGAAGCGTGGCAGGCTTACGCCGAAGGTCGGGACATGGACGTAACGGTCAAACCCGCCGCCCATCCGGTCGGCACCACGCTGGAAGTGCTGGATCTGTTCTACAACACGCCCGCGCGACGCAAGTTTATGCGTACTGAAAAAACCGAATTCGGCCATATCGATGAGATTATTCGCCGCATCGCGCTGGCGCGCTTCGATGTCACCATCAACCTGAGCCATAACGGCAAGGTGATGCGTCAGTACCGCGCTGTGGCCCAGGATGGGCAGAAAGAGCGTCGACTGGGTGCCATCTGCGGTACCCCTTTTCTTGAGCAGGCGCTGGCGATTGAGTGGCAGCATGGCGATTTGGCCCTGCGTGGCTGGGTTGCCGATCCAAAAGTCAGCAGTGCTGCCTTTGCTGAGATTCAGTACTGCTACGTCAATGGGCGCATGATGCGCGACCGCCTCATCAACCATGCGATACGTCAGGCCTGTGAAGATAAGCTGGGTGTCGGGCAGCAGCCTGCCTTTGTGCTCTATCTGGAGATCGACCCGCATCAGGTAGATGTCAATGTGCATCCGGCCAAGCATGAAGTCCGTTTTCATCAGTCGCGGCTGGTGCATGACTTTATCTACCAGGGCGTGCTGAGCGTACTGCAACAGCAGGACGACCCCGCACTACCGTTGAGCGAAGAGATCAGCACTGCGCGTCCCATTCCAGAAAATCGCGTAGCGGCCGGGCGCAACCAGTTTGCTGAACCGGCTGTTGCGCGTGAACCTTCTGCCCCGCGCTATGCGAGCGGTGGCAGTACACCCCGACCTACGGGCGCTAACTATCCGCATGCGCAGCCAGGCTATCAAAAGCAGCAGGGGGCGGTGTATCGCAAACTGTTGGATACCCCAACAACCCAGCAGCGTGCGGGCGATGTCACCCCGGCCACGGAAACGCTGGCCGGACACAGCCAGAGTTTTGGTCGGGTGTTGACGATCGTGGCCCCGGACACCGCGCTGCTGGAGCGCGACGGCCAACTGACCTTGCTGTCTCTGCCGGTGGCCGAACGCTGGTTAAAGCAGGCGCTCCTGACGCCCGGCAGCCATCAGGCCTGCGCGCAGCCGCTGCTGATCCCGGTGCGGATAAAAATTACGCCGGAAGAAACCCAGGTTTTACAGCGTAATCAAGCTTCGCTCGCTGAAATGGGCATTGAAGTTGTGGTTGAGGCCCAGCACGTCACGCTTCGTGCGGTGCCTTTACCCTTACGCCAACAAAATTTACAAAACTTGATTCCTGAACTGATAGGCTACCTGGCGCAGCAAACGACGTTTGATGCCGCCAATACCGCGCAGTGGATCGCCCGCCATCTGGCCAGCGATCACCCTGTGTGGAGCATGGCGCAGGCCATCACCGTGCTGGCAGAGGTTGAACGCCTTTGTCCGCAGCTGGTGAAAGCGCCGCCGGGTGGTTTATTACAACTTGTCGATTTACAAACGGCTAAGAACGCCCTGAAAAATGAGTGACATAAGCAATACTAGCCTGCCAAAGGCGATTTTTTTGATGGGGCCAACGGCCTCGGGCAAGACCGCGTTAGCCATTGAGCTACGTAAAGTTTTGCCAGTAGAGTTGATTAGCGTTGATTCCGCCCTTATTTATCAGGGGATGGATATTGGTACGGCAAAGCCTAACGCAGACGAGTTACGCGCGGCTCCGCACCGATTATTGGATATTCTTGACCCAGCGCAGGCCTGGTCGGCGGCAGATTTTCGCCGCGATGCGCTGGCGCAGATGGCAGAGATCACCGCAGCAGGGCGCATTCCCCTGTTAGTGGGTGGAACAATGCTCTATTTCAAGGCCTTACTGGAAGGGTTATCGCCGTTGCCCTCGGCGGATCCGGTGGTCAGAGCAAAGATTGAGCAACAGGCGGTAGAGCAGGGATGGGGGGTGCTGCATCAACAACTGGCCGACGTCGACCCGGTTGCAGCAGCCCGGATTCATCCAAATGATCCGCAAAGGCTTTCCCGGGCACTGGAAGTTTTTTTCATTTCGGGTAAAACTTTAACGGAACTGACCCAAACGTCAGGAGAGGCTCTGCCGTATCAGGTGCATCAGTTCGCCATCGCCCCGGCGAGCCGTGAACTGCTCCATCAGCGAATTGAGCAGCGTTTTCATCAGATGTTGGCTTCAGGTTTTGAAGCAGAAGTGCGGGCGCTTTTTGCCCGTGGAGATTTGCATACGGATATGCCTTCCATTCGTTGTGTGGGTTATCGCCAGATGTGGTCATACATTGAAGGCGAGATTTCACATGATGAAATGGTTTATCGAGGTATTTGCGCCACGAGACAGTTGGCGAAGCGCCAGATAACCTGGTTGCGCGGTTGGGACGGTATTCACTGGTTAGACAGTGAAAAGCCGCAGCAGGCGTTACATGATGTATTACAGGTTGTTGGTGATATCGCAGACTGAATGTGTACAATTAAGCCGTATCGTGCGCAATTTTTCAGAATCGCAAGGTTCTAAGTACAAAACAAGCATATAAGGAAAAGATAGAATGGCTAAGGGGCAATCTTTACAAGATCCGTTCTTGAACGCACTGCGTCGTGAACGTGTTCCAGTTTCTATTTATTTGGTGAATGGTATTAAGCTGCAAGGTCAGATTGAGTCTTTCGATCAGTTCGTGATCCTGTTGAAAAACACGGTCAGCCAGATGGTCTACAAGCACGCAATTTCTACTGTTGTTCCGTCTCGCCCAGTCTCCCATCACAGCAATAACGCTGGCGGCGGCACCGGTAGTAACTATCATCATGGCAGCAACGCGCAGGGCTCTTCTGCTCCTGCGCAGGACAGCGAAGAAACCGAATAAGGTTACGGGCTGTTTATCCACACGGGGAGCCTGGTTTCCAGCGTTCCCCGCTGATTTATTTTGAGGATTATACGCTTGTTTGACCGCTATGATGCCGGTGAACACGCGGTGCTGGTACACATCTATTTTACGCAAGACAAAGATATGGAAGACCTCCAGGAGTTTGAAGCTCTGGTCTCTTCCGCTGGCGTCGAAGCATTGCAGGTGATTACTGGTAGCCGTAAAGCACCGCACCCGAAGTATTTTGTTGGTGAAGGTAAAGCAGTTGAAATTGCGGAGGCCGTAAAAGCAACCGGTGCGTCCGTCGTGCTGTTTGATCATGCGCTCTCTCCTGCTCAGGAACGTAACCTGGAAGCGCTGTGCGAATGTCGTGTCATCGATCGCACGGGTTTGATATTAGATATTTTTGCTCAACGTGCCCGTACCCACGAGGGGAAACTGCAGGTTGAGCTGGCGCAGTTGCGCCACCTGGCGACGCGTCTGGTACGCGGCTGGACTCACCTTGAAAGACAGAAAGGCGGGATTGGTTTGCGTGGCCCGGGTGAAACCCAGCTCGAAACTGACCGTCGCTTACTGCGTGGGCGTATAACCCAGATCCTCTCACGGCTCGAAAGAGTTGAGAAACAACGTGAGCAGGGACGTCGTTCCCGACAGAAAGCGGACATCCCAACGGTGTCGCTGGTCGGTTATACCAATGCCGGTAAATCCACCCTGTTTAACCTGATAACCGAGGCCCAGGTGTATGCCGCAGACCAGCTGTTTGCGACCCTGGACCCGACGCTGCGCCGCATTAACGTGACGGACGTAGGTGAAACTGTGCTGGCGGATACCGTAGGTTTTATCCGTCATCTGCCGCACGATCTGGTGGCTGCCTTTAAAGCCACCTTGCAGGAAACGCGTCAGGCGACGTTGCTGTTACACATCATTGATGCCGCCGATGTACGCGTGCAAGAAAATATTGACGCAGTGAATATCGTGCTGGAAGAGATAGATGCGCACGAAATCCCAACGCTGCTGGTGATGAACAAGATCGATATGCTGGATGACTTTGAGCCGCGTATCGACAGGGATGAAGAGAACATACCGATTCGGGTCTGGCTTTCTGCCCAGACCGGTGTCGGTGTACCACTGCTTTTCCAGGCTTTAACAGAACGACTTTCTGGTGAAGTGGCACAGCATACGCTGCGTCTACCGCCTCAGGAAGGCCGACTGCGCAGCCGTTTTTATCAGCTTCAGGCGATAGAAAAAGAGTGGATGGAGGATGACGGCAGCGTGGGGTTGCAAGTACGTATGCCGATCGTTGACTGGCGTCGCCTCTGTAAACAAGAACCTGCGCTGGTCGACTACGTCGTCTGACCGGAAAGGATAGCCTGAAGGTTTTTGCCCTTTGGGATACCTGAGTGCGCTGTGGATGCTCCGGCATGCCTGGCGAAGGACGGTATATCACCGCATAACAAATATGGAGCACATACATGGCGTGGAATCAGCCCGGTAATAACGGACAAGACCGCGACCCGTGGGGGAGCAGCAATAATCAAGGCGGCAACTCCGGGGGAAATGGCAATAAAGGTGGTCGCGAGCAGGGACCACCCGATCTGGATGATATCTTCCGCAAGCTAAGTAAAAAGCTGGGCGGACTTGGCGGTGGTAAAGGCACTGGTGGCGGTTCTGGCCAGGGGCCGCGTCCTCATATCGGTGGTCGCGTGGTGGGCATTGTGGCCGCCGCAGCGGTGATCATCTGGGCTGCAAGCGGGTTCTACACCATCAAAGAAGCCGAACGCGGTGTAGTGACCCGTTTTGGCAAATTCAGCCATCTGGTTGAGCCGGGTCTGAACTGGAAGCCGACCTTCGTTGATAACGTGCAGGCCGTTAACGTTGAATCGGTGCGCGAGCTGGCAGCGTCCGGCGTAATGCTGACGTCCGATGAGAACGTCGTTCGCGTTGAGATGAACGTGCAGTATCGTGTTACCGATCCGCAGCACTATCTGTTTAGTGTGACCAGCGCAGATGACAGTCTGCGCCAGGCGACAGACAGCGCCCTGCGTGGCGTGATCGGCAAATACACCATGGACCGTATTCTGACCGAAGGTCGTACCGTTATTCGTAGCGATACCCAGCGTGAGCTGGAAGAGACCATTCGTCCGTACAACATGGGGATCACCCTGCTGGACGTCAACTTCCAGGCTGCACGTCCGCCGGAAGAGGTGAAAGCCGCGTTTGACGATGCGATTGCTGCACGTGAAAACGAACAGCAGTACATCCGTGAAGCGGAAGCGTACATCAACGAAGTTCAGCCGCGTGCGAACGGTCAGGCACAGCGTATTCTTGAAGAAGCGCGCGCCTATAAGACCCAGACTGTCCTGGAAGCTCAGGGTGAAGTGGCGCGTTTTGCGCGACTGCTGCCGGAATATAAAGCCGCACCGGAAATTACCCGTGAGCGTCTGTATATCGAGACCATGGAGAAAGTGCTGAGCCACACTCGTAAGGTGCTGGTCAACGACAGCAAAAATGGCAACCTGATGGTTCTGCCGCTGGATCAGATGCTGAAAGGCGGAAATGCGGCCGGTGCCAAGGGCGATAACAGCGGAGCGAACAATCTGTTGCGCCTGCCGCCAGCGTCGACCGGGAAATCCAACGCCAGCAACACCTCTTCTTCGAACGATGGTGACATCATGGACCAACGCCGCGCCAACGCGCAGCGTAACGACAACCAGCGTCAGGGGGAATAACGATGCGTAAGTCAGTTATAGCGATTATCATCATCGTGCTGGTCGTGCTCTTTACCTCTATTTTTGTTGTTAAAGAGGGCGAGCGCGGCATTACCCTGCGTTTTGGTAAAGTTCTGCGTGACAGCGAAAACAAACCGCTGGTTTACGAACCGGGTCTGCACTTCAAGATCCCAATGATCGAATCGGTTAAAACGCTCGATGCCCGTATCCAGACCATGGATAACCAGGCCGATCGCTTTGTGACCAAAGAGAAAAAAGACCTGATCGTCGATTCCTACATCAAATGGCGTATCAGCGATTTCAGCCGTTACTATCTGGCGACCGGCGGCGGTGACGTCTCCCAGGCTGAAGTGCTGCTGAAACGTAAGTTCTCTGACCGTCTGCGTTCTGAAATCGGCCGTCTGGATGTGAAAGACATCGTGACAGATTCCCGCGGTCGTCTGACCCTGGAAGTCCGCGATGCCCTGAACTCCGGTTCTGCAGGTACCGAAGATGAAGTGACTACGCCAGCAGCTGACGATGCGATTGCCAAAGCGGCTGAGCGCGTTCAGGCTGAGACCAACGGTAAAGTGCCGGTGATCAACCCGAACAGTATGGCGGCCTTAGGTATCGAAGTGGTTGACGTGCGTATTAAGCAGATCAACCTGCCGACCGAAGTGTCTGAAGCGATCTACAACCGTATGCGCGCTGAGCGTGAAGCGGTAGCCCGTCGTCATCGTTCACAAGGTCAGGAAGAAGCGGAGAAACTGCGCGCAACGGCGGACTATGAAGTCACCAGGACACTGGCGGAATCTGAACGTCAGGGCCGCATTATGCGCGGTGAAGGCGATGCAGAAGCCGCGAAACTGTTTGCCGATGCATTCAGCCAGGATCCTGATTTCTATGCCTTTATCCGTAGCCTGCGTGCGTACGAAAACAGCTTCCAGAGCAATCAGGACGTGATGGTATTAAGCCCGGATAGCGATTTCTTCCGCTACATGAAATCTCCGGTCACTAACCGCTAATTCTTGTTGTTTTTCAAGCAGATAAATGGCGCCTCAAGGGGCGCCATTTTTTTTGCTCTTTCCGCTATCCGATGCCCGAGTGCTGGGGTGTGGTATCAACCGCACCGCTTGTGATGTAAATCGTCTCGTCACACAACATATTGAGGTAATCGTTTAACTGACTATGAACCCGTCCATTTCGCCGAATTTTGTATACAAAAAAAGCTGAACATCATCAAAACCGATGGTAGAATCCATTTTTAAGCAATCGGTGATTTTGAAAATGGGTAACAACGTCGTCGTACTGGGCACCCAATGGGGTGACGAAGGTAAAGGGAAGATCGTCGATCTTCTGACTGAACGTGCTAAATTTGTTGTACGCTATCAGGGTGGTCACAACGCAGGCCACACTCTCGTAATCAACGGTGAAAAAACCGTCCTCCATCTTATTCCATCAGGTATTCTTCGTGACAATGTGACCAGCATCATCGGTAACGGTGTTGTGCTGTCTCCTGCTGCGCTGATGAAAGAGATGAAAGGCCTGGAAGACCGTGGGATCCCGGTTCGTGAACGTCTGCTGCTCTCTGAAGCCTGCCCGCTGATCCTCGACTACCACGTCGCCCTGGATCTGGCGCGTGAAAAAGCGCGCGGCGCGAAAGCGATTGGTACTACCGGTCGTGGTATCGGCCCGGCCTACGAAGATAAAGTTGCCCGTCGCGGTCTGCGTGTTGGCGACCTGTTCGACAAAGCCACCTTTGCTGAAAAACTGAAAGACGTGATGGAATATCACAACTTCCAGCTGGTCAACTACTACAAAACTGACGCGGTTGACTACCAGAAAGTGCTGGACGATGTGATGGCGATTGCCGACATTCTGACCGGTATGGTGGTGGATGTATCCGACCTGCTGGACCAGGCGCGCAAGCGTGGCGATTTCGTCATGTTTGAAGGTGCGCAGGGTACGCTGCTGGATATCGACCACGGTACCTATCCGTACGTAACCTCCTCAAACACCACCGCTGGTGGCGTGGCAACCGGCTCCGGCCTGGGTCCGCGTTATGTGGATTACGTTCTGGGCATCATCAAAGCTTACTCCACTCGCGTGGGTGCAGGTCCGTTCCCGACTGAGCTGTTTGATGAAACCGGCGAGTTCCTGTGCAAGCAAGGTAACGAGTTTGGCGCAACCACCGGTCGTCGTCGTCGTACCGGCTGGCTGGATGCAGTAGCTGTGCGCCGTGCGGTGCAGATCAACTCCCTGTCTGGCTTCTGCCTGACCAAGCTGGACGTGCTGGACGGTCTGAAAGAGGTGAAAATCTGCGTGGCTTACCGTATGCCTGATGGCCGCGAAGTCACCACCACGCCGCTGGCGGCTGATGACTGGCAGGGTATTGAGCCAATCTACGAAACCATGCCTGGCTGGTCTGAAACCACTTTCGGCGTGAAAGAGCACAGCGGTCTGCCACAGGCAGCGCTGGACTACATCAAGCGTATTGAAGAACTGACCGGTGTGCCGATTGATATTATCTCTACCGGCCCAGACCGTACTGAAACAATGATTCTGCGCGATCCGTTCGACGCATAATCCTTGTTAATGCTGGCCTGCGGGGCAACCCGTAGGCCGGATAAACGTAGTGCCATCCGACGATCGCCCTCTCTTTCCCGCTTTTATCCCTTTCAGTTCAAATAAATTCACCGTTAACTATCTGGCTGGTTTATCATCAGTAGTGAATATCTCCGCGGATATGCCGCGTTTTACCCTTTTCCTGAGGTTGATGTGCAGTTAACAAGTTTCACCGATTACGGATTGCGAGCGCTGATTTATATGGCGTCGTTACCCGATGGACGAATGACCAGTATCTCTGAGGTGACAGAGGTGTACGGTGTCTCCCGTAATCATATGGTCAAAATTATCAACCAACTTAGCCGTGCCGGATACGTTACAGCCATCCGCGGGAAAAACGGCGGCATTCGCCTCGGTAAACCGGCGCAGAGTATTCGCGTTGGGGATGTGGTACGCGATCTGGAACCGTTGACGCTGGTGAACTGCAGCAGCGACTTCTGCCACATCACCCCCGCCTGTCGCCTGAAGCAGGCACTGTCTAAGGCCGTGCTCGGTTTTCTCAAGGAACTGGATAACTACACGCTGGCCGATTTGGTTGAAGAGAATCAACCGCTATATAAATTATTGCTGGTGGAATGAAGCAAATTTCCACTGGAGCTGACAACGGAGGAACCGCTATGTCACAAGATCCTTTCCAGGAACGCGAAGCCGAAAAATACGCAAACCCTATCCCAAGCCGTGAGTTCATCCTCGATCACTTATCAAAACGTGAAAAACCCGCCAATCGAGAAGAACTCGCCGTAGAACTGAACATTGAAGGCGAAGAGCAAATTGAAGGCCTTCGTCGTCGCCTGCGCGCTATGGAGCGCGACGGACAGTTAGTCTTTACCCGCCGTCAGTGCTATGCCCTGCCCGAACGTCTCGATCTGCTGAAAGGCATGGTAATCGGTCACCGTGATGGCTTCGGCTTCCTGCGCGTCGAAGGCCGCAAAGATGACCTGTATCTCTCGTCTGAACAGATGAAGATGTGCATCCACGGTGACCAGATCCTGGCCCAGCCGCTGGGTGCCGATCGTAAAGGCCGCCGTGAAGCGCGCGTCGTACGCGTGCTGGTGCCAAAAACCAGCCAGATTGTGGGCCGCTATTTCACCGATGCTGGCGTTGGTTTTGTGGTGCCGGACGATAGCCGCCTGAGCTTTGACATCCTGATTCCACCGGAAGAGGTGATGGGCGCGCGGATGGGCTTTGTCGTCGTCGTTGAGCTGAGCCAGCGTCCGACCCGCCGCACTAAAGCGGTTGGCAAAATCGTCGAAGTGCTGGGCGATAACATGGGCACCAGTATGGCCGTTGATATGGCGCTGCGCACCCATGAAATCCCGTACGTCTGGCCAAAAGAAGTTGAAGAGCAGGTCGCCGGGCTGAAAGAACAAGTGCCGGAATCGGCAAAAGTGGGCCGTGTCGATCTGCGCGATCTGCCGCTGGTGACCATTGATGGCGAAGACGCCCGCGACTTTGATGACGCGGTGTACTGCGAGAAAAAACGCGGTGGCGGCTGGCGTCTGTGGGTCGCCATTGCGGACGTGAGCTATTACGTGCGCACCCACACCCCGCTGGACGGTGAAGCGCGTAACCGCGGCACCTCGGTGTACTTCCCGTCGCAGGTAGTACCTATGCTGCCGGAAGTGCTTTCCAACGGCCTGTGCTCGCTGAACCCGCAGGTTGATCGTCTGTGTATGGTTTGTGAAATGACCATCTCCACCAAAGGGCGTTTAACCGGCTACAAATTCTATGAAGCGGTGATGAGTTCACATGCTCGCCTGACCTACACCAAAGTGTGGCATATGCTGCAGGGTGACCAGGAGCTGCGTGAACAGTATGCGCCGCTGGTGAAGCACGTCGAAGAGCTGCATAGCCTCTATAAGGTGCTGGATCAGGCGCGTGAAGAGCGCGGCGGAATCTCATTTGAGAGTGAAGAAGCCAAGTTCATCTTCAACGCTGAACGCCGCATTGAGCGTATCGAGCAGACGCAGCGTAACGATGCGCATAAGCTGATTGAAGAGTGCATGATCCTGGCGAACATCTCCGCCGCTCGCTTTGTCGAGAAAGCGAAAGAGCCTGCGCTGTTCCGTATTCACGATAAGCCGACCACCGAAGCCATCACCGCCTTCCGCACCGTCCTGGCCGAGCTGGGTCTGGAACTGCCGGGTGGCAACAAGCCGGAACCGCGTGACTACGCTGAACTGCTGGAATCTATCAGCGATCGTCCTGATGCAGAAATGCTGCAGACCATGCTGCTGCGCTCCATGAAGCAGGCGATTTACGATCCTGAGAACCGCGGTCACTTTGGTCTGGCGTTGCAGTCGTATGCCCACTTTACCTCGCCGATCCGTCGTTACCCGGACCTCTCCCTGCACCGTGCAATCAAGTATCTGCTGGCGCAAGAGCAGGGGCTGAAGGGCAATACCACCGAAACCGGTGGCTACCACTATTCGATGGAAGAGATGCTGCAGCTGGGTCAGCACTGTTCGATGGCCGAACGCCGCGCGGACGAAGCGACGCGCGATGTCGCCGACTGGCTGAAGTGTGACTTCATGTTGGATCAGGTCGGCAACGTGTTTAAAGGCGTTATCGCCAGCGTTACCGGCTTTGGCTTCTTTGTTCGCCTTGATGAACTGTTTATCGATGGTCTGGTTCATGTCTCCTCGCTGGATAACGACTACTACCGCTACGATCAGGTTGGGCAACGTCTGACCGGCGAATCCAGCGGCCAGACTTATCGTCTGGGCGACCGCGTTGAAGTGAAGGTCGAAGCGGTGAACATGGATGAGCGCAAAATTGACTTCAGCCTGATCTCCAGTGAACGTGCGCCGCGCAACGTGGGTAAAACCGCGCGCGACAATGCGAAGAAAGGGCCGGCAGGTAAATCTGGCAAACGTCGTCAGACGGGTAAGAAGGTGAACTTCGAGCCGGATAGCGCCTTCCGCGGTGACAACGGCAAGCCAAAATCACCGAAACCGCCTAAAGCGAAGAAAGAATCTGGCGCGAAGAAGGAGCCAGGCACGAAGAAGCCGTCGGCGAAGACTCAAAAAATTGCCGCCGCAACCAAAGCGAAACGGGCCGCGAAGAAGAAAACCGCGGAATAATGTTTCCCCTCTGACCCCTTCCCACTGGAAGGGGTTATTCTTTTTAGCCGTAAGTCATTCCAGAACAGAATAGATAATTCCCCGCCTGCCTGATATTTCCTGCTTAGTTATTTTACAGAAAACGTTATTTATTAATTTTGATTAGCCATCTCATCACGATGTGTATAGTGAATTTTACTTTTTAGATAAATTCATTTCCTGCTTTGCAAGGAGCGTATATGCATCTGGCTCGTTTCCCTCGCGTTTCTCTCGGTCATTTCCCGACGCCACTCGAACCGCTAGAAAATATATCCCGCTTATTAGGGGGGCCGAAAATATGGATTAAACGAGATGATGCTACCGGCCTGGCAACGGGGGGAAATAAAACCCGTAAACTTGAATTCCTGCTGGCGGACGCGCAGGCGAAAAACGCGGATGTGATTATTACCCAGGGCGCAACGCAGTCAAACCACGTGCGTCAGACCATCGCCGGGGCCGCTCGTCTGGGGCTGCAGGCCAAAGCACTGCTCGAACAGCGCGTCACCGACTTTGGCGAAGACTACCAGCGCTCAGGCAATGTCCTGCTCGATAAAGTCCTGGGTGGGGAAATCGTTGCCCATCTTCCAGCCGGAACCGATATGCAGCAGGCCATGGAGGATTATGCGGCAACCCTGCGTGAGCAGGGCCATAACCCGTATGTGATACCCGGCGGCGGCTCCAACCCGATTGGCGCGCTGGGCTACGTGGCCTGTGCCGAAGAGCTGCTGTACCAGTCCTCTGAACGTCGACTGCGCATTGACCACGTGGTTCACGCCACGGGCAGCACCGGAACGCAGGCGGGGTTAGTGGCGGGTTTCACCGCGACCAACAGCCACGTGCCGGTGCTGGGTATTAGCGTGCGGGCACCCAAGGCGAAGCAGGAAGAGAACGTCTGGAATCTGGCGTCCCGCACGCTCGATTTACTCGGCGTGCCGGGTGAGTTGTCCCGTTATGCCGTCGTGGCGAACAGCGATTACGTGGGCGATGGTTACGGATTACCGACCGAGGGCACGCTGGAAGCGCTGTCGCTGCTGGCCCGCCATGAAGGCATCCTGCTTGACCCGGTCTATTCGGCAAAAGGAATGGCGGGGCTTATCGATCTGATCCGTAAAGGCCATTTCCGTCAGGATGAGAACGTGGTCTTTATCCACACCGGCGGGGCGGCCGGGCTGTTTGGCTACCGTCAGGTGCTGGAACATGTCTGAATCGTTTTTGCTTGGGGTGCTGGGCGGGATGGGGCCGCTGGCCACGCTGGATTTTCAGCGCAGGCTTTTTGACGCCACACCTGCCCAGCGCGATCAGCAGCAGCTGCCTTCGGTGGTCTGGAACGTGCCGCAAATTGCGGATCGGCAGCAGGCGCTGGCAGGCACTGGGCCTTCACCGCTCCCGCAGTTAATTCACGGTATTACCCGGCTTAACCAGGCAGGGGCGAGCCATATCGCTATTCCGTGCAACACCGCGCATCACTGGTATGACGCGCTCAGCGAGGCGAGTGATGCCCCTATTTTGCACATTGTGGATGCCACCCTTGCCGCCCTGAATCAGGCGGCGGACAAGCCGCAGCGAGTCGGCATCATCGCCACTCACGGCACGCTTGCAGCCGGCTGGTATCAGCAAAAACTGATTGCTCAGGGCATCGAGGTCATTGAACCGACGGCGCAGGAGCTGGCGGAGTGGTTTGTGCCGGGCTGCTATGCGGTCAAGCGCGGGGAGCTGGATGAAGGGGGCGCGCTGCTGGTCAGGCAGGCGCAGGCGCTGTTTGATCGGGGGGCGCAGACGTTGATTCTGGCCTGTACCGAGGTGCCCATAGCACTCGCGGCGGTTAACGCGCCGTTTCTGCCATTAACGTTCGATCCAGCCCAGGCGCTGGCGCAACGATGTTCGCAATTATGGCAAGGCATCTAATTACTACAATTAAACCTTATATTTAATGGGATAAATAAAATGAAGAAAAGTTTCTGCTTATTACTGGCAGTGGGTGGCTTATGGGCAAATTTCAGCTATGCAGCAAATCCTGCTGAAGTGCGCGTGGCATTTAGCGGCGGTTCTCAGGTATTAATGCTGGCAAAAGCTGATGGTTCTCTGGATAAAGCCTTAAACAGCAAAGTGAAGTGGGTGCAATTTGCCTCCGGGGCCGATGCATTAAATTATTTCGCCAGCAACGCGATTGATATTGCCAACTTTGGATCCAGTCCGGCGACGGCAGGTATTGTCAGAAAATTACCGGTAGAGATTATTGGGGTGTCCGGCGTCATTGCCAGCTATGAGCGACTGATCGGCAAAGAGGGTATTTCCAGCATCAAGGATATCGAAGGCAAACGCGTGGCGTACCCGCCAAACTCAACCGCGCAGTACGCCCTCGAAGCCGCGATCAGCGTCAATAAACTTGATCGCAGCAAGATTACCCTGCTGCCGCTGCGCCCGGCCGAGATGGTTGCGGCCTGGAAGCGGGGCGACATTGATGCGGGTTACGTCTGGGCGCCGTTTGCCCAGGAGCTGGAGTCCTCTGGCGGGCATCAGGTGTTTGCCACCAAAGATCTGCAAAAAGAGGGCTACCTGATCTACAACAACTACGTCGTGCGTAAAGCCTTTGCCGAACAGTATCCGCAGGCGGTGAGCGCTTTCCTGCGCGTTCACCAGCAAAAAGTGGATGAGTTTAAGAAAGACCCGGAACGCGCCGCCGGCATTGTCGCCAAAGAGGTGGGTGCCCCGGTGACCACCGCCGCCAATACCCTGGGTGGGCTGGAATACCCCACACTTGCCCAGCAGGGCACCGCAGAGTGGCTGGGTAACGGCACGCACACGACCGACAGCGGTATCGGCAAAGCGCTGACTAAAACGTCTAACTTCCTGGCGGGTATCGGTGAGATCCGCAAACGTGATATTCCGGCCAACTGGGATACGGCAATCGAGTCGCGCTACATCCGCGAAGCGGCGGTAACCGCGCAATGAGATTGAGTCAGCATATCGCCATCAGCATCCTGTCGGTGGCGGTGTTCTTTATTGTCTGGCAGGTGGCGGCCACGCGGCAGTGGGTGGATCCGCTGCTGCTGCCGTCGCTGACCGATATCGGCCTCACCACCGAAGAGCTGCTGGCTGATGGCTATCGCCAGGTGCCGCTCTGGGAACACATTGCCGTCAGCCTGGCGCGTGCCCTCGGCGCGTTTGCCGTGGCGATTATTATCGGTATTCCGCTGGGCCTGCTGATGGGGCTGTCGGATGGTCTGGCGGCGGTGCTCAACCCCTTTGTGCAGTTCCTGCGTCCGTTGCCCAAGATTGCGCTGATCCCGCTGGCCGTCGTCTGGCTGGGGATTGGTGAGGCCTCCAAATTCTTCCTGATCTTTATCGCCACGTTTCTGAGCGTGGTGGTCGGTGCCTCTGCGGCGGTGGATCGCATTGGCCGGGCGCGGATCCGCGTGGCGCAAACGCTGGGTGCATCGCGTCAGCAAATTTTTCTGCGCGTGGTGCTGCCGGATGCACTGCCGGATCTGTTCACCACCGTCAGGCTGTCGATTGGCATCGGCTGGACGTCACTGATTGCGGCAGAGATGGTTGCGGCCAGCTCTGGCCTCGGCTGGATGGTGATTAACGCCAGTTCCTATCTGCGTACCGATATCGTGATGCTCGGCATTTTGCTGCTGGGCGGTATTGGCTATCTGCTGGATCTGCTGCTGCTGGGCTTGCAGCGGCTGGTTGTACCCTGGGCGGGGAAAGAATAATGAGTGCTATCACGCTGGAAAATGTCTCGCTCGCGTTTGCGGCGAAACCGCAGCCCTTCACGGTGCTGGAAGATATCAACCTCTCCCTGAGCAAGGGGGAGTTTGTGGTGCTGCTGGGGCCGTCCGGCTGCGGTAAATCCACCATTCTGAACCTGGTGGCCGGCTTCAATAAGCCGGATCGCGGGCGGGTAGTGGCGGGTGGAAAACCGGTGCGGGAACCGGGGCCGGACCGCGGGATGATCTTCCAGCAGCCGAATCTGTTCCCATGGCTGTCGGTGCTGGACAACGTCACCTTTGGCCCGCGCCTTGGCAAACACCGTAAAGACGAAACCAACGCGCTGGCGCATGACTGGCTGGCACGCGTGGGGTTGAAAGGATTTGAGCATCATGCCCCCTGGCAACTGTCCGGCGGCATGAAGCAGCGCGTGGCGCTGGCCCGCGCCTGGCTACCGGAGCCGGAAGTGCTGCTGTTAGATGAGCCCTTCGGCGCGCTGGATGCGCAAACCCGCTTGATGATGCAGGAGCTGCTGCGTGAAGCCTGGCTGTCCACCGGCACCACGCTGCTGTTCGTCACGCACGATGTGGAAGAGGCGCTGTTTCTCGCCGATCGCATCCTGATCATGTCAGCAAAACCCGGAAAAATCGTCGAAGAGATCGCGCTGCCGTTTGGGCGCGAGCGCGATATCGAAACCCTTGCCGAACATCCGCGCTACAGCGAGATCAAGCATCACGTTCTGCACCGGGTGCGCCAGGAGGCGAAACGGCACTTAGGGTAAACGCCATTCCCGATGCCGGGAATGAATCAACTGTCATGACTGAGGTGGAAGCAATGAGCAGCAGCGAATTACAAGACCGTCTTGAAACCAGTATTCAGCAGCACCGGGAAGCGTATGTGGCGATAGCCAAGGATATTCATGCTCATCCTGAAACCGGCAATAACGAATATTACGCCAGCGGGCTGCTGACGCAGCTGCTGGAAAAACATGGCTTTAGCGTCACCGTCAACGTCGCCGGGCACGAGACGGCCTTCTACGCGGTCAAGGAGAGCGGCAAGCCCGGCCCGACCATCGCCTATCTGGCGGAATACGATGCGCTGATCGATATCGGTCATGCCTGCGGGCATAACATCATCGGCGTGACCAGCATTGCGGCGGCGATTGCGCTTGCCGACACGCTGGACAGCACCGGGGGCAAAGTGGTGGTACTGGGCACGCCAGCGGAGGAGGGCGGGCTGCGCGGCAAAGGTGGACCAAACGGCAACGTGAAGGCTCGCTTTGTGGAGCACGGTTTCCTGAAGGATGTCGACGTGGCGCTGATGGTTCACCCGGCGGGCAAAACGCGCCTCTCCGGCCCGTCGCTGGCGAACAACCATCTCTACTTCCACTTTTACGGCAAACCCTCTCACGCGGGGAGCTCGCCGCATAAAGGGGTGAATGCGCTGGATGCGCTGGTGCTGCTGTACAACGGTATCAGCGTGCTACGCCAGCAGCTACCGGACGGGATCCGCGTGCACGGCATCATCACCAACGGCGGGCAAGCGCCAAACGTGATCCCGGAATACGCTTCCGCCCACTACTACATCCGCGCCCACACCCGGGAAGAGGTGCTGGCGCTGGAGCCACGCATTCGGGCGATTGCTGAAGGCGTTGCGCTGGCCACCGGCACCACCGTGAAAATTGAACACCAGGTCGGCCCGCGCGATTTCAATATCAACCACACACTCAATGGCGCCCTGCTGGAAGAGTTCACCGCCGCAGGCGAGCAGGTTGAGCTGAAAGAGAAAGAGGGGCTGGGTTCGACCGACGCCGGTGACATCAGCCACGCCGTACCCACCGCGCACCCGTACATCAAGATTGGTCCGGACGATCTGATCGGTCATACCGTGGCGTTCCGCGAAGCGGCCAACTCTACGCAGGGGTACGACGCGCTGGTGACCGGGGCGCAGGTGCTGGCGCGCACCGGATTGCGCCTGCTGACGGATGCCGCGCTGCTGCAGGCAGCAAAAGATGAATTCGCCGGGCGCACCGTTGCGACCCAGGCCGCTTAACGTTGACCGGAGCAATACAATAATGAAGATGCTGTTTTCTGCCGCCACGCTGCTGCTGGCGGCGGTTTTACCCCTGGGAAGCGCACAGGCGCAAAGCGTGGATCGTAATGCGACCCTGAACATTGCCTACGGCAACCGTCCGGGTACGCTGGATCCCTATCTGACCACCAACAATGCCACCTCGGACGTGGACCGGCATATCTTCGAAACGCTGTTCACCATCAATGCTAAATTCGAGCCGGTCCCGGAGCTGGTGCAGAGCTATACCCTGAGCGAGGATCGCAAAACCTACACCTTTGTGCTGCGTGACGGGATCCATTTCCACGACGGCCAACCGCTAACCGCCGATGACGTGGTGGCCTCGATGAATCGCTGGCTGGCGGTTTCCACTCAGGGCAAAGCCAACCTGCCGGGCGTGCAGTTCAGCAAAGTGGATGACAAAACCGTCACCTTCACCCTGGCGGCTCCGTCGCTTATCACCCTCAACGTGCTGGCCGATGTGAAGAACATCGCCGCCATCATGCCAAAACGTATTATTGATGCGGCCAACAGCAGCAAGAAGCCGGTGACCGATCTCGTTGGCACCGGCCCTTATAAGCTGGCCGAATTTAAGCCTGGCGATTACCTGCACTTAACCCGTTATGACCAGTATCAGTCGCGCACCGAGCCTGCGAGCGGGCTCTCCGGGCAGAAAAAAGCGGACGTGAAGGATATCTGGTTCCGCTATATCACCGACGAATCGACCCGTCTTGCCGGGGCGATGACCGGGGAGTATGACCTCGTCTTCCAGCTGCCGAAGGACAATATTGACACCCTGAGCAGCGCCCCAGATCTGTCTCTGTTCCAGCCGCAGGGCGGCGGATCCCTGATCACCTATCTGTTCAACAAAAACCAGGGGCCGTTTGCCAACGTGAAGCTGCGTCAGGCGTTTAATCTGGCGCTCGACGTGCATCAGACGCTGCTGGCTGGCTACAGCGATCCGCGCTTCTTCAAAGAGGATCCGTCGCTGGGTTTCCCGGATCAGGTGGACTGGTACAGCGAAGCGGGCAAGCCTTTCTGGAACCAGCACAAGCTGGATGAAGCGCGCGCGCTGGTCAAAACGTCGGGTTACAACGGCGAAGAGGTGGTGATCATCGCCACCAAAGAGTATGCCGAGCTGTATAACCTGGCGATTGTTGCCCAGCAGGTGCTGAAGCAGATCGGCGTCAAATCCCGGCTGGACGTGTACGACTGGCCGACCGTGCTGCAGCGCCGCCAGGATCCGAAAAACTTCGATCTCTGTGCGCTGGAGTTCTCCATGCGTCAGGTTCTGCACCAGTATCCGTTCCTTGACTCCCGCGCCAGATTCCCCGGCCTGAGCAACAGCCCGGAGATCGACAGCGTGCTGGATGCGATCAAGCAAGCGCCTTCCCTGCAGGAGGCAAAACCGCTGGTGGATAAACTCAACGTGCTGAGCTGGCAGTATCTGCCGGTGATCGTGCTGGGGCGCACCACGCCGGATGCGGTGGCGATCAAAAGCAACGTGAAGGGCTTCCAGGATCTGATTGGCCCGATTCTGTGGAATGTCAGCGTAACCCAACCCTGACGGGAGAAGGCGATGAAAAGATATCTGTTTCACCGCCTGCTGGCACTGCTACCGGTGCTGCTGGTGGTGTCGGTAGTGGTGTTTTGTCTGATTCATCTGGCGCCGGGCGATCCGGCGCTGGTTATTCTCGGTAACGATGCCAGCCCGCAGGACGTTGCGGCCATGCGCCAGCAGATGGGGCTGGACAGGCCGATGCTGGTGCAGTTTGTCAGCTGGTTTGCGGACATCCTCACCGGCAATTTAGGCCATTCCCTGTTTCTTGATGCCAGCGTGATGAGCCTGTTTCTGCAACACCTTACCCCCACGCTGGCGCTGGCGTTGTATGCCCAGGCTATCGCGCTGGTGCTCGGCCTGGCGGGCGGGGTGCTGAGTGCATGGCAGCACGGCAGCCTGATGGATCGCGCTATCCGCATGCTGGCGACGGTTGGCATGTCGGTGCCGGGCTTTCTGCTCGGTCTGTTTCTGATCTTCTTTTTTGCGGTGCAGCTGCGCTGGTTTCCGGTGGTGGGGTATCGCTCGACCAACGATAACCTCTGGCTCAACGTCTGGTATTTGACCCTGCCGGCCATTGCGTTGGGGTTGCGCATTGCGGCGCTCATCGCCCGCATGACGCGGGCGGTGATGCTGGATGTGATGCAGGAGCCCTTTATCAGCACCGCCAGAGCCAAAGGGGTGCCGGAGCGGCTGGTACTGCTACGCCATACGCTGAAAAACAGCCTGATCCCGATCCTGACGATCTGCGGCGAATCCTTTGCCTCGCTGGTGACGGGCACCATCGTTATCGAAAGCGTGTTCGGCATTCCTGGCGTGGGATCGCTGATTGTCGATTCGATCGAGCGGCGCGACGTGACGGTGATCCAGGGCGTGGTACTGCTGATCACGGTCTGCTACGTGCTGATCAATCTGGCGGTGGATCTGCTGAGCTATCTCGCCGACCCGCGTCTTTCTGTCGACGGGGGTGAAAAATGATCCCGATCCGCAATCCTTCTCTGCTGATCTGGCCCGCAGTGCTGGCGGCAATCGTCCTGCTGTCGTTTTTTGCCAGCGGGTTAAGCCCTTACGATCCTTACAGCATCGACCCGTTAAGTCGCCTGAAAGCGCCTTCTGCCGCGCACTGGTTCGGCACGGATAATTTTGGTCGGGATCTGTTCGTGCGGGTGGCGCTGGCGGTAAGGGTGTCGTTCTCGGTTGGGGCTGCCGTCGCGGTGATTGCGGGCGTCACGGGAATGGTGGTCGGCCTGCTGTGCGCCTGGTATCGCCCCGTCGACCGGGTGTTAATGCGCATCTGCGACGGTTTGTTTGCCTTTCCCTCTCTGCTGCTGGCCATTGCCATTGTGGGGGTGCTGGGGCCAAATATTGCCAACGTGGTGCTGGCCCTGTCGCTGGTATATGTCCCATCGATTGCCCGGGTGATCCGCGGTGCGGCGCTGGTCATCAAAGAGAAAAACTTTATCGAAGCGCTGCGGGCGCAGGGGGCGAGCTCCTCACGCATTATCTGGCTGCATCTGCTGCCCAACGTTATTTCGCCGTTTATCGTGCAGGTCAGCTGGGTCTTTTCAGTGGCGATTCTCACCGAAGCGGCGCTCAGTTTCCTCGGCTCTGGCGTGCCGGCCCCGATGCCCAGCCTCGGCAATTTACTGCTGGAGGGGAAAGCGGTGATCTTTACCGCCTGGTGGATGACCTTCTTCCCCGGCATCGCCATCGTGCTGCTGATCCTGGGACTCAATATCATTGGCGATGACCTGCGCGACAGCGCCGATCCCGGGCTGAAACCACTCCCGCGCCATATCTTACGGCTGTTAAAACAAGGGGGACGCCATGGCTGAGGCGCTGCTTCAGGTCAACGAGCTGGCGGTCGATTTCGCCACCCGCCAGGGCATTATCTCTCCGGTGCGCGGCGTCTCGTTTCAGGTTAACGCCCACGAAACGCTGGGCATTATTGGCGAGTCGGGCTGCGGTAAAAGCGTGACGGCGCAGGCGCTGATGGGGCTGCTCTCGCCGCGCACCAGCCGGGTTGAGGGCGAGGTATTTCTGGCGGGCAATGCGCTGCATACCCTCTCTTCTAACGCCCGTCGGCAGATGAGCGGGCGCGACATGGCGATGATTTTTCAGGACCCGCTGGCCAGCCTGAACCCGGTAATGACCATTGGCGAGCAGATTGGCGAAAGCCTGCGGCTGCACACGTCCCTGACGCGCCCGCAGCGGCAGGCGAAAATCCTCGTGCTGCTCGATCAGGTGGGGATACCCGACCCTGCGCGCTGCGCCGGTGCCTGGCCGCATGAGCTCTCCGGTGGAATGCGCCAGCGGGTGATGATTGCGATGGCTGTCGCCACCTCGCCGTCGCTGCTGATTGCCGATGAACCCACGACGGCCCTTGATGCGACCATTCAGGCGCAAATCCTCGATCTGCTCGACGAACTTAAGCATGAAACCGGAATGGGGATCGTGATTATCACCCACGATCTGAGCGTGGTGGCCAGATTGTGCCAGCGCGTGGTGGTGCTGTACGCCGGTCAGGTGGTGGAAGAAACCGACGTCTATACGCTGTTTGAGCGCCCGCGCCACCCCTACACCCGCGCGCTGCTGGCGGCTCGACCCTCGGTGGATCACCCCCCCAAAACGCCGCTGGCAGAAATTGCCGGGCAAGTGCCGTCTCTGCACGCGCTGCCCCTGGGTTGTACCTATGCCGATCGCTGCCCGCTGGCACAGCCGCGCTGCCGGGGACAGGCACCCGAGCTGCGCACCGTTGAACGTGAGACGCATCGGGTTCGCTGCTGGCGAGCCGACGAGACAGGAGCCATCACATGACAACCCCCTTACTGAACGTGAATCAGCTTTCGAAAACCTTTCAGCGCCGCGGGCAATCCGTGCCTGCGGTGGATCGGGTGAGCTTTACCCTCAACGCGGGTGAAACCTGGGCGCTGGTAGGTGAGTCCGGCAGCGGCAAAAGCACCACCGGACGGCTCGTGCTGGGGCTCACCCCGGCAAGCGGGGGCGATATTCAGTTTGAAGGGCGCTCGCTGGCAGATTTAAACCCCAGCGGGTGGAAATGGGTGCGCCGCAATATGCAGATGATTTTCCAGGATCCGCTCTCTTCGCTCGACCCAAAGCGCACCGTCGGCTACAGCCTGGAGGAGCCGCTGATTATTCACGGTATTGGCAACCGCAAAACCCAGGTGGCCGACATGCTGGAGCAGGTGGGCCTGCGCCCGCAGGATGCCGCCCGCTACCCGCATGAATTTTCCGGCGGCCAGCGCCAGCGCATTGGTATTGCCCGGGCGCTGATCCTCAAGCCAAAGTTGATTATCTGCGATGAGCCAGTCTCGGCGTTAGACGTGTCGATTCAGTCGCAAATCCTCAATCTGCTGATGAGGCTGCAGCGCGAGTACGGGTTGGCCTATCTGTTTATCTCTCATGACCTGAATGTCGTGCGCCACATTGCGGACCGGGTAGGGGTGATGCACCGGGGCAGGCTGGTGGAACAGGGTGAAACACAACGCATTTTTACGCACCCGCAGCATGACTATACCCGTTATTTACTCAACGCTATTTTGCCTGCGCACCCGGTCCCGGCAGGTACCGGGCAAGCGGTGGTGAATGGCTAACGCCGACAAGGGTCGATTTGGGCGCAGTGTCGGTTATACTAGGCGCAAGTGACCTGTTTCACGGCCCAATTTAACCCGGCGCACCCCGCCTAAAACGAGTAAGTTTAATGAGTGATATGATTTACGGCATCCATGCGGTGCAGGCCCTGCTGGAGCGCGCCCCGGAGCGTTTTCAGGAAGTCTTTATTCTGAAAGGGCGTGAAGACAAACGTCTGCTGCCGCTGATCCACGCCCTCGAAGCCCAGGGCGTGGTGATCCAGCTGGCCAGCCGCCAGTTCCTCGATGAGAAAAGCGAGGGTGCGGTACACCAGGGGATCATTGCCCGCGCGAAACCGGGTCGTCAGTATCAGGAGAACGATCTTCCGGATCTGATTGCCACGCTGGAAAACCCGTTCTTCCTGATCCTCGACGGCGTAACCGATCCGCACAACCTCGGTGCCTGTTTGCGTAGCGCCGATGCGGCGGGCGTGCATGCGGTGATCGTACCAAAAGATCGCTCTGCGCAGCTGAACGCCACGGCGAAGAAAGTGGCCTGCGGCGCGGCAGAAAACGTTCCGCTGATCCGTGTGACCAACCTGGCGCGCACCATGCGTCAGCTGCAGGAAGAGAACATCTGGATCGTGGGCACCGCTGGCGAAGCCGACCATACCCTGTTCCAGAGCAAAATGACCGGCCGCATGGCGCTGGTGATGGGCGCAGAAGGCGAAGGTATGCGTCGCCTGACCCGCGAGCACTGTGATGAGCTGATCAGCATTCCGATGGCAGGCAGCGTATCCTCCCTGAACGTCTCCGTAGCTACCGGCATCTGCCTGTTCGAAGCGGTCCGTCAGCGCGGTTAATCATGCGCTGTGCCGGGTAAAGCGTCGCCTTTACCCGGCTGTATTCCTTACTCCTCCAGTGAACGTAGATGGTCGTCTTTATTCAGCGTCATCAGCGCCACGATACTCACCCCCGCCGTTGCCATCACGTAATAGGCCGGAATGTCCAGATTGCCCGTCTCTTTGATAAGCCCGGTAATGATCAATCCCGCACAGCCCGAGAAGATAGCGTTCGACAGGGAATAGGCCAGACCCAGCCCGGTATAACGTACCCGTGTCGGGAACATTTCGGACAGCATCGCCGGACCCGGACCTGCCAGCATCCCCACCAGACCCCCTGCAATCAGTACCACTGTCGCTTTCACCGCCAGAGTGCTGGACTCCGCCTGCAATATTTTCAGTAGCGGCAAGGCGAGGATCAGCAGCAGCGCGGCGGCGATCACCATCACCGTCCGGCGCCCGATGCGATCGCTTAGTATCCCCGACGGGATAATGGTCAGGGCGAAGCCAATATTGGAAATCACCGCAATCAGCAGTGCCTGATTAAAACCGGTGTGCAGGGCCGATTGCAGGTAGGCGGGCATAATCACCAGATAGGTATAGCCAGCGGCAGACCACACCATTACCCGACCGATGCCCATCACAATCGCTTTCAGCGTTGCCGCGGTCTGCGCTTTCACCGCCACCGGTTTTGCCTGTTGCTTCACGAAGCTCGGCGTCTCCTCCATGTTCACTCGCAGCCACAGGGCAACGGCTCCCAACGGCAGGGCAATAAAGAACGGAATACGCCAGCCCCAGTCATGCAGCGCCTCTGGCGTCAGCAGTACTGAGAGCAGCGCCACAATGCCTGCCCCGGCCAGCAGGCCTAGCGCCACGGTAAAGGACTGCCAGGCACCGTACAATCCACGCTTGCCGCGCGGAGCGAACTCGGTCATCAGCGACACCGCGCCACCGTACTCGCCACCTGCGAACAACCCCTGCAGGATCCGCAGGCCGGTGATGATAAGCGGGGCGGCAATGCCGATGCTGGCATACACCGGCACCAGTCCGATGGCGGCCGTTGCCAGAGTCATCAACACCAGCACAATAATCAACGTGGGCTTACGCCCGATCCGATCGCCTATCCGGCCAAAGACGATGGCACCGAGCGGGCGAAAGAAGAAGGCGACGGCGAAGGAGGCGTAGGTGAGGATCAGACTGGTCAGCCCCGTTTCACCGTCCAGTTGAAAAAAGTTTTTCGCAATGACGGTGGCCATAAAACCGTACACCGCGAACTCATACCATTCGATGAAGTTACCAATCGATCCTGCAATTAACGCGCGCTTGTGGGCCTCTGGCGCAAGTTGAGTAGATTGCATCGTGATTCTCCCTGAGAAATGAGAATAAATTATTCACCATAAGCTGGCGGGGAAATTTATTATTCTTAGGTTGTGTGAGCTGTTTCACGCTTGCTGAGCGCAATACCTCCTCCCGTAGCGTCCATACTTACCTTCTTTGCCATTGAAGGAGGGACACACCATGCACTGGCAAACGCATACGGTTTTCAATCAGCCTTCACCCCTGACGAACAGCAATCTTTTCCTCTCCGACCGCGCCCTGTGTGAAGCGGTCAACCGCGAAGGTGCCGAGTGGGACGCCGAGCTGCTCGCCAGTATCGGTCAGCAGCTGGGCACCGCCGAATCACTGGAGCTGGGCAGACTTGCCAACGTCAATCCACCTGAACTGCTGCGCTATGATGCCAGCGGCACGCGGCTGGACGACGTGCGCTTTCATCCGGCCTGGCACCTGCTGATGCAGGGGCTTTGCGCTAACCGGGTGCATAACCTGGCGTGGGAAGAGGAGGCGCGAAAAGGATCCTTCGTGGCCCGGGCGGCACGTTTTGTCCTGCATGCCCAGGTGGAGGCGGGCACGCTGTGCCCTATCACCATGACCTTTGCCGCCACGCCGCTGCTGCAGCAGGCGCTGCCGCGCGCCTTCCACGACTGGCTGACGCCGCTGCTCAGCGACCGATATGACTCGCATCTGGCACCCGGCAACCAAAAGCGCGGCCTGCTGATTGGGATGGGGATGACGGAAAAGCAGGGCGGTTCAGATGTTCTCAGCAACACCACCCGGGCGGAGCGCTGCAGCGACGGCAGTTACCGGCTGGTGGGCCATAAATGGTTTTTCTCGGTGCCGCAAAGCGATGCGCACCTGGTGCTGGCGCAAGCCAAAGGCGGGCTGTCGTGCTTCTTCGTTCCGCGCTTTCTGCCCGACGGGCTGCGCAACGCCGTACAGCTGGAGCGGCTCAAAGACAAGCTGGGCAATCGCTCGAACGCCAGCAGTGAAGCCGAATTTCTCGACGCCACCGGCTGGCTGCTGGGTGAAGAAGGCGAAGGCGTGCGCCAGATCCTTAAAATGGGCGGATTAACCCGCTTTGACTGCGCCCTCGGCAGCCACGGGCAGATGCGTCGCGCACTCTCGGTGGCGCTGTATCACGCCCACCAGCGCCAGACCTTTGGCAAAAATCTGATCGAGCAGCCGCTGATGCGCGACGTGCTAAGCCGGATGGCGCTACAGCTCGAGGGGCAAACCGCGCTGCTGTTCCGTCTGGCGCGGGCCTGGGATCGCCGGGCGGATGAGCAGGAAGCGCTGTGGGCGCGGCTGTTCACCCCGGCGGCTAAATTTGCCATCTGCAAGGCGGGGATCCCGTTTGTCGCCGAGGCGATGGAGGTTCTGGGCGGGATCGGCTACTGCGAAGAGAGCGAACTGCCGCGTCTGTATCGTGAAATGCCGGTCAACAGCATCTGGGAAGGATCGGGGAATATCATGGGGCTGGACGTACTGCGGGTGCTGGCGAAGCAGCCTGGCGTGGCCGATATGCTGTATGCGGATTTTGCCGAAGTAAAAGGACAGGACCGCCATTTCGACCGCAGCTGGCGGCAGTTGCAGCAAAAACTGCGTAAGCCGCAGGAGGCGCAGGGCAGGGAGATCGCCCGGCAGATCTTTCAGCTGGGCACGGGGGCGCAGATGTTGCGCCATACATCACCACCGATGGCGCAGGCCTGGTGCCGTGAAATGCTCGACGCCCGTGGGGGCTCTCTGCTCAGCGCGCAGGTGCAGGACGACCTGCTCCTGCGCGCCACGGGCGGCGTTGCCTGAGACTTACAGACGGAACAGGCTGACCAGATTGGTCAGGTGCGACCCTTTCCCCCGCAGGGTCTGCGCCGTCTGTTCACTGCGTGAAACGCGATCGGCGTTGATATGCGACGCTTCGCCGATATGCGCCATCGCCATGTTCACCTGACCGATGCCTGCCGACTGCTCGCGGGAGGCATGGTTAATCTCCGTAACCAGTTGGTTGATATTGTCGATGTGCCCGATGATGCTCTCCATCGCCTGACGGGTCTGCTCCGACAGGGCGTGGCCCTCGCTCACTTTACTGAGCGTATCGCCAATCAGCAGTTCAATCTCCTTTACCGCGTTGGCGCTACGCGCTGCCAGGGCGCGGACTTCCTGGGCCACCACGGCAAAGCCCTTACCGTGTTCACCCGCCCGGGCGGCCTCTACGGCGGCGTTCAGGGCCAGAATATTGGTCTGGAAAGCGATACCCTCAATCACCCGCGTGATGGCTTCGATACGTTTCGATGCTTCGCGAATATCATCCATGGTAGCGACAGCATGGTTGACGGTCTCCCCGCCCTGATGCACCGCCCGGGAGGTTTCGCCGACCAGCTGTTGGGTCTGCTCCATATTGGCTGCATTCTGCTGCACGCTGGCCGCCAGTTGCTCCATACTGGCGGAGGTCTCTTCCACGCTGCTGGCCTGCTTATTGATCTGCTCGGAGATCTCGCCGGTATCCGCCGCCAGAGCGTTGGTTCCCAGATGGATATCTCCCGCCGCTTCACGCACCTGCAGCACGATTTTTTGCAGCCCGCCGCCAATGCCGTTGATGGCGTTGATCAGCTGCCCCACCTCATCCTGACGGGTGGCAGGCAGGGTGGCGCGCAGATCGCCTGCGGCATACTGTTGCGCAAGACCAATCACATCGCGCAGCGGGCGCGTAAGCCAGCGGCGGATAATAAACACGAACAGCATGGCGAAGAGTGCGGACAGGACGACTCCCGCCAGCAGGAAGCGATCGCGCAGGCTGGTCACATCGGCCAACAGAACGGTTTTATCCACCTGGCCCACTATCGTCCAGTTCCAGCCCGGGAGCGGCGTCCAGGCCATAATCAGCGTGCGACCTTCGGCGCTCTGGCGCTCCAGCGTGCCGGAACGATCCCCCAGCAGCTGTTGCTGAACGTCGTTCTCCCACTTCGGCAGTTGCCCCTCTTCTGTGCTATGGAACAGGTACTGGCCGTGATTTTTGCCATGACTGCGATCCAGCACGAAGAAGTGGCCGCTCTCGCCCAGACGGCGGCTGAGGATCTTCTCGCGCATAGCGTTCCATGAGTGGGTAATGTCGACCCCGACGAAGATAATGGCGATCACCTGTCCACCCGCGTCTTTTACCGGTTGATACTGGGTGATGTAGCGTTTGCCGAACAGCGGGGCGAGGCCGCGATACACCTCGCCCTGGGTGACCACCGCCCAGGCCGGACTGGCAGGGTCCAGTACCGTACCGATGGCCCGATCGCCGTTCTCTTTTCGCAGCGAGGTTGCCACGCGGACAAAGTCGTCGCCGCTGCGCACAAACAGCGTAGAGATAGCACCGGTGCGATTCAGGAAATCATCGGGTGTGGTGTTGTTCTCATGGAGTTCCGTATCACCGCCTTTCAACAACGGGACATTCTGGCCGTTGATGGTGCGGGTCTGGCTGGCATCAAGGCTCAGCGGCTGCGGCAAAAAGGTGGTAAACAGGCGGGTATAGCTCTCCACCTCTTCGGTGAGGCTGGTATTGAACATCTGCACCATATCCACCACGCCGGTGGACTGGTTATGCAGATCTTCTATGGCCAAAGATTTGAGTTTTTGACTGGTGTTATAGCTCAGAAGAAAAGTGAAAAGCAGAAAGAGTATGGCAACGCTCAAGCCGGTAAGCAGCGATAGCTTAGTGCCCAGACCTGCACGGCGAAAAAAATTGATCATAAATTGCTCATTGCTAAAAAGGTATCGCTTTTCAACGGCAGAGCGGGGATAACATTTATTGGGTTTATGTAACTAAATGTTGCAGGAAGGTCATGAGGTAGTAACAACAAGGATAATAGAATTGTAAATATTAAAAAGCCACTAAAAATGAGTGGCTTTTTAGGGTTGCTTTTCAGGCATAAAGTATGGCTTGTACTCGCCAGCGATCAACATGGTTGTCTTCCTGCATTTTGATGATGCGATACCACGAGGCACCCTGTTCGTCAGCTTTTAGCGCAACCATGCGCTCTACATCCTGGGGACTCCCTGAGATATCACTCACGGAAATCAGTCCAATTTCATTTAAACCTGTTACGCAATCAGCGCTGGCAAATTCGGCTGACTGCGCGGCTGTACTCACCAGACCGGCTGAGAGCAACAGTGAGGTCAAAGCAAGAGATCGTTTCATCGTCAGCTCCATTTTACGTGTCCCCGGTACCCGCCGGGCAATCCTTCGCAAATAAACTCACTTCCATTGTCATAGGCACGGAGTTTATTGTGGACAGGAAAACGTCTATGGACGCAAAGCAGTGTAAATATCGTTTAAATACCGGTCATTACTTTCGGTACAGAATGGCCTGCGAGTACCATTGCCCTGTTACGATAGTTTCATCGATAAGGATAATGACGTAGTAATCTGCTTTTGCGGCGACGGCTTTTGCTTTAATCGCATCCTCCACATCCGCTGGCGAGCCCCGCTCAAGTGCGGTGACCGTGGCCATTCGCTGTAATCCTTCCGTTTGATTACGACGAATCTCTTGTGGATGATCGGCCACTGGCGGCGCGGGTTGCGGCGTACCTTGCAGCGCGCTACACCCGCTCAACAGCAGCATCAGCATTAAAGCAGCAAACCTTCGCATAACCCAATCTCGTTTCCTGATAGCCATAGTGTAGATCTCTGTTAATTTGATTTTGGGGGAATGTTCCCAAACTGTTATCTGCGGCGTAATTTTCGAATGAAAATTTCGCGAAAGCGTAAGCCAGTTCTCAACATTATGAATCACCCTTTCGCATGAGGCTCAACAATGATTGAACTTGAAATACGGCAGTTTGGCGATCGTGAGATTGTACACGCCGTCCCGGCAGGAATGGGGGCGCAACCCTTGCCGGTGGTTATTTTTTACCACGGGTTTACCTCCTCTAAGCTGGTCTACAGTTATTTTGCGGTCGCTCTGGCGCAGGCCGGTTTTCGGGTGGTGATGCCAGATGCCCCGGATCACGGCGCGCGCTTTGCGGGCGATGAGCAGGCAAGACTCGGGCAGTTCTGGCCGATTCTGCACGGGAATCTCAGCGAGTTCGCCGGACTGCGGGATGCGTTGTATCAGGCTGGACTGGTGCAGGACGAACGGCTGGCGGTGGCCGGCGCATCAATGGGGGGCATGACTGCGCTGGGGATCATGGCGCGTCATCCGGAGGTAACCTGCGTGGCGAGCCTGATGGGCTCCGGCTATTTCACGACCCTGGCCCGGACGCTGTTTCCACCCCTGCTGCCTGAGGCGTTCGACGCCACCCTGGCACCGCTTGCCGACTGGGACGTGACGACGGCGCTGCCGCGTCTGGGCGATCGCCCGCTACTGCTCTGGCACGGTGAAGAAGATGACGTGGTGCCTGCCGCAGAGACGTTCCGTTTACAGCAGGCGTTACAGCGGGAAGGGCTGGATAAACAGCTGACCTGTTTATGGGAAGCGGGGGTGAAGCATCGCATCACGCCGACCGCTCTTGATGCCACGGTGGCGTTTTTCCGCCAGCATCTCTAAACGCGCAGGACCTTCACGCCCTGATCTTCCAGCTTCTGGAGGATCTGGGGGTTAGCGCTTTTACCGGTAATCACCAGGTCTATCTGCTCCGCGCGGCTGAATAACATCCCGGCCCGCTCGCCGACCTTGCTGCTGTCGACCAGCACCACCAGTTTGCCGACCACGTTCAGCATGTTCTGCTCGGCCATCGCCGTCAGCATATCGGTTTTATACAATCCCTCGGCGGTCAGCCCTTTACCGCTGGTGAACATCCAGTGTCCGGCGTACAGCGTGTTCTCGCTGTCCTGCGGACTTAAGGTGATGGACTGGCTCTTGTTGTACTGACCCCCCATGATCACCACGCTCTCGTGTTCCTGATCGATAAGGTAGTTAGCCAGCGGCAGATAGTTAGTGATGATCTGCACCGGCTTTCCGCACATCTCGCGGCCCAGCAAAAAGGCGGTTGAGCCGCAGTTGATGACCACGCTTTCGCCTGGATTGACCAGCTGCGATGCCGCGCGGGCAATACGTACTTTCTCGTCGTGATTCTGCGCCTGATGAATATTCATCGGCGACCAGCGCGGACGCTGCTGGCTGATGCCTTCTGCACCGTTGCGCACTTTCTTTAGCTTGCCGCTTTCATCCAGCTTGTTGATGTCCCGGCGTGCGGTGGCGGGGGAAACGCCCAGTCTGGCAATCACCTGTTCGACGGTGACAAACCCCGTCTGCGCCAGGAGTTCCAGTAATATTTGGTGTCGCTGTGCTTCTGTCATGAGCTATTCCGAAATAAATTGATTTCAAAAGATGATATTTGAAATAGCCTGAAAATACTAAGCAAAAGATGGAATCGCCGGGCGCATTGCCCGGCGATAGCGTGGCCAACTACAGGAACGATTTGAACGGTAAATCCGGTTCAATCGTAAAGCAGTCGTCAAAGCCGCGCGGATAATGGTACTCAAAATTATCCTTATCCAGCGGCCAGGTAAACTTGCCGCCCACTTGCCAGATAAACGGCTTAAAGCCATATTTCAGCCGGTCTTTTTTCATCTCCCACAGCACGCGGATCTCCTGCGGATCCGCCTGGAAGTTCGACCAGATATCATGGTGGAACGGGATAACCACTTTCGTGTTCAGCGCTTCCGCCATGCGTAGCATATCGGCGCTGGTCATTTTATCGGTAATCCCGCGCGGGTTCTCACCATACGAGCCCAGCGCCACGTCGATATGATGCTCATTGCCGTGTTTTGCATAGTAGTTGGAGTAGTGTGAATCGCCGCTGTGGTACAGCGTGCCGCCGGGGGTTTTGAACAGGTAGTTCACCGCGCGCTGGTCCATGCCGTCCGGCAACACGCCCGCCGCTTTTTGCTCTACGGGAAGGGTGATTAAAGCCGTACGATCGAACGCGTCAAGGGCATGAATTTCAATGTCTTTGATCTTCACCACATCGCCCGGTTTCACCACGATGCAGCGCGACGGCGGTACGCCCCAACCGATCCAGATATCCACGCAGGTTTGCGGGCCGATGAAGGGCACATCGTCGCCGCAATTTTGCATAACGGCGGCCGCAACGTTCACATCGATGTGATCGTTATGGTCGTGCGTAGCCAGTACGGCGTCGATCTGGTGTATAGCAAACGGATCGAGCACAAACGGGGTAGTGCGCAGGTTAGGCTGCAGCTTTTGTACCCCAGCCATGCGCTGCATCTGATGCCCTGTTTTCATCAGCGGATTGCCGTGGCTTTGCTTGCCTGTCCCGCACCAAAAATCGACGCATATATTCGCGCCGCCTTCTGATTTCAGCCAGATCCCTGTACAGCCCAGCCACCACATCGCAAAGGTGCCGGCAGCGACCTGCTCCTGTTCAATCTCCTCATTCAGCCAGCTCCCCCACTCCGGGAACGTACTCAGGATCCATGATTCACGGGTGATGCTGTTCACTTTACTCATTTTGCGGACTCCCTTTTTCTCATAATTAATCAATTGGTGATGTATTTTGATTTATGTTGACACCGGGGAAGCAACATTGCAACGGCATTTTGCCAGGCGAAATTCTTGTGCGAAGTCCGTTCCAGACGTCGTCAGCCCTACTTGTTGTTACATTGAGTTTAATTAATTAATTGAATTATAAGATTTTATATGGATGTCAGTTGTTGAGGATAAAGTCACTGCGCGGCGTGTGGAAATAATTTGCGTGATACATCACAAATAATCAAATTCAATCTTGTAGTGATTATTTGTGATTACTAGAGTGGGGGCACTTTCGCACAAGCCTCGCGCACCGTGCTTCCTTTACCGGAGAGTGTTATGGAGATCCTCTACAGCGTCTTTACCGTGTTTTTTAATCAGGTAATGACTAACGCCCCGCTGCTGCTGGGTATTGTGACGTGTCTGGGCTACATCCTGCTGCGCAAAAGCGTGAGCGTAATAGTCAAAGGCACCATCAAAACCATCATCGGCTTTATGCTGCTTCAGGCGGGTTCGGGCATTTTAACCAGCACCTTTAAGCCGGTGGTCGCCAAAATGTCAGAGGTGTACGGCATTAACGGTGCCATATCAGACACCTATGCCTCGATGATGGCCACCATCGAACGGATGGGGGACGCCTA
Organism: Silvania hatchlandensis; assembly: GCF_025564065.1. Classification (GTDB taxonomy): domain Bacteria; phylum Pseudomonadota; class Gammaproteobacteria; order Enterobacterales; family Enterobacteriaceae; genus Enterobacter; species Enterobacter hatchlandensis. Next base: position 226,915 of record NZ_JAMGZK010000051.1, on the reverse strand, counting down.
CAGTTGGGTGGGCTACGCGGTGTTGCTGGCGCTGGCGCTGAATATTATTTATGTTCTGCTGCGCCGGATTACCGGCATCCGCACCATCATGCTCACCGGCCACATCATGTTCCAGCAGGCCGGGCTGATAGCCGTATCCTTCTACATCTTCGGCTACCCGATGTGGACCACCATTATCTGTACCGCAGTGCTGGTGTCGCTTTACTGGGGTATCACCTCCAACATGATGTACAAACCTACCCAGGAAGTGACTGACGGCTGCGGTTTCTCAATCGGCCACCAGCAGCAGTTTGCGTCCTGGATTGCCTACAAAGTGGCGCCGTTCCTCGGCAAGAAAGAAGAGAGCGTTGAAGACCTTAAGCTGCCCGGCTGGCTGAACATTTTCCACGACAATATCGTCTCCACAGCGATTGTGATGACGGTGTTCTTTGGCGCTATCCTGCTTTCCTTCGGTATTGACGTTGTGCAGGCGATGGCCGGTAAAACTCACTGGACAATCTACATCCTGCAAACGGGCTTCTCATTCGCCGTGGCGATTTTCATCATCACCCAGGGCGTGCGTATGTTCGTCGCCGAATTGTCAGAAGCTTTCAACGGTATCTCACAACGTCTGATTCCCGGTGCCGTGCTTGCTATCGACTGTGCGGCTATCTATAGCTTTGCGCCTAATGCCGTGGTGTGGGGCTTTATGTGGGGCACCATCGGCCAGTTAATTGCGGTTGGCATCCTTGTGGGCTGTGGCTCTTCCATTCTGATCATTCCTGGCTTTATCCCAATGTTCTTCTCCAACGCCACCATCGGCGTGTTTGCTAACCACTTTGGCGGCTGGCGCGCGGCGCTCAAGATTTGCCTGGTGATGGGCATGATTGAAATCTTCGGCTGCGTCTGGGCGGTAAAACTCACCGGGATGAGTGCCTGGATGGGGATGGCGGACTGGTCGATTCTGGCCCCGCCAATGATGCAAGGATTTGCCTCGGTCGGCATCGTCTTTATGGCCGTCATTATCCTGATTGCACTGGCTTATATGATCTTCGCCGGGCGGGCTCTACGCGCTGAAGAAGACGCAGAAAAACAACTGGCAGAGCACTCTGCTTAATAAGGAGTTCTGATTATGACCGTACGTATTCTGGCTGTATGTGGCAACGGACAAGGCAGCTCCATGATCATGAAAATGAAAGTGGATCAGTTTCTCACCGAGCAGGGTGTGAATCACACGGTGAACAGCTGCGCCGTCGGTGAGTACAAAAGCGAACTCAGTGGGGCGGACGTGATCATTGCCTCGACCCATATCGCCGGCGAAATCACGGTGTCAGGCAATAAATACGTGGTGGGCGTGCGCAATATGCTCTCCCCCGCAGATTTTGGCCCAAAACTGATGGAAGTGATCGCTGCGCACTTTCCAGCAGATGTGAAATAAGGTTGCGCCATGAAATTACGTGATTCACTGGCCGAGAACCACTCCATCACGCTGCAGGCAGACGCCAGCAGCTGGCAGGAAGCGGTAAAAATCGGTGTCGATTTACTGGTCGCGGCCGACGTGGTCGAGCCGCGTTATTACCAGGCCATCCTCGATGGCGTTGCGCAGTTTGGCCCGTACTTTGTGATTGCCCCAGGGCTGGCTATGCCGCATGGCCGCCCGGAAGAGGGCGTAAAGAAAACGGGCTTTGCGCTGGTGACGCTAAAAACGCCGCTGGTGTTTAACCATGACGACAATGACCCGGTCGATATCCTGATCACCATGGCGGCGGTGGATGCCAATACCCATCAGGAAGTGGGGATCATGCAAATCGTTAATCTGTTTGAAGATGAAGCCAATTTTGACCGTTTACGCGCCTGTCGCAGCGAGCAGGACGTGCTGGATTTAATTGACCGCGCCGATGCGGCCGCCGTCTAAGAGGGAATATCTATGTCACAGTTACCGATGCTCCAGGTTGCGCTGGATAACCAGACCTTGTCTCACGCTTATGACACCACACGCCTTATCGCCGATGAGGTCGACATTATTGAAGTGGGCACCATCCTCTGCGTGGGGGAGGGCGTGCGCGCCGTTCGCGATCTGAAAGCCCTGTATCCGCACAAAATTGTGCTGGCGGACGCCAAAATTGCCGATGCGGGCAAAATCCTGTCGCGGATGTGTTTTGAAGCCAACGCCGACTGGGTCACGGTGATCTGCTGCGCAGACATCAACACTGCCGTGGGGGCGCTGGACGTCGCCAAAGAATTTAACGGCGACGTGCAGATCGAACTGACTGGCTTCTGGACCTGGGAACAGGCGAAAGCGTGGCGCGACGTTGGTATTCAGCAGGTGGTGTATCACCGCAGTCGCGATGCGCAGGCGGCGGGCGTTGCCTGGGGTGAAGCGGATATCAACGCCGTTAAGCGTCTGGCCGACATGGGCTTTAAAGTCACCGTGACGGGTGGCCTGGCGCTCGAGGATCTGCCGCTGTTCGCCGGTATTCCGATTCACGTGTTTATCGCCGGTCGCAGCATTCGCGATGCCGCCTCGCCGGTTGAAGCCGCACGTCAGTTCAAACGTTCCATCGCCCAGCTGTGGGGATAAGGAGCGGCTATGTTAAGCAAACAGGTTCCGCTCGGGATCTATGAAAAGGCCCTCCCCGCCGGGGAGGACTGGCTTGAGCGACTCCAGCTCGCCAAAAAGCTGGGCTTTGATTTTGTCGAAATGTCGGTGGATGAAACCGATGCGCGCTTGTCGCGTCTCGACTGGTCGCGTGAGCAGCGGCTGACGCTGGTGTCCGCTATCGCTGAAACTGGCGTACGCGTGCCGTCGATGTGCCTGAGTGCCCACCGTCGTTTTCCGCTCGGCAGCCAGGACAATGCGGTGCGTCGCCAGGGGCTGGAGATCATGGCGAAGGCGATTCGCCTGGCTCAGGACGTGGGGATCCGCGTTATCCAGCTCGCGGGCTATGACGTTTACTATCAGGAAGCGAACGATGAAACGCGCCGCCGCTTTCGCGAAGGGCTGAAAGAGAGCGTCGAGATGGCCAGCCGCGCGCAGGTGACGCTGGCGATGGAGATCATGGACTACCCGCTGATGAACTCCATCAGCAAAGCGCTGGGCTATGCCCACTACCTGAATAACCCGTGGTTCCAGCTCTATCCCGATATTGGCAATCTTTCCGCGTGGGATAACGACGTGCAGATGGAGCTGCAGGCCGGGACAGGGCACATCGTGGCGGTACACGTCAAAGACACGCGACCGGGCGTGTTTAAAAACGTCCCCTTCGGCAGCGGGGTAGTGGATTTTGAACAGTGCTTTACCACGCTTAAACAGAGCGGCTATTGCGGACCGTATCTGATTGAGATGTGGAGCGAAACCGCTGAAAACCCGGAGCGTGAAGTTGCAAAAGCACGCGACTGGGTGCTTGAACAGATGGCGCGTGCCGGGCTGACAGGAGGCGAACATGCAGCAGCTTAAGCAGCAGGTGTATGAGGCGAATATGGATTTGCCGCGTTACGGTCTCGTCACCTTTACCTGGGGAAACGTCAGTGCCATTGACCGCGCGCGCGGGTGGGTAGCGATCAAGCCCAGCGGCGTGGCCTATGACAGCATGGGCGTGGACGATATCGTGGTGGTGGATCTCAGCGGCAAGGTCGTCGAGGGGAAATGGCGACCCTCTTCCGATACCGCAACTCATCTTGCGCTCTATCAGCGTTATCCCTCAATCGGCGGGGTGGTGCATACCCACTCGACGCACGCGACTGCCTGGGCGCAGGCCGGGCGGGCGATCCCCGCGCTGGGGACCACCCATGCGGACTACTTCTTTGGCGATATCCCTTGTACACGGGGATTAAGTGAAGAGGAGGTGCAGGGCGAGTACGAGCTCAACACTGGCAAGGTGATCATTGAAACGCTGGGTGATGCTGAGCCGCTGCACAATCCGGGGGTTGTTGTCTGGCAGCACGGTCCTTTCGCCTGGGGTAAAGATGCCCACGATGCGGTGCATAACGCCGTGGTGCTGGAAGAGGTAGCAAGAATGGCGTGGATTGCCCAGGGCATCAATCCGCAACTGCAGCCGGTCGACCGCTATCTGCTCAACAAGCACTTTATGCGTAAGCATGGTCCGAATGCCTATTACGGGCAAAAATAAAAAAAGCCCCCGGGCAGGGGGCTAATCTCACTATGACAATATTCTCGTTGTTGGCTTTCCTGGTGCTAGCGTCAAAGCATTACCGATAGATATCTGCGCTGACGTGCATATTGCCGTTGCTGCCCGGTTCACGGGTGAGCATGACGTGATAGTAGCGGGCATCCCGCGCATCGGCTTCTGCGTTAATCGCTTCTGTAGCTTCACTTTCCGTGGCGAAGTTATGGTTGATATAAATGACGCCCAGACTTTGCACATCATCCATATTTCTGGCCTGTCGGCTATCAACCTTTATGGCTGCTGTCGCGTTTGCACTGAGCAATAGCGCAGCCAGAATGGCCAGGGTGATCTTTTTCATGATATGCGCTCCACGACAACCTTCGGTGCGACGATATTCACGTCTACTGGTTAAAGTGTAACCACTAATCTGGTGGGCAATCGCGACCATTTCTGATGCTGTTGTTCAAAAAAACGTCGCGATCGCCTGTGACTAATGGTAAATCACCCACTTAGACTGGCTTTGCGCTTTGTGCGAATTATTTGTGCAATCAACTTGAGTTTTCTGGGGGGGGCAATTAGAATGGCGCGTCAATTTTTCAGCCGCCCTTTAATCACGTTCCTTGCCTCCATGGGCCGCGGCTGACCCAGACAGGAGGCTGAATAATCCGTAAGGAGCAATTCGATGCGTCATTACGAAATCGTTTTTATGGTCCATCCTGACCAGAGCGAACAGGTTCCGGGTATGATCGAACGTTACACTACTGCAATCACTGCAGCAGAAGGCACGATTCATCGTCTGGAAGACTGGGGCCGCCGTCAGCTGGCTTACCCGATCAACAAACTGCACAAAGCTCACTACGTTCTGCTGAACGTTGAAGCTCCGCAGGAAGCGATCGATGAGCTGGAAACTAACTTCCGCTTCAACGACGCCGTTATCCGCAGCATGGTAATGCGTACTAAGAACGCAGTTACTGAAGCATCTCCGATGGTTAAAGCGAAAGACGAGCGCCGTGAGCGTCGCGATGACTTCGCAAATGAAACCGCAGATGATGCTGATGCTGGGGATTCTGAAGAGTAATTTCTGATGACCAACCGTCTGGTGTTGTCTGGCACTGTGTGCAGGACCCCCCTTCGTAAGGTCAGCCCATCAGGAATTCCTCACTGCCAGTTCGTGCTTGAGCATCGTTCAGTGCAGGAGGAAGCCGGGTTTCACCGGCAGGCGTGGTGCCAAATGCCCGTTATTATTAGCGGACACGAAAACCAGGCCATTACTCACAGTATAACGGTCGGTAGCGCAGTAACCGTTCAGGGGTTCATTTCTTGCCACAAGGCAAAGAACGGCCTGAGCAAGATGGTTCTGCATGCCGAGCAGATTGATTTGATAGATTCTGGAGACTAGCCATATGGCACGTTATTTCCGTCGTCGCAAGTTCTGCCGTTTCACCGCGGAAGGCGTTCAAGAGATCGACTATAAAGATATCGCAACGCTGAAAAACTACATCACCGAAAGCGGTAAGATTGTCCCAAGCCGTATCACCGGTACTCGTGCAAAATATCAGCGTCAGCTGGCTCGCGCTATCAAACGCGCTCGCTACCTGTCTCTGCTGCCGTACACTGATCGTCATCAGTAATCGGGCACGGTCCATTAATACGACTTTAAGAGGATAAGGTAATGCAAGTTATTCTGCTTGATAAAGTAGCAAACCTGGGCAGCCTGGGTGATCAGGTTAACGTTAAAGCGGGCTACGCTCGTAACTTCCTGGTTCCACAGGGCAAAGCTGTTCCTGCTACTAAGAAAAACGTTGAGTTTTTCGAAACCCGTCGTGCTGAACTGGAAGCCAAACTGGCTGACGTTCTGGCGGCTGCTAACGCTCGCGCTGAAGCAATCAATGCACTGGGCACCGTTACCATCGCGTCTAAATCAGGCGACGAAGGTAAACTGTTCGGTTCTATCGGTACTCGCGACATCGCTGACGCTGTAACTGCAGCTGGCGTTGAAGTGGCTAAGAGCGAAGTTCGTATGCCGAACGGCGTTCTGCGTACCACCGGTGAGCACGAAGTGGACTTCCAGGTTCACAGCGAAGTCTTCGCGAAACTGGTTGTTAACGTTGTTGCTGAGTAAGTAATTACTCGTCACCACGTCGAAGCGCCGGCCTTGTGCCGGCGTTTTGCTTTTTAACGCGACCCGGCTCGCCTTTTTGGCTTGTATGGTAGCTATTCCTGCCGCATTCTCTGATAATAAAATGAAACGCCATTTTATCTTTGAGATTTGCTATGGACTCCGTTCTGCCCACACCCGTTTTTGCCCGTAAAAAAATCGCCTATGCCAGCGCGACGCTCTGTTGCCTGCTCTGGGGCAGCTCCTATCCGGCGATCAAAAGCGGCTATGAACTGTTTCAGATTGCCACCGACGATATTCCCTCAAAGGTGGTCTTTGCCGGCTACCGTTTTGTCTTTGCAGGCCTGCTGTTGCTGCTGTTTGCCCTCGCCCAGCGTAAGCCTGTCGCCAGACTTACCCCACGGCAGTTTGGCCAGCTGACGGTGCTTGGCCTGACGCAGACGGCAATCCAGTACACTTTCTTTTATATCGGCCTCGCCTACACCACGGGTGCGAAAGGGTCGATCATGAACGCCACCGCCACCTTCTTCAGCGTGATGCTGGCGCACTTCATCTATCAAAACGACAGGATCAGCTACAACAAAGCCCTCGGCTGCATCCTCGGTTTTGCAGGGGTAATGCTCGTAAACTTTAACAGCGGCCTGCAGGACTTCCATTTTGTCTGGAACGGGGACGGTTTTGTGGTGCTGGCGGCCTTTATACTCTCTGCCGCCACCCTGTACGGGAAACGCATTTCCCAGACGGTCGACCCGATGGTGATGACCGGCTGGCAGTTGGCAATTGGTGGCGTAATGCTGGTTGTCGGGGGGTATATCACGGGCGGGACGCTGGAAGTGCACAGCGTTAAAGCGGCGGCGGTGCTGGGCTATCTGACGCTGCTCTCTTCGGTGGCCTTTGCGCTGTGGAGTCTGCTGCTGAAATACAATCGCGTCAGCATGATCGCACCGTTCAACTTTGTCGTCCCGGTGGCCGGAACGGTGCTGTCTGCTGTCTTCCTTGGGGAAAATATTCTGGATATCAAATACGCGATTGCGCTGGTGCTGGTCTGTTCCGGGATTTGGTGGGTTAACAAGGAGAGCAAAAAGCCCGCCTTGTCACCCCGGTAAGCGTACTACTTAACGCGTAAGAAGCTGCCGTCAGCCTGGCGAGTAAACAGCACCTGCTGGCCATTACCGCTGTCAATCGTCAGGCCTGTCACCACGCCGCTGGCGTTCTGACGGATCTGCACCATCTGGCCATTTTGCAGGTTGCTCAACGGCTTGCCTGCGCCTTCGACCTGCGCCATCGCATAAACATCGGTAGGCGGCAGGTTATGGTCGCGGAACAGCTGCGCCATCGTTTTGCCCGCTTCTACGCGATAGGTACGCCACTGTTGTTCGATACCCGGCGGCTGCTGGGATTGAACCGGGGTGGCAGCCTGCTGCTCCTGCGGTTGTTCCTCCTGGACAGGCTCCGGTTCGACGGGGGCCATCTGGCCCGGATCGTTTGACGGTGCAACCAGCTGCGTCTGCATCGGCTGTGCGTCTGGCTGCGGCTGCGATTGCGAGCGGATATCCAGCTCCGCATCCCGACGCGCGGGGGGTGTCCCGCTATCGTCGGCACCCGGAAGCAAGAAACCTATAATGACCAGCAGCATCCCAATGATAATGCCTCTGCGGTGCAGCGGCGGCAGCGGATCCATAAGGCGAAAGTTGTCTGGCGCATGCCAGATTTTCGTCAGGGTAGGTTTTAATTCAAATGGCCCGGGCATGGCTTTCCTCCTGCTCCGCGTCGCTTTTATCCTGTCCCGAGAAGTATAGTTTGCTAACTGACTGATGGGCGTAGCAAAGCCGGCTTCCGTGACATATTCGGGAATAATCCAGATAGTCTCTATTGTTTCTGTTTCGTCGCAATTTGTCATCTTTCAATAAGACAAAGTTTTACCGGATGGAGGGTGGCTGTTATGCTGCCCGCTACTTTAAATGTGATGGAAGGAAAACCCATGACCACCCCGACTTTTGACACAATCGAAGCGCAGGCAAGCTACGGTATCGGCTTGCAGGTAGGCCAGCAGCTGAGCGAATCAGGCCTGCAGGGTCTGTTACCTGAAGCGCTGGTGGCGGGTATCGCCGATGCGCTGGAAGGTAAGCACCCGGCGGTTCCGGTGGATGTGGTTCACCGCGCGCTGCGCGAAATTCACGAACGTGCTGACGTTGTGCGTCGCGCGCATTTTGAAGAGATGGCGGCAGAAGGCGTTAAGTTCCTGGAAGAAAACCGCGAGCGCGAAGGCGTGAACAGCACCGAAACCGGGCTGCAATTCCGCGTGATCAACCAGGGCGAAGGTACTATCCCGGCTCGCACTGACCACGTTCGCGTGCACTACACCGGTAAGCTGATCGACGGCACCGTGTTCGACAGCTCCGTGGCGCGCGGCGAACCGGCAGAATTCCCGGTCAACGGCGTGATCCCAGGCTGGATCGAAGCGCTGACTCTGATGCCAGTTGGTTCTAAATGGGAACTGACTATCCCGCAGAACCTGGCCTACGGCGAGCGTGGCGCTGGCGCGTCTATCCCGCCATTCAGCACCCTGGTGTTTGAAGTCGAGCTGCTGGAAATCCTGTAAGCGAACGATCTTTTTCCTCTCCTCATTTGGGGAGGGGAAAATAGTTAAAAAACCTATAGTTACGCGCTAATCAACAGATTATCTTGCAAATGTAGATGGTAAGTGTATTTTTGTGAGCTGTTTCGCGCTGTATGAGTGATATGACACTCACTTTAAACATATTATTAACATAATATTTAAATCATAGTATTCATCCCGCCGATTCTTACCTAATATCGATGAGTCCTTAAACAGGGCCGTCGCTTTTCGACGTTATAAAGGGCCAGAAGAGCCTAAACAACACAGGCAGTTACAACAGGAAAAAATCACATGGTAGATCAGGTAAAAGTCGTTGCCGACGAAGAGGCACCGTCTGAGCAGTCGCTACGGCGTAATCTCACAAACCGTCATATTCAGCTTATCGCCATCGGCGGTGCTATCGGCACCGGGCTGTTTATGGGGTCAGGCAAAACCATCAGTCTGGCCGGGCCGTCAATCATATTCGTATATATGATCATCGGCTTTATGCTCTTTTTTGTTATGCGTGCAATGGGCGAGCTGCTGCTCTCGAATCTCGAATACAAATCCTTTAGCGACTTTGCCTCCGACCTGTTAGGACCGTGGGCAGGTTATTTCACCGGCTGGACCTACTGGTTCTGCTGGGTGGTCACCGGGATGGCCGATGTTGTCGCCATTACGGCCTATGCGCAGTTCTGGTTCCCCGGACTCTCCGACTGGGTTGCATCACTGGCGGTGATTGTCCTGCTGTTGAGCCTGAACCTCGCCACCGTGAAGATGTTCGGTGAGATGGAGTTCTGGTTCGCGATGATCAAAATCGTCGCGATTGTCGGGCTGATCGTGGTTGGCCTGGTGATGGTACTGACGCACTTCACTTCTCCGAGTGGCGTGCAGGCCTCGGTAACCCATCTGTGGAATGACGGCGGCTGGTTCCCGAAAGGGCTGAGTGGCTTCTTTGCCGGTTTTCAGATTGCGGTGTTTGCCTTCGTGGGGATTGAGCTGGTGGGAACAACCGCCGCAGAGACCAAAGATCCGGAAAAATCTCTGCCGCGCGCAATTAACTCCATTCCAATCCGCATCATTATGTTCTACGTCTTTGCGCTGATTGTCATTATGTCGGTCACGCCGTGGAGCTCGGTTGTGCCGACCAAGAGCCCGTTCGTGGAGCTGTTTGTGCTGGTGGGCCTGCCGGCTGCGGCGAGCCTGATTAACTTCGTGGTACTGACGTCTGCGGCCTCATCCGCCAACAGCGGCGTGTTCTCTACCAGCCGCATGCTGTTCGGCCTGGCGCAGGAAGGCGTGGCGCCGAGCGCGTTCGCTAAACTCTCTAAGCGTGCGGTACCGGCGAAAGGGCTGACCTTCTCCTGTATCTGCCTGCTGGGCGGCGTAGTGATGCTGTACGTTAACCCGAGCGTGATCGGTGCGTTCACCATGATCACCACGGTGTCGGCGATCCTGTTCATGTTCGTCTGGACCATCATCCTCTGCTCATACCTGGTGTACCGCAAACAGCGTCCGCACCTGCATGAGAAGTCAATCTACAAAATGCCGTGGGGCAAGGTGATGTGCTGGGTCTGCATGGCATTCTTTGTGTTCGTCCTGGTTCTGCTAACCCTTGAAGAGGATACCCGTCAGGCGCTGATCGTGACGCCACTGTGGTTTATTGCGCTGGGGCTGGGCTGGATGTTTATCGGTAAGAAACGGATGGCAGGCGTAAGGTAAAAGCAAAACGGCAACTTCGGTTGTAATGCTGGTCAGTTAAGCATTGAGGATTGTTCCGTTCACTTTATGTTCAGCAGATTATAGTAGCTTCACGGCACGTGAACGTGGCAAGGGGGTCACCGCGACCCCCTTGCCAATCCCCGCGGCCCCGCGACGAAATCGGTGCTTCGCACTACGCTCACCTCACGACCTCCTGCCTGCGGTCGGCTCAACTCGTGATGACTCGTCCCATCCCTGGGACTCGCCCCTTCGGGGCCAACGCAAGCGTTGTTCAAAATTGCTCCTGGCAATTTTGTCCTGTCTCGCGTCGCCTCTGTCCGCCATCCCTGGCGTCCAGCCCTTGTCATCCGGTCTCCGGTTCGCCGATTTCAGCGGGGACTCAACACCCGTGCCCCATTCAGACCGCTGAGAAGGTGGAGGGACCGCGCAGCGGCGATTTTCTGTGCCGGAAGCCGGGATTGTTAAGGGGGCGGCGGCCCCCTTAACACGTTCACCGCAGCGCGTCAGACAGGAAGCAGAGGATTAAGAGTGAACGGAACGGTTCCACGCTTTCCTCAAAGGGCTTTGTAGTCAGTAAAATAACGAATAAAAAAGCGTGATTTTGCTTAACTGACCAGCATTACAACTTCGATTGCCGTTTTTTATGTTTTCTCCCTCTCCCGGTGGGTGAGGGCATCAGGCCGCTGTGGCCTTTTCTTTATTCCCCGGACAGCGCGCGTGGGAACAGAACGTTATTCTCCAGACTGATGTGTTCCATCAGATCGTCGATCATCTCGTTAATCCCGTTATACATGGCGCGCCAGGTGGTGCAGGCATCCGCCGGCGGGGTCACGTTATCGGTGATGTGTTTGATCACCTCCACCAGTTCACCCGCGTCGTCGTGCTCACTTTCCATCACGCTGATCGGACCCATCGCCTGGCTACCCATTCCCTGTTTGATCATCGGGAACAGGATCTGCTCTTCTTTCATCATGTGGCTGGACAGTTCCTGGTGCAGCATGGTCAGATTTTTCGCCAGACCACGCGGGACAGAGGCCTTCTCGGCATGCACACGCTCAACTTTGGTGGCCTGCAGAATGAGTTCTGGCAGCTGTTCGCGGTGACGATCGTGATAGCGCACGATGATGTGATCGATGATTTCAGCCAGCGGCACGCTGCGCCAGTCTTTCTCCAGCGGCTGCTCGGCCAGTGTCGCCAGTTCTGCTTCGATGAGGTCCAGATCCAGTTCCTTGCGCGATGCAGCACGCGCCAGGGTTTGTTTACCGCCGCAGCAGTAATCCATGTCGTATTTACGGAACAGCGCAGATGCGCGTGGAATGGAGAGCGCCAGCTCGCCTAATGGTTGGTCGCGGTAGGCCATTGCAATTACCTCATCGTCATTTGATAAGGTGCATTTTAAATGCAACTTTAAGGCGAAGCTATACCCCTTTGGGAGCACGGAGCAAAAAGGAGGGGATTCACAAAAATTTCTTATGTTTTTAACTTGCTGAATGGGTTTGATAATTTACAGAAATGGCGGTGGTTCGACCACGAAATGTTAAATAACATGCGCATTCTGCCGATATGCCTTATCAGACAATATCCTGCAACATAAGGCTAAGAATGTTTAAACGTATTAAAGTAATCACCCTGTTAATCTCGGTGCTGTTTGTTCTGGGTGCGATGCAGATCATTGCGGCGACGGTCTTTATCAACGCGCTGAATAACGACAAGGATAATTTCAACGTCTCCCAGCTCTCCAGCCAGAACGTAGCGGAGTTTACCGATGCCTGGATTAGCCTTAACCAGGCGCGTGTGACCCTGAACCGCGGGATGCTCCGCCTGCAAAACACCACAGCAACTGAGATCAACGGCACGCAGCTGGGTGAGCTGGTGACGGCAGGGAAAAATCTGCTGGCAGAGGCGCAGGGGCATTACGATAAATATTACGCCCTGCCGGAAACCCCGGGCCTGGACGAGAAGCTGGCGGATCGGCTGGAAGAGCAGTACCGCGCTTACTCCTCAACGCTTGCAAAAATGAACGAGCTGCTGGCGCAGGGAAATCTGGAGGATATGTTCAAACAGAATGCCGAGCAGAAGCAGGTTGCGATGCAGGCCGTCTACCGCGAGTGGCGTGAAGTGCAGGCGAAGCTGGCCAGCGTCGGCGTGAGCGATAACGAAGCGGACTACCAGCGTATCCTGTGGATCCTCAGTACCATTATGGTGATTGTGGTGGGCGTGATTGTCGCCAGCTGGATTGCGATGCGCCGGGTGCTGCTGCAACCGCTGCATGAAGTGATCGCTCACATTCGTGCCATCGCCGCAGGCGATCTGACCCAGCCGATCAACGCCCACGGCCAGAACGAAATGGCGATGCTGGCGATGAACGTCCACGAGATGCAAAAATCACTGGCGAACACCGTTGGCGTGGTGCGCGAAGGCGCGGACACTATCTACACCGGAGCCGGTGAAATCTCGGCGGGCAGTAACGATCTCTCTTCCCGTACCGAGCAGCAGGCGGCCTCCCTGGAAGAGACGGCAGCCAGTATGGAACAGCTGACCGCTACCGTGAAGCAGAACGCCGATAACGCCCGTCAGGCTTCACGACTGGCGCTGGATGCATCGTCCACCGCGAAGAAAGGCGGGAGCGTGGTCGAAGGCGTGGTGCGCACCATGGATGAAATCGCCACCAGCTCCAGCAAAATTGCCCAGATCACCAACGTGATTGACGGCATTGCCTTCCAGACCAATATTCTGGCGCTGAACGCGGCGGTAGAAGCGGCGCGAGCGGGCGAGCAGGGCCGTGGTTTTGCGGTGGTGGCAGGGGAAGTCCGTACCCTGGCGCAGCGTAGCGCCCAGGCAGCGAAAGAGATCAAAGGGTTAATCGACGACTCTGGTGCCCGCGTCAGCGCCGGTTCCGCGCTGGTTAACGAGGCCGGAGAGACGATGGCAGAAATCGTCAATGCGGTTACCCGCGTGACTGACATCATGGGCGAAATCGCTTCCGCCTCTGATGAGCAAAGTCGCGGCATTGATCAGGTCGGCCAGGCGGTTGCCGAGATGGATCGCGTCACCCAGCAGAACGCCTCGCTGGTGGAAGAGTCCGCAGCGGCGGCAGCGGCGCTGGAAGATCAGGCGGCGCGCCTGAACGAGGCGGTGGCAGTATTTAAAATTACCCGTGGCCAGGCAGTGAAAGCGGCTCCGGTTAAAACCCCTACCGCCAAAGCAAAACCGGTGGCGGCGTTAAACGAAGCCAACTGGGAAACCTTCTGATAAACGCCGGATGGCGCTAGCGCTTATCCGGCCTACGATCTTGTAGGCCTGGCAAGCGCTGCGTCGCCGGGCGTTTTTCCAGCTTCGCGCTGACCGCAATCACCACACCCACCACCAACAAAACAATCCCGGCTCCGGTTAACAACGGCGGCACGCTCTGGCGCAGTAAAAAGGTGTACAGCAGCCCGGCCAGCGTTTCGAACACAATCAACGGCCCCAGAATCACCGTCGGCAGCTTCTGGCTGGCCATGTTCCAGCACAGCGCGCCCACCCATGAACAGCAAACGGCGATCGCCACCATCAGACCGAGAAACACCCCCGGCCGCGGCCCCAGCGGCAGGGCAAAGGTCGGCTGCTGTGCATTCAGCCAGATGCAGGCGGCCACATAGCCGATCAGCGACACCGGCAGCGTGACCAGCGCCTGCGCGGTGGCCCACATCATCGGGTGTTTATCCGGGTTTTCCCGCAGCCAGCGGGCATTGCGCAGCGCATACCACGCCCAGCAGACCACCGAGAACGACGCCAGCAGAATGCCGGAACCGTAGCGCCAGGCGCTGATATCGGCCATGCCGTGGCGCAGCTCAGCAATGTTGACGCACGCCAGCCCCAGGGCGATAAACAGCAGGGCGGGCATCATCTTTGACCACGCCAGTTTGCCATCGCGCTGGCTATACAGCAGGTTGGCGAACACCGGGATCACCACCGGCAGGGTGCCGATAATCATCGTCGACACCGGCGCCCCGGTGCGCTGAATGGCGCTGGCCAGGCAGACGTAATAGATCAGGTTACCCATCATGGTGAGCCCCAGCGCCGTCCACCAGTCCTGACGTGAAAGCTGGCGTAAACGCGCGCGGCCCAGCCACGCCAGCGGCAGGGCGATCAGCCCCAGCGCCAGATAACGTCCCATCGACTGCAGCATCGCCGGGTACTCCGGCACAATCAACGGGCCGACAAAAATCAGCCCCCACATTAAACCCGCGAGCAGGGCATACAGCACGCCGCTAATCATTTTTCCATCTCTTATTTCTGAACATGCTGGCAGTGTAGAAGGGCAAAAGACGGGCGTATTGTATGAGATTGCGCATTAGCGCTTCGCCACCTGTTTCTGATAGCGCACGGGGGTGATGCCATAGCGACGCGTAAACGCGCGGGTCAGGTGCGACTGGTCAGTCAGCCCGGTGGCCGCCGCCACCTCAGCGGCCGGTAGCCCCTGAGTGAGGAACGCTTTGGCGCGCCACAGGCGGATCGCCATCAGCATCTGATGGGGGGTAACGTGGAAATGGGCTTTAAACTGGCGCTGAAAATGGTATGGACTGAGCGACACCACCTGCGCCAGCTCGTCGAGAGTGAGGGAATGCATATAATTGTCATGCAGATAGTCGCGCACCCGATCGAAGCGCTGCGCGCCTTCGCGCAGCACTGGCGCATGGCGCGCCAGCGGCCGGAAGGTCTCAATCAGATCCAGCAGCAGCCCTTTTTGCGCCAGCGGGTCGTCGGTGTGCCACAGGCCATAAATCAGCTGGCAGATCTGCTGCGAGCGGCGGGGGTCGTGGCGGGTGACGTCGCTAAACCACCAGTGGCGAACGCCGGTCACCTCTTCAAGCAGATCCGGTTCAAGGTAGATCATCCGGTAGCGCCAGCCGTCGGCGGTTTCAGCCTCGCCGGTGTGCAGCTCATCCGGGTTCATGGTGACAACGGAATTGACGGGGGCAACGTACTGGGTGCCGCGATAGCGAAAGCGCTCGGCACCGGCTTCAATTGCGCCGATTCCGAAGGCTTCATGGGTGTGAGGCTCAAACGCATAGCGCGAGATGTGGGCGTGATACAGTTCGACGCCCGGCACCTGCGCCAGATGGCGAAAGCGCGCGCTGTCTCTTTCATCGAAGAACTGTTCGGGTACGCCTTGCACGGTGAGCCTCCTCGTGGGTCATGCTTCCATTATCAGAGATGACCCACGGGGATGCCACAACAATTAACCACTTCTTAACAATTACAGGATGCTCTTCACGCTCTCAGTAAGCGTTGTGGTTGGGCGACCGATCAGGGTGCTCAGGGTGCGGCTGTCGTCGAACAGACCGCCTTTCGAGGCACCCACGTCGGAGTCGGCCAGCAGATCCGCCAGACCCGCCGGTAAGCCAAAGCCTTTCAGCGCGGCGGCAAAATCGGCTTCGTTCAGGTTCTGATAAACCACGTTTTTCCCGCTCTGACGGCTCAGCTCCGCTGCCAGCTCGCCTAATGTCCACGCAGAGTCGCCCGCCAGCTCATATACTTTACCGGCATGGCCTTCTTCAGAAATGACGCGTGCTGCCGCCGCTGCATAGTCGGCGCGGGTGGCAGCGGCGATTTTGCCTTCGCCTGCGGAGCCGATAAAGACCCCGTGCTCCAGTGCCGGCGGTGCACTCGCGAGGTAGTTTTCACTGTACCAACCGTTACGCAGCAGGGCGTAAGGAATGCCCGATGCCGCCAGCGCGTTCTCGGTCTCGACGTGCTCGACGTGCAGGGCCAGTGGAGAGGTATCGGCATGCAGCAGGCTGGTGTAGGCGATAAATTTCACACCAGCAGCCTGCGCGGCATTGATCACGTTCAGATGCTGCGGCGTGCGCTGGCCGACTTCGCTGGAGGAGATCAGCAGCAGCTTATCCACGCCTGCCAGCGCGGTGGTGAAGGCGGCCTGGTCGGTGTAATCGGCCTGGCGGACATCTACGCCCTGCTGGCTCAGCGCTTCGGCTTTCGCCGGGTTACGCACAATAGCAACCAGCTGACTGGCCGGAACGGTTTTCAGCAGCAGCTCAATGACGTGTTGGCCAAGCTGGCCGGTGGCACCGGTAATCGCGATCATGATGAATATCCTTCGTCTCAGGTAAGTGTTGTGGCACACTATCACCTTAGCTAACTTTAAGTAAGTACGTACAAAAAGGTAAGTATGAAATGACGAACCCAACGCTTAGCGAGCAAATGCGCGACGGCAATCTCTTCGCGGAGCAGTGCCCCTCCCGGGATGTGCTAAAGCATGTGACCAGCCGCTGGGGTGTGCTGATTCTGGTGGCGCTGCGTCAGGGAACGCATCGCTTTAGCGATCTCAGGCGCAAAATGGGTGGGGTGAGCGAGAAGATGCTGGCCCAGTCGCTACAGGCGCTGGAGCAGGATGGATTTATCAACCGCGTCTCGTATCCGGTGGTACCGCCGCACGTTGAATATAGCCTGACCCCGCTGGGGGAAGAGGTGAGCGAGAAAGTGGCGGCGCTGGCAGACTGGATTGAGCTGAATTTACCGCAGGTGATGACGAATCGGGATGAACGTGCGGCGTGATTATATAAAATTTTGCGGCCTGATGCCCTCACCCCAACCCTCTCCCACGGGGAGAGGGCGCAAACACTAAAAACGGCAACTTACGTTGTAATGCTGGTCAGTTAAGCAAAATCACGTTTTTTTATTCGTTATTTGGCTGACTACAAAGTCCTTTGAGGAAAAAGTGGAACCGTTCCGTTCACTCTTAATCCTCTGCTTCCTGTCTGATGCGCTGCGGTGAACGTGTAAAGGGGGCCGCCGCCCCCTTTACAATCCCGGCTCCCGGCACAGAAAATCGCCGCTGCGCGGTCCCTTCGGCTTATTCCCTTCGGCTTCGGGTCGGGCGTGATCCTACATCCATGTAGGTCACGCCCTCTCGGCGCATCCCTGCGCCTCGCCCCGGCCTGCGGTCAACGCCTCAGCGATTTTCAGCCGGACTTTCGCTCCCTCCACCTTCTCAGCGGTCTGAATGGGGCACGGGTGTTGAGTCCCCGCTGAAATCGGCGAACCGGAGACCGGATGACAAGGGCTGGACGCCAGGGATGGCGGACAGAGGCGACGCGAGACAGGATGTCGAGTTGAGCCGACCGCAGGCAGGAGGTCGTGAGGTGAGCGTAGTGCGAAGCACCGATTTCGTCGCGGGGCCGCGGGGATTGGCAAGGGGGTCGCGGTGACCCCCTTGCCACGTTCACGTGCTGTGAAGCTATTATAATCTGCTGAACATAAAGTGAACGGAACAGCCCTCAATACTTAACTGACCAGCATTACAACTTACGTTGCCGTTTTGCTTTTACCTCGCCTTACCCGGCCAACAACATTACTGCTATTTACTCAAATCCAGCTGATAAATGGCGAAACCGATCTCATCGGT
This sequence comes from Silvania hatchlandensis, assembly GCF_025564065.1. Lineage (GTDB taxonomy): Bacteria > Pseudomonadota > Gammaproteobacteria > Enterobacterales > Enterobacteriaceae > Enterobacter > Enterobacter hatchlandensis. The sequence continues at coordinate 208,958 of NZ_JAMGZK010000051.1, read as the reverse complement.
TGCCACCTGTTTCATTGGATACTGCGCCTTCTCTTTGATAAATGCCGCCGCTTTTTCCGTTGGCGCAGTCTCAAAGCGAATATCCAGCTTCACCTTGCTTGCGATCGGTGCCAGTCGCCAGTTGTTGTCTGCGGCCGGATGGATTTCACCCGCCTTTTTCGACTGCTCGCCGATCCACGCTGCCAGCACCGAGCGGTTCTCATCCGGGGAGGCAAACGCGATATGGCTGTCGCCGGTCCCGGCAAACTTGCCGCCGTAGGCGCGGTAGTTGTTGGTCGCGACCAGGAAGGTGGCCTTCATATCGATGGGCTTGCCGTTGAAGGTCAGGTTCTTGATACGTTCTGCCTGTGCATTCACAATCTGGCATTCGCCGTCGTATTTCGCCGGCTGCGAGACATCAATCTGGTAGTCCACGCCGTCAATCACGTCGAAGTTATAGGTGCGGAACCCGTCCCAGTTAATCAGCGACTGCGGCTGAGTGCTGGTCACATCGATCTGGTTGAACTGCCCGGCAGAACACTCCAGCCACGCCTTCACTTCCTGACCCGTGGCTTTCACCACTACCAGCGTGTTCGGATAGAGATACAGATCGGCGGCGTTACGGAAGGTGAGCTGGCCTTTTTCCACTTCAACGTAACTGGCCGGATCGTTCTTGCGTCCGCCCACTTTAAACGGCGCGGCGGCAGACAGCACCGGCAGTTTGGCCAGATCCGGGTCGCCCTGAATAAAGCGTTCCACGTAGGCTTTCTGCGCCATGTTCACCACCTGCACGGTGGGATCGTCCTGCACCAGCGACAGGTAGCTGTACATGTTATCCGAGGACTTGCCGATCGGTTTGCTGACAAACTCGCGGGTGGCATCGTGATCGTGCTTCAGCACCTCAACGATTTTTTTATCTTCACCGACCAGCGCCTTTTTGGCGGCCAGATCGTAAATCGGGCGGGCTTCAGCTTTGGACTGCGCCACCTGCCATTTGCCGCCATCGTTATTCAGCACCAGGTCGACCACCCCAAGATGATCGCCCCACATGCCAGGCATCACGGCGGGCACGCCGTTCAGCGTCCCTTTGGCAATGTCGGCGCCTTTGATGCTGGCGAAATCTTTGCCCGGGAACACCGCATGGGCGTGGCCGAAGAGAATGGCGTCCACACCTTTCACTTCGCTCAGATAGTAAACCGAGTTCTCCGCCATCGCCTGATAGGGATCGGCAGACAGGCCGGAATGTGCCACCACCACCACCAGGTCGGCACCTTTCTCGCGCATTTCCGGCACATATTTGCGTGCGGTTTCGGTTATGTCGTTAACGGTGACTTTGCCCTCGAGGTTCTTTTTATCCCAGGTCATGATTTGCGGCGGGACAAAACCGATATAGCCAATTTTCAGCGTCTGCGGCTTACCCTCCTGATCCACAACCGACGTCTCTTTGATCAGATAGGGCGTGAACAGCGGCTTCTGGGTCTTCACATCAATGATGTTAGCGTTGACGTAGGGGAACTTCGCCCCGGCCAGCGCCATATGCAGGTAGTCCAGCCCGTAGTTAAACTCATGATTCCCGAGGTTGCCGACCGCGTAATCCAGGGTATTCAGCGCCTTATAGACCGGGTGAATGTCGCCTTTTTTCAGCCCCTTCGCCGCCATGTAATCGCCAAGCGGACTGCCCTGAATTAAGTCACCATTGTCCACCAGCACGCTGTTTTTCACTTCACCACGGGCAGCGTTAATCAGGCTGGCGGTGCGTACCAGGCCGAATTTTTCCGTCGGGGCATCTTTGTAGTAGTCAAAGTCCATCATATTGCTGTGCAGGTCGGTGGTTTCGAGAATGCGAAGATCCACCGTCGCTGCCTGTACGCTCGCTGCAATCAGCGTCGCCAGGAGCGTTGCGCTAAACTTAATCATCTGAGGAGTCCTTTTTTCGATCCAGGCCACAAAAGAATATGTATGTATATTGTTTTGCTTACAGAACTGTGAATCCTGCCAGAAAAATTGACCATGAAACCGGAATTGCTTCACAGATAGCGGATTTATGCCCAATGCGATATAAATAAAACAAAGAGTTATACCCACTGTTACACGTAAAGAGGTGGAGAATGTTAGATAAAATTTGTCAGCTCGCACGGGATGCGGGCGATGCCATTATGCAGGTCTACGATGGCAAACTCCCGATGGACGTCATTCGTAAAGTTGATGACTCCCCGGTTACCGCGGCCGATCTCGCGGCGCATGGGGTGATCCTGCAGGGCCTGCAGGCGTTGACGCCCGATATTCCGGTGCTCTCCGAAGAGGATCCGCAGTCGTGGGAGGTGCGCCAGCACTGGCAACGCTACTGGCTGGTGGATCCGCTGGATGGCACCAAGGAGTTCATCAAGCGCAACGGTGAATTCACCGTCAATATTGCCCTGATTGAAAAGGGCAAAGCGGTGCTGGGCGTGGTGTATGCACCGGTGCTGAAGGTGATGTACAGCGCTGCCGACGGTAAAGCCTGGAAAGAAGAGTGCAGCGTGCGTAAGCAAATCCGGGTGCGCGATGCCCGTCCGCCGCTGGTGGTGATCAGCCGTTCGCATTCCGACAACGAACTGCAGGAGTACCTGCATCAACTGGGCGAACACCAGACCACCTCAATCGGTTCGTCGCTGAAATTCTGCCTGGTGGCGGAAGGGCAGGCGCAACTCTACCCGCGTTTTGGGCCCACCAATGTCTGGGATACCGCGGCGGGCCATGCGGTCGCCGCCGCCGCCGGGGCGCATGTTCACGACTGGCAGGGCAAGCCGCTCGACTATACCCCGCGTGAATCCTTCCTCAACCCCGGCTTCCGGGTTTCGCTTTACTGACCGAGCAGCTTGTGCAGCAGGGCCGTTACCTGCTGCACCTCTTCTTTCGTCAGCGCACCGTCTTTCGCCCACTGCACGCGGCCCTCTTTATCCAGCACCGCAACGGCGGAACTCTCTTCTTCCAGCTGCCACGCACCCCGTGCCGTCCCGTTGCTATCGACAATAATCTGCGACCATGGATAGAGCTTTTTATTGCTCTCCAGGCTGTTGCGCACAAACATGCCGGAGCCTGGAATCGCATCATCGGTATTCACAATGGTGGTGGTCTGGTAGCGGTCATGCGGCAATTTTGCTGCCTTGATCGCTTCTATCAGGGTTGCATTTTTCTCTTTTGCCGACGAGCGACCGGCAATATGTAGAATCACTCGCACTTTGCCTGCGAGCTGCGCACTATTCCAGGTTTTGTAGCTAAACTCATTATTGTCGAGGATCAATTCTCCCCGGTCGGCGATGCCCACCGGCGGCACACGTTGTCCCTTCTCAAAACTATGTGCGGAGGCCATCAGTGGCAGCATCAGGCAAGCTGTTGCCAGAATGTTACGTAAAGTCATGGTGTTTCCTTATAATGTGCAGGTGATCCGACCACTTGGTCATGCACTTTAATCATAAGTGCGATCAATGTTCTTTACCCGCAATCCCGGTGCCAGAATGCGGAGGAACGCACATAACGGTACAAAAACGATGGCTTATACTGCCTGCAGATAACCATTACAAAGAAAATTCTGATTAATTGTCATCAAAAGGTAAATAAACTTATGCACACTGGGTATCACCGGGTTACTGGTCTATAGTCATTGGGCAACAAAATTTGCGCTCCAGAAAGTCGGCCCAATTGTGGCGCTGCAAGAGCGTATGATTCGCAGGAGACAAAAGAATGAAAATTTTCCAACGATACAACCCGCTTCAGGTGGCGAAGTACGTAAAAATCCTGTTCCGTGGACGGTTGTATATCAAGGATGTTGGCGCTTTTGAGTTTGATAAGGGCAAGATCCTTCTGCCGAAGGTGAAGGATAAGCAGCACTTTTCTGTGATGTCCGAAGTCAATCGTCAGGTAATGCGTCTGCAAACTGAGATGGCTTAATCAACGTGCTATGCAGTAAGTAAAACGGCTCCCGATGGGAGCCGTTAATGTTTGTGGCTTAAGCCGATGCGTTCTCTTGCGCGTCCGGCAGTCTCGGCACCAGCACCGTCGGCTTGCTGTCGATGCGCGTCACCAGCAGCTGGTCGATGCGGTAGTTATCAATATCCACCACTTCAAACTTGTAGCCGGAAAACTTCACCGAATCGGTGCGTTTCGGGATCTTACGCAGCATAAACATCATAAAGCCGCCGATGGTCTCGTAGTTACCGGACTGCGGGAACTCGTCGATGTCCAGCACGCGCATCACGTCGTCGATTGGCGTACCGCCGTCGATCAGCCATGAGTTCTCGTCGCGGGCCACTATCTGTTCTTCCAGACCCTGGCCGACCAGGTCGCCCATCAGAGTCGTCATCACATCATTCAGGGTGATGATGCCCACCACCAGCGCGTATTCGTTCATGATCACCGCAAAATCTTCCCCTGCGGTTTTAAAACTTTCCAGCGCTTCGGAGAGGGTCAAGGTGTCCGGCACAATCAGCGTATTGCGGATCTGCACGCCGCTGCTCAGGGCCAGGCTCTGATTGGCCAGCACGCGGTTCAGCAGGTCTTTGGAGTCCACGTAGCCGATGATGTGGTCGATATCATCTTTACACACCAGGAACTTGGAGTGCGGATGCTGGGCGACCTTGTTCTTCAGGCTCTGCTCGTCTTCGTTGAGATCGAACCAGATGACGTTTTCGCGCGAGGTCATCGACGACGGCACGGTACGGGATTCCAGTTCAAACACGTTCTCGATCAGCTCATGCTCCTGCTTACGCAGCACGCCTGCCAGCGCACCGGCTTCAAACACGGCATAGACATCATCAGAGGTGATGTCGTCTTTACGCACCATCGGCAGCTTAAACAGGCGGAAAATCATATTCGCCAGGCCATTGAAGAACCACACCAGCGGGCGGAACACGAACAGGCAGAAGCGCATCGGGTTGATGATACGCAAAGCCACGGCTTCGGGCGCAATCATACCGATGCGTTTCGGGGTCAAATCTGCAAACAGGATGAACAGGCTGGTCACCAGCGTAAACGAGAGAATAAAGCTCAGCTGTTCGGAGAGTTCAGGTGAGAAGTAGCTAGCGAACAGGCTGTAAAACACCGGAGAGAACGCCGCATCACCGACGATACCGCCGAGAATGGCGACCGCGTTAAGGCCAATTTGCACTACGGTAAAGAACATACCGGGGTTTTCCTGCATTTTCAGGACGCGTTGTGCATTGATATCGCCATCATCGGCGAGCAGCTTAAGTTTGATTTTACGCGACGCAGCCAGTGAAATTTCTGAAATTGAGAAAAATGCACTCACCGCAATCAGACAAAGTATTACTAAAATACTGTTTAACATAGTTTATCCGGCTTCTCGCCAGATCCTCGGAAGGGAAGTTAATTACATTTGTGTGAAGACACATTGAACACCCGCTCGTAGCGTTGAGCCGGTTATTTCAGCGGGTAGTATAGCGTAACGAACTGTAAAGCCGCCAGAGATCGCTTTTTGACCCGATCCGGCCGGGAAGGGCGGGGTCGGGTCTGGGTGTTTCTCGCTTATGCCAGCTGAGGTGGCAGGCAAACGCCAATGCCGCCGATGCCGCAGTAGCCGTACGGATTTTTGTGCAGATACTGCTGGTGATCGTCCTCGGCATAGTAGAACGGCAGCGCGGTGGCGATTTCGGTCGTCACCTGGCGATCGTCATGGGAGGCGTGCATCGCCTGCTGGAAGCGCGCCAGGCTTGCGCGGGCGGCACTCTCCTGCTCAGGCGTCAGGGGGTAGATCGCTGAGCGGTACTGGGTGCCGTGGTCATTGCCCTGACGCATACCCTGCGCCGGGTCGTGATTTTCCCAGAATACCTGCAGCAGCTGCTCGTAGCTGATAAGGTTCGGGTCATACACTACGCGTACCGCCTCGGCATGACCGGTCTGGCCAGAGCACACTTCGCGGTAGGTCGGATTGGGCGTATAGCCGCCGGTGTAGCCTGCAGCCGTGCTGTAAACGCCCGGCAGCTGCCAGTAGAGACGCTCCACGCCCCAGAAGCAGCCCATCGCGAACAGGGCGATTTCCATGCCGTCCGGCACGTTGGTCATGGAGTGATTATTGACGGCGTGCAGAGTGGCGACTGGCATAGGGGTATTTCGTCCCGGTAATGCATCCGCCTGAGCAACAAGGTGTTTTTTATCGAATAAACTCACGGTGAGGCCTCCGGGGTGGTGATGTTTGGGTTAAGGTTGTCACGAAGCGTTTAATTGAACACAATAAACGCGGTGAATGAGTCTAGATTTAAACATAAGAAATATTAGGTTGTTTAACCAATTTTCAACCCGTGAATTGGGTTTTGGGCATTATGCCGTGATACGCCGCGGAGCGGCACTTCAAATGCTTCCAGGGGTGGAAACAAGGATATTCAGGAGAAAACGTGCCAAAAATCCGCCAGTTATGTTTGGTCAGTTTATTGCTGACAAGCGGAGTCGCCAGCGCGGCGAATGTTCGTTTGCAGGTTGAGGGGTTATCCGGGGCGCTGGAAAAAAACGTACGCGCGCAGCTGTCCACGATCCAGAGCGATGAAGTTACGCCGGACCGGCGCTTTCGCGCGCGCGTAGATGATGCGATTCGCGGCGGTTTAAAGGCGCTCGGCTACTACGACCCGACCATCGACTTCGAATTACGTCCACCGCCGGCCAAAGGGCGGCAGGTGTTGATTGCCCGCGTCAAGCCGGGCGAGCCGGTACTGATTGGCGGCACCGATGTGGTGCTGCGCGGTGGGGCGCGTACCGATCGTGACTACCTCGATCTGCTGCATGACCGCCCGAAGAACGGCACCGTACTGAATCACAGCGACTACGACGGCTTCAAAAAAGATCTGACCCGCGTGGCGCTGCGCAAAGGCTATTTCGACAGCCAGTTTAATAAAAGCCAGCTCGGGGTCTCCCTCGAAAGACGCCAGGCGTTCTGGGATATCGACTACGACAGCGGCGAGCGCTACCGCTTTGGCGACGTCACCTTTGAAGGCTCGCAAATTCGCGATGAATACCTGCAGAATCTGATCCCCTTTAAAGAGGGCGACTATTATCAGTCGAAGGATCTGGCTGAGCTGAACCGCCGCCTGTCCGCGACCGGCTGGTTTAACTCGGTGGTAGTGGCGCCGGAATTTGATAAAGCGCGGAAGACCAAAGTGCTGCCGCTGCACGGCGTGGTCTCGCCCCGCACCGAAAACACCATCGAGACCGGGGTCGGTTACTCAACCGACGTCGGCCCGCGCGTGAAGGCAACCTGGAAAAAGCCGTGGATGAACTCCTACGGCCACAGCCTGACCACCAACCTCAGCGTCTCCGCGCCCGAGCAGCAGCTGGATTTCAGCTACAAAATGCCGCTGCTGAAAAACCCGCTTGAGCAATATTACCTGGTGCAGGGCGGCTTTAAGCGCACTGACCTTAACGATACTGAATCGGACTCCACCACCCTTGCCTTGTCACGCTACTGGGACCTCTCCAGCGGCTGGCAGCGGGCGATTAACCTGCGCTGGAGCCTCGACCACTTTACCCAGGCTAACGTCACCAACACCACGATGCTGCTCTATCCGGGAGTGATGATCAGCCGGACCCGCTCACGCGGCGGGCTGATGCCAACCTGGGGTGATTCTCAGCGCTATTCAATCGATTATTCGAATACCGCCTGGGGCTCCGATGTGGATTTCTCGGTGGTTCAGGCGCAGAACGTCTGGATCCGCACCCTTTACGACCGCCACCGCTTTGTGATGCGCGGCAATCTGGGCTGGATTGAAACCGGCGATTTCGCCAAAGTGCCGCCGGATCTGCGCTTCTTCGCCGGGGGCGATCGCAGTATTCGTGGCTATAAATACAAATCCATCGCGCCGGAAGACAGCGAAGGCAAGCTGATCGGGGCCTCGAAGCTGGCCACCGGCTCGCTGGAGTACCAGTACAATGTCACCGGCAAATGGTGGGGCGCGACCTTTATCGACAGCGGTGAAGCGGTGAGCGATATCCGCCGCAGCGATTTCAAAACCGGCGCTGGCGTCGGCGTGCGCTGGGAATCACCGGTCGGGCCGATCAAGCTCGATTTCGCGGTGCCGGTAGGTGATAAAGATACACACGATCTGCAGTTTTACATCGGTCTGGGGCCAGAGTTATGAGTTTATGGAAGAAGATCAGCCTCGGCGTGTTGCTGTTTATTCTGCTGCTGCTGGGTGCCGTGGCGTTCCTGGTGGGGACCACCAGCGGGCTGCATCTGCTGTTTAACGCGGCCAACCGCTGGGTGCCCGGGCTGGAGATCGGCCAGGTTACCGGCGGCTGGCGCGATTTGCACCTGAAAAACGTCCGCTATACCCAGCCGGGTGTGGCGGTTAATGCCGGGGATCTGCATCTGGCGGTCAAGCTCGGCTGCCTGCGCGACAGCAGCCTGTGCATTAACGATCTGGCGCTAAAAGACGTCTTTGTGACCATCGATTCCACAAAGATGCCGAAAACCGAACCCGTTGCCGAAGAGGACAGCGGCCCGCTGGATCTCTCCACCCCGTATCCGATTGCCCTCTATCGGGTGGCGCTGAACAACGTCAATCTCAAAATCGACGACACCACCGTGTCGGTGATGGATTTCACCTCCGGCCTGCGCTGGCAGGAGAAAAACCTGACCTTAACCCCCACCGATCTGAAAGGGCTGTTGATCGCCCTGCCGAAGGTGGCAGAGGTGGCGCAGGAAGAGATTGTCGACCCGAAAATTCAGAACCCACAGCCGGATGAGAAACCGCTGGGTGAAACCCTGAAAGATCTGTTCTCAAAGCCGGTGCTGCCGGAGATGACAGACGTTCACCTGCCGCTGAATCTCAATATCGAAGAATTTAAAGGCGAACAGCTGCGCCTGACCGGCGATACCGATCTGACGGTGTTCAACATGCTGCTGAAAGTGAGCAGTATCGACGGCAACATGAAGCTCGACGCGCTGGATATCGACACCAACCAGGGCAGCGTCAACGCCACCGGCAATGCGCTGCTGCGCGATAACTGGCCGGTGGATATCACGCTCAACAGCACCCTGAATATCGACCCGATCAAAGGCGAGAAGGTAAAGCTGAAGGTCGGCGGGGCGCTGCGTGAACAGCTGGAATTTGGCGTTAACCTGTCTGGCCCGGTGGATATGGTGCTGCGCGGCCAGACCCGGCTGGCAGAAGCGGGCCTGCCGCTCAATCTGGAGGTCACCAGCGAGCAGCTGTACTGGCCGTTTACCGGCGAGAAGCAGTACCAGGCCGACGACGTGAAGCTGAAGCTCACGGGCAAAATGACCGATTACACCCTGTCGTTCCGCACGGCGGTGAAGGGCGAGGGGCTGCCGTCCGCGGGCATTACGCTGGATGCGAAGGGCAACGAACAGCAGATTAACCTCGATAAGCTGACGGTAGCGGCGCTGGAAGGCAAAACCGAACTGACGGCGCTGCTCGACTGGCAGAAGGCGATCAGCTGGCGCGGCGAGCTGAAACTCACCGGCATCAACACCGGCAAAGAGGTGCCTGACTGGCCGTCGAAGCTCGACGGCCTGATTAAAACGCGCGGCAGTCTGTACGGCGGAAGCTGGCAGATGGAGGTGCCAGAGCTGAAAATCACCGGCAACGTGAAGCAGAACAAGGTCGATGTTCAGGGTTCGTTAAAGGGCAACAGCTACCTGCAGTGGATCATCCCGGGCATGCACGTGGCGCTGGGGCGTAACACTGCCGACATCAAAGGCGAGCTGGGGGTAAAAGATCTGGATCTGGATGCCACCATCGATGCGCCGAATCTCGACAACGCCCTGCCGGGGCTGGGTGGCACGGCCAAAGGTCTGGTAAAAGTGCGCGGCACGGTCGACGCACCGCAGCTGCTGGCGGATATCACCGCCAATAACCTGCGCTGGCAGGAGCTGACCATCGCCCGCGTACGGGTGGATGGCGACGTCAAATCCACCGATCAGATTGCGGGGCATCTCAACCTGCGTGTCGACCGGATATCCCAGCCGGGCGTCAATCTCAATCAGGTGACGCTGGAGGCGAAGGGCAGCGAGAAGCAGCACGAACTCCAGCTGCGCATCCAGGGGGAGCCGGTCTCCGGCCAGCTGCATCTGGCGGGGAGTTTTGACCGCAAAGAGACCCGCTGGAAAGGTACTCTGGATAACACCCGCTTTGCCACACCGGTGGGGCCGTGGGCGTTAAACCGGGCGATTGCGCTGGATTACCGCAACGCGGAGCAGAAAATCAGCATCGGGCCGCACTGCTGGACCAACCCGAATGCCGAGCTGTGCGTGCCGCAGACCATTGACGCGGGTGCCGAAGGGCGGGCGGTAGTCAATCTCAACCGCTTCGATCTTCAGATGCTCAAGCCGTTTATGCCAGATGCCACTCAGGCCAGCGGCGTCTTTAGCGGTAAAGCGGATGTGGCCTGGGACACCACCAAACCGGGGCTGCCGCAGGGTAACGTGACCCTCTCCGGGCGCAACGTGAAGGTGACCCAGGTGATTAACGATGCGCCGCTGCCGCTGGCGTTCGACACTCTGAACCTCACCGCTGACTTGCATAACAATCGCGCCGAACTGGGTTGGCTGATCCGCCTGGCCAACAACGGCCAGTTTGACGGTCAGATTCAGGTTACCGATCCGCAGGGCCAGCGTAATCTGGGCGGCAACGTCAATATCCGCAACTTCAACCTGGCCATGGCGAACGCCATCTTCGCCCGGGGCGAGAAGGTGGCCGGGATGTTGAACGCCAACCTGCGGCTGGCCGGTAACGCGCAAAGCCCGCAGCTGTTCGGCCAGATGCAGCTTAACGGCGTGGATGTTGACGGCAACTTTATGCCATTTGATATGCAGCCCAGCCAGCTGGCGATGAACTTCAATGGCATGAGTTCGACCCTCGCAGGCGTGGTGCGTACCCAGCAGGGGCAGATTAACCTCAGTGGCGACGCGGACTGGAGCCAGATTGATAACTGGCGTGCGCGGGTGGCGGCCAAAGGCAGCAAGGTGCGTATTACCGTGCCGCCGATGGTGCGTCTGGATGTCTCGCCGGATGTGGTCTTTGAAGCGACGCCAGACCTGTATACGCTCGACGGGCGGGTGGATGTACCGTGGGCGCGTATCGTGGTGCACGACGTGCCGGAAAGCGCGGTGGGCGTCTCCAGCGATGAAGTGATGCTCGACAGGGATCTGAAGCCGGTTGAAACCCAGCGTGCGTCGATCCCAATCAACAGCAACCTGATTGTCCACGTCGGCAATAACGTGCGTCTGGATGCCTTTGGCCTGAAGGCAAGGCTGACCGGCGATCTGAAAGTGGCGCAGGATAAACAAGGGCTGGGCCTGAACGGGCAGATCAATATTCCTGAAGGGCGCTTCCACGCCTACGGCCAGGACCTGATTGTGCGCAAAGGCGAGCTGCTGTTCTCGGGGCCGCCGGATCAGCCGCTGCTGAACATCGAGGCGATCCGTAACCCGGAAGCCACCGAAGATGAGGTGATTGCCGGGGTGCGCGTGACCGGTACGGCGGATGAACCGAAGGCAGAAATCTTCTCTGACCCGGCGATGTCGCAGCAGGAAGCCCTGTCTTACCTGCTGCGCGGGCAAGGTCTGGACAGCTCTCAGAGCGACAGTGCGGCGATGACATCAATGTTAGTGGGCCTGGGGGTTGCACAAAGTGGTCAGGTTGTGGGTAAAATCGGCGAGACGTTTGGCGTAAGCAATCTGGCGCTGGACACCCAGGGGGTCGGTGACTCTTCTCAGGTGGTGGTAAGCGGCTATGTACTGCCGGGTCTGCAGGTGAAATATGGTGTGGGGATCTTTGACTCACTGGCGACGCTCACGTTACGCTATCGCCTGATGCCTAAGCTGTATCTGGAAGCGGTGTCCGGCGTAGACCAGGCACTCGATGTGCTCTATCAGTTTGAGTTCTAGCAATGCGAATATTTGTCTACGGTAGTTTACGAACTAAGCAAGGCAACAGCCACTGGATGACCAACGCCCAGCTGCTGGGGAATTACAATATTGAAAACTACCAGTTGTACAGTCTGGGCCACTATCCAGGCGCAGTTCCGGGGAACGGAACGGTACAGGGTGAGGTTTATCGTATTGATAACGCCACGCTTGCCGAACTTGATGCCTTGCGCACCAGGGGCGGGGAATACGCTCGCCAGTTGATCCAGACGCCATACGGTACTGCGTGGATGTACGTGTACCAGCGTCCGGTCGACGGTTTAACGCGGATTGAAAGCGGTAACTGGTTAGACAGAGACCAGTACTGAAAGGAACAACGCCACCTTCGGGTGGCGTTGTTTTTTTAAACCTCTTCCCGGCGCAGCTTGAAGATCTGCACCGTGTCCAGCAGCTGCTCTGCCTGGCGGTGCATCGCCCTCGCGGCGGCAGACGATTCCTGAGAGAGCGTGGCATTCTGCTGCGTTGCGGCATCCATGTGGGTCACCGCGACGTTGACCTGATCGATACCGGTGCTCTGCTCATTGCTGGCTAACGAAATCGCTTCGATCAGCTCACTCACCTTGCTGATGCTGAGCAGAATATCCGCCATTGCAGCGCCGGCCTCTTTGACCTGACCGTTGCCTTCATCAATACGGTTAACCGAGCGGTCGATAAGCACTCTGATCTCCTTCGCGGCCGAGGCGGAGCGCTGGGCCAGGGCGCGCACTTCTGCGGCTACTACCGCAAAGCCACGCCCTTCGGTGCCTGCGCGGGCCGCTTCGACAGCGGCATTGAGTGCAAGGATGTTGGTCTGGAAGGCAATGCTGTCGATCATGCTGATAATGGTGTTAATTTCGCTGGAAAAATCATGGATCTCGCTCATGGTCTGCACGGCACGCTCCACGGCTTTCTCTCCCTGACGGGCAACCTGGCGCGCATTGCGGGCAAGATCGCTGGCGTTACGCGAATTTTCAGCGTTGCTTTTCACCACTGAAGTGAGTTCTTCCATAGAAGCGGCGGTCTGCTCCAGGGCGCTGGCCTGGGCTTCATTACGCGAAGAGAGCTCATGGTTGCCGCTGGCGATCTGTGCCGAAGCGGTGGCGATGGTCTCGGTACCGCTGCGCACGCCAGAGACGATGCGGGTCAGGTTAACGTTCATCTCCTGCAACGCGCGCATCAATCCAGCGGTCTCGTCGCGTCCGGCAATGGTAAAGCGGGACTGTAAATCACCGGCGGCCACGGTGCGGGCAATGTTCACCGCCTGCGCCAGCGGACGGGTAATGCTGCGGATCAGCCACCAGGTCACCAGCAGCCCGGCAGCGAGCGTCAGCGTCATGGCCAGCAACAGCAGCCATTTCGTCTGCTGATAGCGCGTTTCGTTTTCGGCGATGGTCTGCTGGTGTAATGCTTTGGCATGTTGCAGCGTGCGGGCCACGACATCGTCGATCATTTTTGTCGGCTCGCGATCGATACCGGTCACCTGCTTATCCACCCGTTGGGCGCTGGTCACATCGCCGACCTGATAATCGGCCAGTGCCGCCAGGTACTGCTGCTCCAGCCCGGCGTGGATGTCACGGGTAGCCAGCACCTCCCGGTTATCCATGCCGATTTTGGGCAGCAGTCCGCTCAGGTGCGTTAACAGTGCCTGGGTGTTCTGGCTCTCTCGGGTAAAGGCGGCCCGGTACTTGTCGAATGCCTCTTGCCCCTGGGCGCCACGCAGCAAGGTATTCTTCCACTCCTGTACCTGGATTTTGAACTGCACCTGGGCATTACGCGCGGTATCAATGCTTTCGGTGATGGTCTGCTCCATCGTCATGATCTGTTCCTGCTGGGTCAGGCTATTGCTGTTAATCGCCAGCCCGCGCAGGCCGATAAAGAGCGTAGCAAGCAGCAACAGCGAGGCCAGCAGCCCCAGACGTTGGCCGATGGTAAGTGAATTGAGTTTCATCTGTAGCGGGCATTCCCTGTGTAATAAAGCGATCGCGATCACGTGACGAGGGTATCGACCTGCAGAGGGCAGACTTTAAGGGCGCGACAGGGCGTTAAGGCAGGGGAGAAGAACTATCTCATTAATATGAATAGAGAAAAGCGATATGTGACATTTTTGTGACATTTACTGCCAGCGGCAAGAGGGCATAAAAAAACCCCGACAGGTCGGGGTTCTTCACACAGCAAGAATTACTTCTTCTTCGCGCGCTCGAAAGAGGCAACGATTTCAGCTTTCGCGGCTTCGGCATTGTCCCAGCCGTCCACTTTCACCCATTTGCCTTTCTCGAGATCTTTGTAATGCTCGAAGAAGTGAGTGATCTGCGCTTTCAGCAGCTCTGGCAGGTCGTTCACATCGTTGATGTGATCGTACTCTTTGCTCAGTTTGGTGTGCGGGACTGCAACCAGCTTCGCATCTTCACCGGCTTCGTCGGTCATTTTCAGTACGCCAACCGGACGGCAGCGAATCACAGCACCTGGCTGCAGCGGGTATGGCGTTGGGACCAGCACATCTACCGGATCACCATCCAGAGACAGGGTGTGGTTGATGTAGCCGTAGTTGCACGGATAGAACATCGCGGTAGACATGAAGCGGTCAACGAACAGTGCGCCGGTGTCTTTGTCGATTTCGTATTTGATTGGATCGGCGTTCGCCGGGATCTCGATAACTACATAGATGTCTTCCGGCAGTTCTTTACCCGCAGGGACGTTGAGTAAGCTCATGTCTGTGTCCTTCAAAATGATTGGTAAACAAGTGGCGAGTATTATAGCCAACTGGCGACGAATGTCTTTGCTTGTTTTCTCCCGCTTCCGCTTCTGCGCGCCCTTTTCAGGCTCTTCTGATGACAGGAATATCCATAAACTCAGCTGCATTCTTAATGGGTGAATGAAAGCGATTACAAAGTTGTGATTAACGTTTTATTCACTTTTCCGAAGTGTGATGTAACACACTCCGTTACATCTCGCATTGTCTATAGTTTTTTCGCGGAACATCTATTAACCAACAATAACCTGGGCTACGAGGGTATCACTATGTGGAAGCGCTTACTTCTTGTCACAGCAGTTTCGGCAGCCATGTCGTCTATGGCGATGGCCGCTCCTTTAACCGTAGGATTTGCGCAGGTCGGCTCAGAATCAGGCTGGCGTGCAGCGGAAACGAACGTGGCGAAGAGCGAGGCCGAAAAACGCGGTATCACGCTGAAAATCGCCGATGGTCAGCAAAAACAGGAAAATCAGATCAAAGCGGTACGCTCGTTTATCGCCCAGGGCGTTGATGCCATCTTCATTGCGCCGGTGGTGGCGACAGGGTGGGAACCGGTGTTAAAAGAAGCCAAAGATGCCGAGATCCCGGTCTTCCTGCTCGATCGTTCCATCGATGTAAAAGACAAATCTCTCTATATGACCACCGTCACCGCCAACAACGTGCTGGAAGGCCAATTGATCGGTGAGTGGCTGATTAAGCAGGTTGCGGGTAAGCCGTGTAACGTGGTTGAGCTGCAGGGCACCGTCGGCGCCAGCGTGGCAATTGACCGTAAGAAAGGCTTCGCTGATGCGATCGCCAAAGCGTCAAACATCAAGATTATCCGCTCTCAGTCCGGCGACTTTACCCGCAGTAAAGGGAAAGAGGTCATGGAGAGCTTTATCAAAGCCGAGAACAACGGCAAAAACATCTGCATGGTTTACGCCCATAACGATGACATGGTGATCGGTGCGATTCAGGCAATCAAAGAAGCGGGTCTGAAGCCGGGTAGCGATATCCTCACCGGCTCAATCGACGGCGTGCCGGACATCTACAAAGCAATGATCGACAAAGAAGCCAACGCCAGCGTTGAGCTGACCCCAAACATGGCTGGCCCGGCTTTTGACGCGCTGGAAAAATTCAAGAAAGACGGCACCCTGCCGGAGAAAGTCACCATCACCAAATCCACCCTTTACCTGCCTGACACCGCAAAAGAAGAGTTAGAGAAGAAGAAAAATATGGGCTACTAAGGCCTTTTCCCCTCACCCTAACCCTCTCCCCTGAGGGGAGAGGGGATAGTCCGAGTCGGCATTGATTATTTTCTCCCTCTCCCTTTTAGGGAGAGGGTTGGGGTGAGGGTCATTTTATGAATACAAACCAGGAAATCCTCCGAACCGAAGGATTAAGCAAATTCTTCCCCGGCGTAAAAGCGCTGGATAACGTTGATTTCAGCCTGCGTCGCGGTGAAATCATGGCGCTGCTCGGTGAAAACGGCGCCGGGAAATCCACCCTGATTAAAGCCCTGACCGGCGTTTATCACGCCGATCGCGGCACCATCTGGCTCGATGGTCATACCATTTCGCCAAAAAATACCGCCCACGCCCAGCAGCTGGGCATTGGCACGGTCTATCAGGAAGTGAACCTGCTGCCGAACATGTCGGTGGCGGATAACCTGTTTATTGGCCGGGAGCCGAAGCGCTTTGGCCTGATTCGACGTAAAGAGATGGTGGATCGTGCCACAAAATTGATGGCGTCATACGGCTTCTCGCTCGACGTGCGTGAACCCCTGAACCGCTTTTCGGTGGCGATGCAGCAGATCGTTGCCATCTGCCGGGCTATCGACCTCTCTGCCAAAGTGCTGATCCTCGATGAACCCACCGCCAGCCTCGATACCCAGGAGGTGGAGATGCTCTTCACCCTGATGCGCCAGCTGCGCGACCAGGGGGTGAGCCTGATCTTCGTGACCCACTTCCTCGATCAGGTGTATGAGGTCAGCGACCGCATTACCGTCCTGCGTAACGGCAGCTTTGTCGGCTGTCGCGAAACGCGCGAGCTGCCGCAGATTGAGCTGGTGAAGATGATGCTGGGCCGCGAGCTGGAGACCAACGCCCTGCAACGTGCGGGCCGCACGTTGCTCAGCGATAAGCCGGTGGCGGCATTTAAAGGCTATGGCAAAAAAGGCACCATCGCCCCGTTTGATCTGGAGGTCCGCCCCGGCGAGATCGTCGGTCTGGCGGGTTTGTTAGGATCCGGGCGCACCGAAACCGCAGAAGTGATCTTCGGGATCAAACCTGCTGACACCGGCAGCGCGCTGATCAAAGGCAAGCCCCAGGCCCTGCGCTCGCCGCATCAGGCCTCCAGCCTCGGGATCGGCTTCTGCCCGGAAGATCGCAAAACCGACGGGATTATTGCCGCGGCCTCGGTGCGTGAAAACATCATTCTGGCTCTGCAGGCCCAGCGCGGCTGGCTGCGGCCGATCCCGCGTAAAGAGCAAAATGCCATTGCCGAGCGCTTTATTCGTCAGCTGGGCATTCGTACCCCGAGTGCGGAACAACCGATCGAATTCCTCTCCGGCGGCAATCAGCAAAAAGTCCTGCTGTCGCGCTGGCTGCTGACCAAACCGCAGTTCCTGATCCTCGATGAGCCAACGCGCGGTATCGACGTCGGCGCCCATGCGGAGATTATTCGCCTGATTGAAACGCTGTGTGCCGACGGTCTGGCCCTGCTGGTCATCTCGTCGGAGCTGGAGGAGCTGGTGGGTTATGCCGACCGGGTGATCATCATGCGCGACCGTCAGCAGGTGGCAGAGATCCCGCTGGAAGCCCTGTCCGTTCCGGCCATCATGAATGCCATTGCGGCTTAAGGAGAGCACCGTGATGCCCCGTTCCCTTTCTCAAACCGGTGAGCCGAAGCGCCGCTTCAAATGGCCCACCGGCATGCCGCAAATTATTGCCCTGCTGCTGGTGCTGCTGGTGGATAGCCTGGTTTCGCCGCATTTTTATCAGATTATCCTCCAGGACGGCCGTCTGTTTGGCAGTCCGATTGATATTTTAAACCGCGCTGCCCCGGTAGCGCTGCTGGCGATTGGTATGACGCTGGTGATCGCCACCGGCGGGATTGACCTGTCGGTGGGGGCGGTGATGGCCATTGCCGGGGCGACTGCCGCGTCGATGACCGTGGCCGGACACAGCCTGCCGGTGGTGCTGCTGGTGACCCTGGGCACCGGGGTGCTGGCCGGGCTGTGGAACGGCATTCTGGTCGCCATTCTCAAGATCCAGCCGTTCGTCGCCACCCTGATTTTGATGGTGGCCGGACGCGGGGTCGCGCAGCTGATCACCTCCGGGCAGATCGTCACCTTTAACGCCCCGAACCTGGCGTGGATTGGCAGTGGCTCGCTGTTCTTCTTCCCGACGCCGGTGATCATTGTGGTGGTGACCCTGATTGCCTTCTGGCTCTTTACCCGCAAAACCGCCCTCGGGATGTTCATTGAGGCGGTGGGGATCAACATTCGCGCGGCGAAAAACGCCGGGGTCAGCACCCGCCTGATGGTGATGCTGACCTATGTATTAAGCGGGGTATGCGCCGCCATTGCCGGGATTATCGTCGCGGCGGATATTCGCGGTGCTGATGCCAACAACGCCGGGCTGTGGCTGGAGCTGGATGCCATTCTGGCGGTGGTGATCGGTGGTGGGTCGTTGATGGGCGGGCGCTTCAACCTGCTGCTGTCGGTGATTGGTGCGCTGATTATCCAGGGGATGAATACCGGGATCCTGCTGTCCGGGTTCCCGCCGGAACTCAACCAGGTGGTGAAAGCGGTGGTGGTGCTCTGCGTGCTGATCGTGCAGTCGCCGCGCTTTATCAGTCTCATTAAGGGGATTCGTGGTCATGATAAAACGTAATTTACCGCTGATGATAACCCTGGGCGTGTTTGTGCTGGGCTATCTCTACTGTCTGACGCAGTTCCCCGGCTTTGCCTCGACGCGCGTCATCTGCAACATCCTGACCGATAACGCCTTCCTCGGGATCATCGCCGTCGGCATGACCTTTGTCATCCTCTCCGGCGGGATCGACCTCTCCGTCGGGTCGGTGATCGCCTTTACCGGCGTGTTCCTGGCGAAGGCGATTGGCTTCTGGGGGATCTCGCCGCTGCTGGCCTTCCCGCTGGTGCTGGCGATGGGCTGCGCCTTTGGTGCCTTTATGGGGCTGCTGATCGACGCCCTGAAAATCCCGGCGTTTATTATTACGCTTGCCGGGATGTTTTTCCTGCGCGGCGTCAGCTATCTGGTGTCGGAAGAGTCGATTCCGATTAACCATCCGATCTACGACACCCTCTCAAGCCTGGCGTGGAAAATCCCCGGCGGCGGCCGTCTGAGTATTCTTGGTCTGATCATGCTGGGCGTGGTGGTGATCGGGATCTTCCTCGCGCACCGCACCCGCTTTGGCAACGAAGTGTATGCGATGGGCGGCAGTGCAACCTCGGCCAACCTGATGGGGATCTCCACCCGCAGCACCACTATCCGCATCTATATGCTTTCCACCGGGCTGGCTACGCTTGCGGGGATCATCTTCTCGATCTATACCCAGGCAGGCTACGCGCTGGCTGGGGTGGGGGTGGAGCTGGATGCGATTGCCTCGGTGGTGATAGGCGGGACGCTGCTCAGCGGCGGGGTTGGCACCGTGCTCGGTACGCTGTTCGGGGTAGCGATCCAGGGGCTGATTCAGACCTACATTAACTTTGACGGCACGCTCAGCTCGTGGTGGACTAAGATTGCGATTGGCATCCTGCTGTTCATCTTTATTGCCCTGCAGCGCGGCCTGACGGTGCTCTGGGAGAACCGCCAGAGTTCGCCTGTTACACGCGTCAACACGCCAGCAGCAAAGTAGTAACATACTGAATTTGCTAAAGGTCTAATTATTTTCCGGTAGCGGCCGATAATCGTTAATTCTGTCCAGATTTATCTCGCTACCGGAAATTACATCATGCTGAAAACGCTATCGATTCGTACCGGCTTGCTTTCTTTACTGGCCGTTATGACCTTCCTGCTGCTGCTTGTCAGTGGTATCGGTATTTATGCCCTCACACAAAGTTCCTCTTCGCTGGAGCGCATTAACCACCTCCAGGGTGAACAACTGGTGCAGCTCAATTCGGGCTACACCCTGATCCTGCGCGCGCGTAATGAAGCGGGTCAGGCCGTCCGCATGATGGAGGTGGGCCTGCTGGATGATGCCGCCAAATCAGTGAAAAACATCAATAACGAAATTGCGCTGGCGCAAAAAACGTTGAAAAACGTCTTCGATAGCGGCGTGAGCAATCCCGAAGGCGAACAGCTGCTGAAGAAGGTCGCCACGAGCCTGGCGGCCTATAACGAGAAGGGGATCGTGCCGATGCAGAACGCGCTCAACGAGCAGAGCGCCGATGCCTATTACGATCTGCTGGAGAACAGCCTGGTGCCGGTGGCGCGTCAGTTCGATAATGACATGCAGGCCTTCCAGACCTGGAGCGACAGCCGCGGCAAAGCCGAAGTGGCGGCGGTGCAGGCGAGTAAAAATCGGGTGATGCTGCTGATTATTGTCGCCGCGCTGCTGACCGCCGGGATTATCGTACTGGCCTGGCTGGCGCTGCGTCATATGCTGCTGAAGCCGCTCTCCGCCTCGATTGCCCAGCTGGAGCACGTGGCCGCCGGGGATCTGACCCAGTCGCTGAATGCCCCGGCAAGTCAGGAGTTTAACCGCCTGAACGCGGCCATCGAAGAGATGCGCCAGTCGCTGATGGGCTCGGTACTGCGCGTGCGTGATGCCAGCTCGCAAATCGACATCGGCAGCCGGGAGCTGACCGCAGGCAACATGCACCTTGCCCAGCGCACTGAATCGACCGCCACCTCCCTGGAGCAGACCGCGGCCAGCATGGAAGAACTCACCGCCACGGTGAAACAGAACGCCGACAACGCCGAGCAGGCGCATCTGCTGGCGAAGACCGTCTCTGACACTGCCGATCGCGGCAGTGAAATGGTGTGCTACGTGATTGAGAAGATGCGCGACATCTCCGGCAGCGCCAACCGCATCGCCGATATCCTCAGCGTGATCGACGGGATTGCCTTCCAGACCAATATCCTGGCGCTCAACGCTTCGGTGGAAGCCGCCCGTGCGGGCGAGCAGGGACGTGGGTTTGCGGTGGTGGCCGGTGAAGTGCGTAATCTTGCCAGCCGCAGCGCCGACGCGGCCAAAGAGATCCGTACCCTGATCAGCGACTCGCAGTCGCACGTCAGCGAAGGCAGCGAGCTGGCCCAGCAGGCGGGTGAAACCATGGATGAGATTGCCACCGAAGTGCTGCGGATGACGAAGCTGATGCGTGAAATTGCCAACGCGTCGCAGGAGCAGAGTCACGGTATTGCGCAGGTGAATATTGCCGTCAACCAGATGGACGAAACCGCGCAGCAAAACGCAGCGCTGGTGCAGCAATCCTCAGCCGCGACGCGCTCGCTGGAAGATCAATCCCGCGAGCTTATCGAGGCAATGTCGTCGTTCAAATTGTCCATGCAACGGATCTAGGCTCATCACATTCCGGCGCCGCAGGCGCTGGAATGCTCTCCCCATTGGCGGGGGTGCTGGCGATATGATCGTGGATCAAGCCCAGCAGCTTTTCCATCTCGCTGGTCAACAGCAATGCGTGCGGCGTTGGCTCCAGAAACAAGCCCTTGCGCGTAAACAGCGGCTCGTTAAACAGCATACCAAAGCGTTTTAGCGCCAGGCTGACGGCTGGTCTGGACATATTCAGACGTAAAGAGGCTTTAGCCATGCTTCCACATCTGACAACTTCAATAAAAACAGGAATAAGATTGAGATCAATACCCGTGGATGAACGCGAGAGATTTTTCATTTTCTACCAGTTCCCAGTAACCAATATTTATATGATGTAATGATGAAGTAATATTTCCCGTCGCGATAGCAAGATTTTTATATGTGTTTATACCAACTAATATATAAATATTTTTAAACCGGGTCGCGGCCAATGCCCGGCGTTGGGTGGAATATGCAGCTGATTACGCGGGGATGGATTGATGCCGCCTGTGGGCCGCTGCACCGCCGGATGGCGTGAGTCGATTCAGCATTGAAGAGAGAGTACAGTTCATTAAATATCGCCAGGCGTATTGTATGATTCCGCGGGTAAATTAATAAATTTTGCGCGGGGTGTTTTTATTTATCAATTAATTAGCATGTGAATTGTTATTATTAAATATTTGATGGACGTTAATAATAGTACTGGTAATAAAATTTCAACAGATAAGAAAAAGGGGCCCGAAGGCCCCTGATAGTATTCTAAAAATTACGCGTCCGGGTATTCACGGATCAGACGCTCAACATCGTCGACCATATGATCGTTGCCGACGAAGAACGAACGGCGCTGGTGCAGACTTTCCGGCATGATATCCATAATCCGCTCTTTGCCGTCGCTGGCTTTACCGCCCGCCTGCTCCGCAAGGAAGGCCATCGGGTTGCACTCATACAGCAGGCGCAGCTTACCGTCCGGATGGCTTGCGGTGCTTGGGTAGAGGTAGATCCCGCCCTTCAGCAGGTTGCGGTGGAAATCCGCCACCAGGGAACCGATATAGCGCGAGGTATACGGGCGCTGGGTCAGCGTATCTTCTTCCTGGCAGAATTTAATGTACTTCTTCACGCCCGACGGGAATTTAATGTAGTTCCCTTCGTTGATGGAGTAGGTGCTGCCTTTCTGCGGATAGCGCATGCGCTCCTGGCTCAGGCAGAATACGCCCAGCGACGGGTCGTAGGTAAAGGCATGCACGCCGCAGCCGGTGGTGTACACCAGCATGGTCGAGGAGCCATAGACCACATAACCCGCGGCCACCTGCTTGTTGCCCGGCTGCAGGAAATCTTCTTCAGTGACCGGCGTGCCGACTGGGGTAACGCGGCGGTAAATGGAGAAGATAGTGCCGACAGAGACGTTAACGTCGATGTTAGATGAACCATCCAGTGGATCCATCAGTACGACATACTTGGCATGTTCACACCCTTCAAAGACGACGATTTCATCTTCTTCTTCAGAGGCGATCCCCGCAACGATGTCGCGCGCACGCAGTGCCGCTTTCAGTTTTTCATTTGCGAACAGATCGAGCTTCTGTTGAACCTCGCCCTGAACGTTTTCAGCACCGCTGGCACCCAGGATATCGACCAGACCGGCCTTATTGATATCGCGGTGGATGATCTTGGCGCCCAGCTTTATTGCCGACAACAAAGCAGTGAGTTCACCGGTCGCATGAGAGAACTCGTGCTGCTTTTCGACAATAAATTCACCTAACGTTTTCATAACTCTTCCCTGCATTGGATGTGGAGTAAAGTTGTTGATGCCAAACAATCTTAACAAACATTCAAATAATTACGCAGAGGTGAATCGCGCCAGCTAGATACAGATTTTCCTGAAATGCGTTCCTCTGCTGCTGACATATGCGTAAAATGTGCGCCACATTGAAGAAGGATTATGACGTATGCGCATTCATATATTGGGGATTTGTGGCACTTTCATGGGCGGCCTGGCAATGCTGGCGCGCGCTCTGGGTCATGAAGTGACAGGTTCGGACGCCAATGTGTATCCGCCGATGAGCACGCTGCTGGAGAGCCAGGGGATCGAACTCATTCAGGGATATGATGCCAGCCAGCTCGAACCGCAGCCGGATCTGGTGATCATCGGTAACGCGATGACGCGCGGTAATCCCTGCGTAGAGGCAGTGCTGGAACGCAATATTCCGTACCAGTCCGGCCCACAGTGGCTGCATGATTTCGTGCTGCGCGACCGCTGGGTGCTGGCGGTGGCCGGGACGCACGGCAAAACCACCACCGCCGGGATGGCGACCTGGATCCTCGAAGCCTGCGGCTACCAGCCAGGCTTTGTGATCGGCGGTGTGCCGGGCAATTTTGAGGTCTCTGCGCGTCTGGGCGACAGCCCGTTCTTTGTCATCGAAGCGGACGAATACGACTGTGCATTCTTTGATAAACGCTCCAAGTTTGTTCACTACTGTCCGCGAACGCTGATCCTCAATAACCTTGAGTTCGATCACGCCGATATTTTCGACGACCTGAAAGCGATTCAGAAGCAGTTCCACCATCTGGTGCGCATTGTGCCGGGTCAGGGGCGCATCATCCTGCCGGAAAACGACATCAATCTGAAACAGACGATGGCGATGGGCTGCTGGAGCGAGCAGGAGCTGGTGGGCGAGCAGGGCCACTGGCAGGCGAAGAAGCTGACCAACGATGCTTCCCAGTGGGAAGTGCTGCTGGATGGCGAAAAAGTCGGTGAAGTGAAATGGGCGCTGGTGGGTGAACACAACATGCATAACGGGTTGATGGCGATTGCCGCGGCGCGTCATGTGGGCGTGCTGCCTGCCGATGCGGCGAAGGCGCTGGACACCTTCATCAATGCCCGTCGCCGTCTTGAGCTGCGTGGCGAAGCCCACGGCGTAACGGTGTATGACGATTTCGCCCATCACCCGACCGCGATTCTGGCAACCCTGGCCGCGCTGCGCGGCAAAGTGGGCGGGACGGCGCGGATCCTGGCGGTACTGGAGCCACGTTCGAACACCATGAAAATGGGCATCTGCAAAGATGACCTGGCACCGTCGTTAGGCCGTGCGGATGAAGTGTTCCTGCTGCAGCCACAGCATATTCCGTGGCAGGTGGCGGAAGTGGCGGACGCGTGTATCCAGCCGGCGTTCTGGCATGCCGACGTCGATACCTTAGCGGAGATGGTGGTGAAAACCGCGCAGCCGGGCGATCACATTCTGGTGATGAGCAACGGCGGGTTTGGTGGTATCCATCAGAAGCTGCTCGACGGGCTGGCGAAGAAAGCCGCCGCGACAGCGTAATAAAAAGCCCGGTAGCGCAACGCTTACCGGGCTTGTTTTTGTCAGCTGGATAAGGCGTTTACACCGCCATCCGGCAAACAGCAGGCGCAACGCGAGCGCATTAGGCTTCGGCTTCCGCCAGCTCACGCAGATACTGGAAAATCAGACGCGCGGACTTCGGCGGCTTATTCGCCTCTTTCTCTTTCTGCGCGTTGCGGATCAGCGAGCGCAACTGCTGACGATCGGCATCCGGCCACAGGTTCAGCACTTCTGCTACGGCATCATCGCCATTCTCAATCAGACGATCGCGGATCTGTTCCAGCTTATGGAACAGGGCAACCTGCTGGTTGTGGCGGTTTTTGAGCTTATCCAGCGCCTGACGGATCGGATCCACATCGCGCTGGCGCAACATTTTGCCAATCAGCTGCATCTGGCGACGGCGGCCCTCTTTCTTGATGCGTTGTGCCAGTTCGATGGCGGCACGCAGATCGGGATCGAGCGGGATTTTATCCAGCGCGTTCTTACCGAGTTCTACTATCTCCGCACCAAGCTGTTTTAACTCTTCGGCGTCGCGTTTAATTTCACTTTTACTGACCCAGATGATCTCATCATCTTCGTCTTCGATGTCATCACCGGGAACGTCGTCGAGCCAGTCTTCGGGCTGCTTAGTCATGTCAGGCTCCTTAAAAAAAGAGGCTAATGTTACCAGTTTAGACGCGTACTGAGAAACGGTTCTCTGTTAGACTTCAGCTAACTACACCTTACATTATGGCATTTACGATGAAAGTGATCTCACAAGTTGCAGCGCAGCGTAAAGCACTGGAAAACGCCGTCTCCATGGCCCTTGAGCTGGCGTCAGCGAAATCAGACGGGGCAGAAGTCGCCGTCAGTAAAACCACCGGCATCAGCGTCAGCACGCGCTATGGTGAAGTGGAAACCGTTGAATTTAATAGCGATGGCGCCTTAGGGATTACTGTTTATCACCAGAACCGTAAAGGCAGCGCCTCGTCGACTGACTTAAGTCCCGATGCCATTGCACGCACCGTGCAGGCGGCGCTGGATATCGCCTGCTACACCTCTCCTGACCCCTATGCGGGCGTGGCAGACAGAGAATTACTGGCCTTTGAGGCCCCGGATCTGGATCTGTTTCACCCGGCAGAAGTTTCGCCTGACGAGGCTATCGAACTGGCAGCCCGCGCCGAACAGGCCTCATTGAAGGCTGATAAACGTATCACCAATACCGAAGGCGGCAGCTTTAACAGCCATTACGGTATTAAAGTGTTTGGCAACAGCCACGGCATGCTGCAGGGCTACAGCTCCACCCGCCACTCGCTCTCCAGCTGCGTCATTGCTGAAGAGAACGGCGACATGGAGCGTGATTACGCCTACACCATTGGCCGCGCGCTGGGCGATCTGCAGTCGCCGGAGTGGGTAGGGGAAGAGTGCGCAAAACGCACATTGTCCCGTCTCGCGCCGCGAAAACTGTCTACCATGAAAGCACCGGTTATTTTTGCCAATGAAGTGGCGACCGGGCTGTTTGGCCATCTGGTCGGCGCAATTGCGGGCGGTGCGGTTTACCGAAAATCGACCTTCCTGCTCGACGCGCTGGGCACGCAGATCCTGCCGGAATGGCTGACCATTGAAGAGCATCCGCACCTGCTGAAAGGGCTGGCCTCGACGCCGTTCGACAGCGAAGGCGTGCGCACCGAGCGTCGTGACATTATCAAGGACGGCATTCTGACCCAGTGGCTGCTGACCAGCTATTCCGCACGCAAGCTGGGACTGCAAAGCACCGGTCACGCGGGCGGCATCCACAACTGGCGCATTCCTGGCCGTGGCCTGAGCTTTGAGCAGATGCTGAAAGAGATGGGCACCGGGCTGGTGGTGACTGAGCTGATGGGGCAGGGCGTCAGCGGCGTGACCGGCGACTACTCCCGCGGCGCGTCCGGCTTCTGGGTAGAAAACGGTGAAATTCAGTATCCGGTGAGCGAAATTACCATCGCCGGCAACTTAAAAGATATGTGGCGCAATATCGTGACCGTCGGCAACGATATTGAGACCCGTAGCAATATTCAGTGTGGTTCAGTGCTGTTACCGGAGATGAAGATCGCCGGCCAGTAACATTCAAGCGCACTCCGGTGCGCTTTTTTTTCATAATAAAAAAGGAAGTGAGCAATGCGTAAAAACCTGTTAGCTATCCTCGCGGCGTCATCGCTGGTGCTGAGTTCGTCGGTGTTTGCTGCCGATCTGGAAGACAATATGCACACCCTCAGCGATAACCTGAAGGTGGTGCAGAAAACGGATAATGCGGATGAGATGAAATCTGCCTTAACCAAAATGCGGACCGCAGCGCTGGATGCGCAAAAGGATACCCCGCCGAAGCTGGAAGGTAAGGCTGCTGACAGCGCGGAGATGAAAGACTATCGTCACGGTTTTGACGTACTGGTCGGCCAAATTGATGGTGCTCTGAAGCTTGCCAGCGAAGGCAAAGTGAAAGAAGCCCAGGCCGCGGCTGATGGATTCGTCGCCACGCGCAACGAAAACCACAAAAAGTTCCGCTAGTCTCACCCGACATCATCAACGGGGGCGTCATGCCCCCGTTTTGTTTGCTGCAACGTAATAAGAAAACCTTATCCACATCACATTTCTGTGCCTCCGTTGGTCAACGATTCCACTTTACCTCCCCTTCATTTGCCGCCGAATAGCGTGATATTCATCACGTAAAGCCAGCTGATAATACATATTCAGCGCAATAATGTGGCACAGATCACTGGCACCGCCTCCCTTTCCACTTCGAAGTGGAAAACAACTCGCTACAAACTCTTAACCACCAGCGTTAGTTTTATTCCAGAGCCATTAACGGGATAAGACCAGTGATTAACGGAACGGTAATAAACGACGTTGGAGACCAGGCGGCGCAAACGGAACAGCTTGCCGACACCATGCTGAAGCAGGTTTTTGCCCTGCTGGGCGACCACCACATCCTCCCCAATGCCGTTCAGGAACAAATGCTGACCTCCCACGTTCGGGCGATGGCGCACCGGTCGGTGACCGGCGAGCCGCTACCGGAGGTCGAAGCGGATCTGTTTGACGAAATTTCACCTGATTCAATGTCGTTGGCCCGCGAAGTGGTGGCCCAGTTTGGCAATCTTCCTGATGAAGAGGCCTGGCTGCTCTCCGTTCACTTCGAAGTCGCGAAAGATAACCTTTAAGGAGCACAAGATGGAACAGATTACAGTCGTTATTGGCGATCGCCTGGGTAAAGGGCAGAAAGTGGCCGCAGGCGTTGAAAAAGCGGGCGGCCGTGCGGTGGTGGTACCGGGCGTGGCGGCAGACATGAAGCTGGGTGACGTGATGAAAGCCGAAAACGCCACCTTCGGTATCTCCTTCTGCGGCAGCGGCGGCGCGGGTGCTATCACCGCCCAGACGAAGCACGGCTACAAAGCGAAATACGGTATGCGTTCCGTGGAAGAGGGCGTCACCGCCATCAACGAAGGCAACAACGTGCTCGGGTTTGGTTTTATGGACAAAGAAGAGCTGGGCGAGCGTCTGGTGCTGGCGTGGCAGAAGAAGTACGGCGCATAAGCATGAAAGAACAATTCACCACCAGGGTGAGAGTGAGCGGCAAAGGCGAGGCGAAAGCCCGCGCCTTTGCTGACGCACTGAACCACGTACAGGCTGAGGTGATGAAAGCCTCGCCCCATATCCTACTGCGCATAGAGCCACAGGACGTGCAGGTTATTCATGCGCGAGAAGCGGTACGCAAAGAGGCATTTTTGTTTTTCTTTTTGCGCCGGGAAAGACGCACCTACAGCGTGGAGCTGGACGTGACCGTCAACGTGACCGCCATCAACCTTGATAAGGTCGATTTTGTCACGCAACGCTGAAATGACTAAAAGGGCAGACAGATGTTCCTGATAATTTTAATAAAATCGCTCATCATCGGCGGCCTGGTTGGCGTCGGTGTGGGTGCCGGGGCTGCACGCATGTTTCATGCGCCTACCACACAAGGTATGGGCGCGTTTCGTACATTGGGGGAGCTGAACTCCTGTGAAGGCGATCCGGCTTCTCACTTCTCCTTCGGTCTGGGATTCTTCTTTAACGCCTGGGCCTCGTCGGTGGCGGCGGGTGCGTTCACCCAGGACGTGGACCATCGCATCATCCCTAACTGGGGTGCCGCGGCACTGATGCTGAAAAACCGCAACGTCGGCGAGACGCTGCACGATCCGAAGAAAATGGCCATCGCCTGCGGCGTGATCGGCATGCTGGTGGTCACTTTCCTGAACCTGACAGCCTCCTCGGTGCCAGCGGCACTGCAGGTGACGGCAGTGAAGGTGCTGGTTCCGGCGGCGAATCTGCTGGTTAACACGGTGATGCCGGTGATCTTCTGGCTGGCGGCGATTGACGCAGGCAAAAAATCGGGCTTCTGGGCCACCGTGTTTGGCGGCGCAGCGCAGCTGATTATGGGTAACGCCGTGCCGGGTCTGGTGCTGGGCATTCTGATCG
This sequence comes from Silvania hatchlandensis, assembly GCF_025564065.1. Lineage (GTDB taxonomy): Bacteria > Pseudomonadota > Gammaproteobacteria > Enterobacterales > Enterobacteriaceae > Enterobacter > Enterobacter hatchlandensis. The sequence continues at coordinate 179,980 of NZ_JAMGZK010000051.1, read as the reverse complement.
GCAAAGGCGTGGAAGAGAGCGGCTGGAACCGTATCACCAAAGTGATGATGGGCGCCATCGTAGTGCTGTTCGTCCTGAGCGGCTTCTTCCGCGGCTTCGACATGAAGATGATCGAATCCTTCCATCTGACCGTGCCGAACTGGCTCGACATGATCCATAACTCGCTCAGCGGCAAGTAACAGGAGCCTCGCAATGGAACAGAATAAAGGTTTTTGGTATGCCGACTGGTCGTTCCCGATCTTCGTTGGCCTGCTCTCTTCCGGCGTGTTCGCCGGGACGCACATGTACTACCTGTACGGCATCGGCGCGTTTAACGAAGTGGCCTTCGTGGCGATGCTGAAAGCTGGTATCGACACCGGCGTGTACGGCGCGGTGGCGGCGTTCGGTGCCAGCTTCCTGTTTGCACGCATTATCGAAGGCTCGCTGGTAGGGATCCTCGATATCGGCGGGGCCATCCAGACCGGGGTCGGCCTTGGGGTTCCGGCGCTGCTGCTGGGGGCGGGCATTGTCTTCCCGGTGGCCAACTTCGCGGCCTCGTTAGTGACCGGCCTGGTGATTGGTCTGGCGATTGGCTACCTGATCATTCTGGCGCGTAAGTTCACCATCAACCAGAGCGACTCCACCTACGGGGCAGACGTGATGATGGGGGCCGGTAACGCCTCCGGCCGCTTCCTCGGGCCACTGATTATCCTCAGCGCGATGACCGCCTCGATTCCTATCGGCATCGGTTCGCTGGTGGGTGCCCTGCTGTTCTACCTCTGGCAGAAGCCGATTACCGGCGGTGCGATCCTTGGGGCGATGATCCTCGGTTCGCTGTTCCCGGTGGCGATCTAATCTCAACGGGCGCTTCGGCGCCCGCTTCAACAGGAGAGTTGTATGTTTGATTTACTCCTGCGCCGTGCGCGCCTCACCGACGATACCCTGACCGATATCGCCATTCAGGACGGGAAGATTGCGGCGGTTGGCGACATCACCGATCCCGCACATCGCACCGTTGAGCTGAACGGGGAAACGTACGTCAGCGCAGGCTGGATTGATTCCCACGTCCACTGCTACCCGAACTCCCCCATCTACTTTGATGAGCCGGACAGCGTCGGTATTGCCACCGGCATCACCAGCGTGGTTGATGCGGGCAGCACCGGGGCCGACGACGTGGATGATTTCTATGCCATTACCCGCCAGGCGGCCACCGAGGTTTATGCCCTGCTGAACATCTCCCGGGTGGGGCTGATTGCCCAGAACGAGCTGGCGGACATGAACAATATCGACGCCGGGGCGGTGCAGCAGGCGGTGGCCCGTCACCCGGACTTTATCGTCGGCCTGAAAGCGCGTATGAGCAGCAGCGTGGTGGGCGATAACGGTATTACCCCGCTGGAGCGCGGCAAAGCGATGCAAAAAGCCAACGGCGATTTGCCGCTGATGGTGCACATCGGCAACAACCCGCCGAACCTCGATGAGATTGCCGATCTGCTGAGTTCCGGCGACATCATTACCCACTGCTATAACGGCAAACCCAACCGCATTCTGACCCCGACCGGCGAGCTGCGTGCCTCCGTCACCCGTGCGCTTAAGCGTGGCGTGCGTCTGGACGTCGGCCACGGTACGGCGAGCTTTAGCTTTGAGGTGGCGAAGCGCGCCATCGCGCTGGGCATTCTGCCGCACACCATCAGCTCGGATATTTACTGCCGCAACCGCCTTAACGGCCCGGTGGGCAGTCTGGCGAGCGTGATGTCGAAATTCCTCGCCATTGGCCTGTCGCTGCCGCAGGTGATTGACTGCGTCACCGCCCACGCTGCCGACGGCCTGCACCTGGCGCGTAAAGGGCGCATTCAGCCGGGGCTGGATGCCGATCTGACGCTGTTCACGATTAAACGCCAGCCGACGTTGCTGGTGGATGCTGACAACGACAGCCTGCAGGCTGAACATATTCTGGTGCCGCTGGCCGCCATTCGGGCGGGCAAGGGCTACATGACCGAACAAGGGAGAACGGAACATGTCTTCGATTTATGAGAAATACCATTTAAAACAGGTCATTAATACCTCGGGCCGCATGACGGCGCTGGGCGTCTCTACCCCGCGTCCGGAAGTGGTGCAGGCGGCGATGGACGGCATGAACCAGTACTTCGAGATGAAGGATCTGGTCAACAAAACCGGGGAGTACATTGCTAACCTGCTGGACGTGGAAGGGGCAACCGTCGTCTCCTGTGCTTCGGCGGGCATTGCCCAGTCGGTGGCGGCGGTGCTGGTGAAAGACAGCGACTGGCTGCTGGAAAACCTGCACGTCACCCCGATTGAGAATAACGAAATCGTGCTGCCGAAAGGCCATAACGTCAACTTTGGTGCCCCGGTGGGCTCGATGGTGGCGTTGGGCGGCGGCAGGCTGGTGGAAGCGGGCTACGCCAACGAATGCTCCGCCGATCAGCTGGCGGCGGCGATCACCCCGCGCACGGCGGCGATCCTGTATATCAAATCCCACCACTGCGTGCAGAAAAGCATGCTCAGCGTAGAGCAGGCGGCCGTCGTGGCGCGTAAACACAACCTGCCCTTAATCGTCGATGCAGCGGCCGAAGAAGATCTGCACGTTTACTACCGCTCCGGCGCGGACCTGGTGATCTACAGCGGCGCGAAGGCAATTGAAGGACCCACCAGCGGGCTGGTGATCGGTAAAACCCAGTACGTTGAGTGGGTGAAGCGCCAGACGGCGGGCATTGGCCGGGCGATGAAAGTGGGCAAAGAGGGCATTCTCGGCCTGACCTGCGCCATTGAACACTACCTGACGGCGACCAAAGAGAGTGGGGCGGAGATGGTGGCGAAGATGACGCCATTTATCGACGCGCTGAATACCCTCAACGGTGTGACCGCCCGCGTGGTGTGGGACAGCGCCGGGCGTGATATTGCCCGGGCGGAGATCGCCTTCAACGAAGGTGTGACCGGCATCGGCACCGGCGAGCTGGTCAGCCTGCTCAAGCAGGGTGAATACGCTATCTACTTCCGGGGGTATAAAGCCAACGAAGGGATCATCGAAGCGGACGTGCGCAGCGTTAACGCTGACCAACTGAACATTGTCTATCGCCGCATCAGCGAAGTGTTAGGACAGGAGAAACAGGCATGAAACTGACCCCCAATTTTTACCGTGACCGCGTCTGCCTGAACGTGCTGGCCGGCTCCAAAGCCAATGCCAGCGCCATTTATGAGGCGGCAGAAGGCCATGTGCTGGTGGGTGTGCTCTCTAAAAATTACCCGGACGTGGCAAGCGCAGTGGCAGATATGCGCGAGTACGCGGCGCTTATCGATAACGCCCTCTCCGTCGGGCTGGGTGCGGGCGATCCGAACCAGTCGGCGATGGTGAGCGAAATCGCCCGCCAGGTGCAGCCCCAGCACGTTAACCAGGTCTTCACCGGCGTGGCGACCAGCCGCGCGCTGCTCGGCCAGAACGACTCGGTGGTGAATGGTCTGGTGTCGCCAACCGGCACGCCGGGTCTGGTGAAAATCTCCACCGGGCCGCTTAGCAGCACCGCGCCAGACGGCATAGTGCCGGTGGAGACGGCGATTGCCCTGCTGAAAGATTTTGGCGGCAGTTCGATCAAATACTTCCCGATGGGCGGCCTGAAATGCCGTGATGAATACCAGGCGGTGGCCGAGGCCTGCGCCCGTCATGACTTCTGGCTGGAGCCAACCGGCGGCATCGATCTGGAAAACTACGAAGAAATCCTGCACATTGCGCTGGAGGCGGGCGTAAGCAAAATCATTCCGCATATCTATAGTTCAATTATCGACAGCGCCAGCGGCAACACCCGCCCGGAAGATGTGCGAACGCTGCTGGACATGACGAAGAAGTGGGTAAAGTAGTTTTTGCCCTCCAACTCTGAGCCCTAAAAGGATACCGACGTGCGATTTGCGAACCCGCGTTTAGCGCAACTGTATGAGATGTTGCAAAACGAAACGCTGCCTCAGGACGAGCTGGCGCAACGGTTGTCGGTATCCACGCGCACCGTCCGGGCAGATATTACCGCCCTGAATGCGCTGCTGGCGGATCACGGGGTGCAGTTTATCCTCAGCCGGGGTAATGGCTATCAGCTTAAAATCGACGATGTCGCCCGCTATCAGTTGCTGCAGGACGCACATCCCCGGGCAATACGCATCCCGCGCAGCGGCCCGGAGCGGGTGCATTATCTGGTGGTGCGTTTTCTCACGGCGGCCTTTTCGCTCAAGCTGGAAGATCTGGCCGATGAGTGGTTTATCAGCCGCGCCACGCTGCAAAGCGACATGGCAGACGTGCGGGAGTGGTTCCAGCGCTATCATCTGACGCTGGAGACCCGCCCGCGCCACGGTATGAAGCTGTTTGGCAGCGAGATGGCGATCCGCGCCTGCCTGACCGACCTGCTGTGGAAACTGGCCCAGCAGGACAGCCTGAATCCGCTGGTCACCGAAGTGGCGCTCAACGCCGGGGTGCCTGAACAGCTGGTGCGGGTGCTGCACGAGACCTGTACCCGCCACCAAATTCGCCTGACCGATGAAGGCGAGCTGTTTTTACGTCTTTACTGCGCGGTGTCGGTGCGGCGCATCAGCGAAGGCTATCCGCTGCCGGAGTTCAGTGTAGAGGAGGTGGCCGACAACGTGCGCGATGCCGCGCGGGACATCGCCAGCGCCATCGCTCAACTGGCCGATAAAACGCTCTCGCCTTCGGAAGAGAACTGGCTGTGCGTGCATATTGCCGCCCGTCAGGTGCAGGAGATCTCCCCGAGTGCGATTAACGCCGATGATGAAGAGGCGCTGGTGAACTACATCCTGCGTTACATCAACACGCAATATAACTACAACCTGCTCAGCGATACCCAGCTGCACGCCGATTTACTGACCCATATAAAAACCATGATCACCCGCGTGCGCTATCAGATTATGATCCCTAATCCGCTGCTGGATAACATCAAGCAGCACTACCCGATGGCCTGGGACATGACCCTGGCAGCGGTGTCGGGCTGGGGGAAATACACCCCGTATGCGATCAGTGAAAACGAAATTGGTTTCCTGGTGCTGCACATCGGCGTCGGGCTGGAGCGCCATTACAACATCGGCTATCAGCGCCAGCCGCGGGTGCTGCTGGTGTGCGACGCCGGGAATGCGATGGTGCGGATGATCGAGGCGGTATTGCAGCGCAAATACCCGCAGGTGGAGGTCAGCCGTACCCTGACCCTGCGGGAATACGAGCTGATGGAGAGCATCAGCGAGGACTTCGTGATCTCTACCGCGCGGATCGCCGAAAAGGCCAAGCCGGTGGTGACCATCGCCCCGTTCCCCACCGAGTATCAGCTGGAGCAGATTGGTAAGCTGGTGCTGGTGGACAGAACCCGTCCGTGGATGCTGGAGAAGTACTTCGACGCCAGCCATTTTCGCCTCATCGAGCAACCCATCGACCAGCAGACGCTGTTCCAGGAGCTGTGCGCTCAGCTACAGGACGAGGGCTTTGTCGGTGCAGAGTTTCTCGATTCGGTGGTTGAGCGTGAAGCCATCGTCAGCACCCTGCTGGGCGACGGTATCGCGCTACCGCACTCCCTCGGCCTGCTGGCGCAAAAAACCGTGGTCTACACCGTCCTCGCGCCGCACGGCATTCAGTGGGGAGATGAAACCGCCCACGTCATCTTCCTGCTGGCGATCAGCAAAAGCGAATACGAAGAGGCGATGGCGATCTACGATATCTTCGTCAACTTCCTGCGCGAACGGGCGGTGACGCGGCTCTGCGGCTGCCGCGACTTTGCGGCATTCAAAAGCGTGGCGATGGAGAGTTTGAGTCGGTTTTGAGCCAGTAGCGCTCAACGCAAATGATGCACAACCTGATTGCTGCTCCCGCGCCAGATCAGCATCGGGTCTTTCAGATCCTGCACAAACTTGCCGTCGATCAGCACGTTGACAAGATCCACCACTTCCCGCTGGGCATCGTTCAGCTCATCCAACTTATAGCCGGTCCAGACCCAGATATCCTTGCCTGCGCACTCGGTGCGAATGCGCTGCACCAGCCTGAGGATTTCCGGCACGTTCTGCGGGTGCAGCGGATCGCCGCCCGAAAGCGAGATCCCCTGGCGCTTGACGCGCGTATCGTTGAGATCGTCGATGATCCGCTGTTCCATTTCGGTGGTGAACGGCTGGCCGGAATTTACGCGCCAGGTGCTTTTATTGTAGCAGCCGGGGCATTCGTGGATGCACCCGGAGACAAACAGGGTGCAGCGGGTGCCGGGGCCGTTGACGATGTCGACGGGGTAATACTGGTGGAAGTTCATAGTGTTAACCTGATGCCCTCACCCCGGCCCTCTCCCACAGGGAGAGGGAGAAAACCGGTGCCGGACTCAAAAATGTGCTTGATCGGTTCCCTCTCCCACGGGGAGAGGGAGAAAACCGGTGCCGGACTCAATAATGTGCTCGATCGGTTCCCTCTCCCACGGGGAGAGGGAGAAAACCGGTGCCGGACTCAATAATGTGCTCGATCGGTTCCCTCTCCCTTGAGGGAGAGGGTTAGGGTGAGGGGGAAAAGCGTACTCAGATTCAGCCGATCTGCCCGTTCCCTAAATGCTTCACGCGGCGCTTCACCTCTTCCTGCTTACCGGCGTTGAACGGACGCGCATCCGGGCTGCCGAGATAACCGCACACGCGGCGGGTCACGGAGACGCGGGCCGCATCGTGGTTACCGCATTTCGGGCAGGTGAAGCCTTTGCTGGTACATTCGAATTCACCGGTAAAGCCGCACTCGTAGCACTCATCAATCGGCGTGTTGGTGCCGTAATACGGCACGTGCTGATAGCTGTAATCCCACACGTCTTCCAGCGCTTTCAGGTTGTGCTGAATGTTCGGGTATTCGCCGTAACAGATAAAGCCACCGCTCGCCACCGGCGGGTAGGCCGCTTCGAAGTCGATCTTGTCGTACGGATTGACCTTTTTCTCCACGTCGAGGTGGAAGCTGTTGGTGTAGTAGCCTTTATCGGTCACGCCGTCCACCACGCCAAACTCGGCGGTATCCAGGCGGCAGAAGCGATCGCACAGGTTCTCGCTTGGGGTGCTGTACAGGCTAAAGCCATAGCCGGTTTCATCTTTCCAGCGATCCACCGCGTTGCGCAGGTGCTGCACAATGGCGATCCCTTTCTGACGCAGCGTCTCACTGTCGTAGATATGCTGGTCGCCCGCCAGCGCGTTGATGGTTTCGTGGATCCCGATATAGCCCAGCGAAATAGAGGCGCGGCCATTTTTGAAGATCTCCGACACATCATCGTCGGCTTTCAGACGCACGCCGCATGCCCCTTCCATATACAGAATCGGGGCCACGCGGGCTTTCACCCCTTCGAGGCGGGCGATACGGGTCATCAGCGCTTTACGTGCCAGCACCAGGCGGTCGTCCAGCAGCTTCCAGAAGGCGGCTTCGTTGCCTTTGGCTTCCAGCGCGATGCGCGGCAGGTTAAGGCTGATCACGCCCAGGTTGTTACGCCCATCGTGCACCTGTTCGCCGTTCTCATCTTCGTACACGCCAAGGAAGCTGCGGCAGCCCATCGGGGTTTTGAACGAGCCGGTGACTTTTACCACCTGGTCATAGTTCAGAATATCCGGGTACATGCGCTTGCTCGCACACTCCAGCGCCAGCTGTTTGATGTCGTAGTTGGCATCGCCGAACTTGTGGTTCAGGCCATCGCGGATGGCAAACACCAGCTTCGGGAACACCGCCGTTTTGCGATTTTTGCCGAGGCCAGAAATACGGTTGCGCAGAATGGACTGCTGGATCAGACGTGATTCCCAGCTGGTGCCCAGCCCAAAGCCGAAGGTCACGAACGGGGTCTGGCCGTTGGCGGTGTGCAGGGTGTTCACTTCATATTCCAGCGACTGGAACGCGTCGTAGCACTCTTTTTCGGTGCGGGAGTGAGCGTAACCGTCCGCATCCGGGATCTGCCACTCTTCGGCCACGCGGCGATGCTTGGTAAAGCTGGCGGTAACGAACGGGGCCAGTACTTCATCGATCCGGTTGATAGTGGTGCCGCCATAGATATGGCTGGCGACCTGGGCGATGATCTGCGCGGTCACCGCAGTGGCGGTGGAGATTGATTTTGGCGGTTCAATCTCGGCGTTACCCATCTTAAAGCCGTGAGTCAGCATGCCTTTCAGGTCGATCAGCATGCAGTTGAACATCGGGAAGAACGGTGAATAGTCGAGATCGTGATAGTGAATATCACCCCGCTCGTGGGCCTGCACCACGTCGCGCGGCAGCAGATGCTGGCGGGCATAATGCTTGGCAACGATACCGGCCAGCAGGTCGCGCTGGGTCGGGATCACTTTGCTGTCTTTGTTGGCGTTTTCGTTGAGCAGGGCGGAGTTGGTCTGCTCGACCAGGCCGCGGATCTCCTGATTCAGGCGACCGCGCTTTTCACGCTCGATATCGCGGTCGTGGCGATATTCAATGTAGGCGCGCGCCAGCTGCTTGTACGGGCCGGACATCAGCTGGTTTTCGACCGCTGTCTGGATCTCGTTAATGTCCACTTTGCTGCGGTCATTCATCTGCTGGCTGACCACCTCTGCGACGGTGGCGCAATAATCTGCGTCATCGACTCCCGCTGCTTTAGCTGCACGCAGAATTGCTTCTTTAATGCGCTCTGATTTGAAAGGCACGTTGCAGCCATCTCGTTTCATCACATGCGGTGTCATGATCACTCCATATAAAAACAGGTTATCCACAGAGGGACAGAAACGGGCGCGGCGCGTAACGGCCGACCCGCTCGAGGAATCTTGTTATTGCGACCCAGGTTATCCACAGTTGTCAGCAACACGGCTACGGTTATCTTCCAGGAATTGTAGACGTGAAATACAACATGTTGGGTCGGCGTGCATTCTAAGTTCTATATATAGTGATTTGCATCAAACTTGTTTGCGATTTTTTTGATTCAGAACAAAGTAAAAAACGAAGTGTACAGAGGGCGGGCGATCGGCGATTTGTAAATTGTTTCAGGGCAGAAACAGGTTGATTTCAGCAAAAAAAGTCTGTGCCGGAAAGCAGATGCTGTCCGGCAATTGCGGTTAAGACTGCTGCCACCACACCGCTTCAAACGGGCGCAGGGTCATGGCACCAGGCTGCGGAGACACTTCAGCATAGTTGCTCATCACCACCTGCCAGCTGCCTTCCACGGCGTCAGGCTGCCACGGCTGACAGTCACGGCTCAGGTTCGCCACTACCATCAGCGTCTGGCCCTGCCACTGGCGGCGATAGCACCACAGGGACGGGCTCTCCGGGAGCAAATCCTGATAATCCCCCCAGGTCAGCACCGGCAGGGCTTTACGCAGGCTGATTAAGGCCTGATAGGTGTAAAACACCGAATCGGGATCGTTGATGGCCGCGTCCACATTGACGGACCCGGCGTTCTCACACAGAGCAATCCATGGCTCGCCTGCGCTAAACCCGGCGCCAGGGGACGCATCCCACTGCATCGGGGTGCGGCTGTTGTCGCGGGATTTACTCGCGAGGATCGCCAGCAGCTCGTCGGCGTTCCGGCCCTGAGCGCGCAGGGCGGCGAACATATTATGGCTTTCCACGTCGCGGTAGTCGGTGATGCGGGTAAAGTGCGGGTTGGTCATGCCAATCTCTTCACCCTGATAGATGTAGGGCGTGCCCTGCATCCCGTGCAGCACCATCGCCAGCATTTTGGCCGCCGGGACGCGGTATTCCCCCTCGTCGCCAAAGCGCGAGACGATGCGCGGCTGATCGTGATTACACCAGAACAGCGCGTTCCAGGCCTGGTTGTGCATCCCCTGCTGCCAGTGGCTGAACAGGGCCTTCAGCGCCACAAAGTCCGGTTTGGCCCGGGTCCACTTCTCCCCGTTGGGGTAATCCACCTTCAGATGGTGGAAGTTAAAGGTCATCGACAGTTCACGCCCGTCGAGCGCGGCGTACTGCTGGCAATGCTCCAGGCGGGTGGAGGACATCTCGCCCACCGTCATCAGATTGCGTGGGATAAAGACGTCGCGGCTCATCTCCTGCAGATAGTCGTGAATGCGCGGCCCGTCGGTGTAGAAGCGGCGGCCGTCGCCCAGTAAATCGTCCGGGAAATCCTGATCCTTCGACACCAGATTGATCACGTCGAGGCGCAGACCGTCCACGCCGCGATCGGCCCAGAACTCGCAGGCTTTTTTCAGCTCGGCGCGCACCTCGGGGTTTTCCCAGTTCAGATCCGCCTGCTCGGGGGCAAACAGATGCAGATAATACTGCTCGCTTTCCGCGTGCCAGCGCCAGGCGTTGCCGCCAAACTTGGAGAGCCAGTTATTCGGCAGCTGGTCCGGGGTGCCGTCGCGCCAGATGTAAAACTCGCGGTACGGACTGGTTGGGTTCAGCGACTCGCGAAACCACGCGTGCTGGGTGGAGGTGTGGTTAAACACCATATCCAGCACGATGCGGATCCCGCGCTGGTGCGCCCCGGCGACCAGCTCGTCGAAATCGTCGAGGGTGCCGTAAGCCGGATCGATGGCGGTGTAGTTGGCCACGTCGTAGCCGTTATCCACCTGCGGAGAGATATAGAACGGCGTCAGCCAGATGGCGTCGATACCGAGGGTTTTGAGGTAGTCGAGACGCGAGGTTACGCCGCGTAAATCACCGGTGCCGCGCCCGGTGGTATCCTGGAAGCTCTTCGGGTAAATCTGGTAGATCACGCCGTTTTGCCACCAGTGGGGAAGGGTATTCATAATGCGTTCCTGCAAATGCGAAGGGGGCGCAACTGCGCCCCGAAGAAGATTAAACCGCCTGCAACGCGCCCTGACGGAACTTGCGCTGATAAACAACGGTGGTGAGCACCATCGGCACGATAATCGCCACGGCCATCGCCATCGCAAACACCTGCCAAAAGGTTGGCTGAATCGAGAGGATGCCCGGCAGGCCGCCGACGCCAATCCCGTTGGCCATCACGCCGTTCAGACCGCACAGTAGCGCGGCGAGGCCGGAGCCGATCATCGCGCACAGCATCGGGAAGCGGTACTTCAGGTTGATGCCGTACATCGCCGGTTCGGTGACGCCGAGGTAGGCGGAGATCGCCGCCGGAACCGAGATTTCACGTTCGTTATGCTTGCGGCTGACAAGAATAATGCCGGTGACGGCAGATGCCTGCGCAATGTTCGACAGGGCAATCAGCGGCCAGACCGGCGTGCCGCCGAGGCTCTGGATCATCTGCATATCAATCGCCAGCGTGGTCTGGTGCACCCCGGTGATCACCAGCGGGGCATACAGGAAGCCAAACAGCGCCGCACCAATCGGGGCAAAGCTGCCGGTCATCAGATGACGCACCGCGTAAGCAACGCCGTCACCAATCATGCGGCCAAACGGACCGATTAAGGCGTGGGCGAGGAACACCGCGAGGATCAGCGAGCATACCGGCACGACGACCAGATAGAGGTAATCCGGCACGATGCGCTTCAGGCGGGTTTCAATCATCCCCAGCGCCAGGCCGGCCAACAGGGCCGGGATCACCTGCGCCTGATAGCCGACTTTGGCGATGGTAAACAGGCCGAAGTTCCACACCTCGGGGATCTGCTGCCCAAGTAAGTAAGCGTTCATTAACTGCGGAGAGACCAGCGTCACGCCCAGCACGATACCGAGAATGGGCGTGCCGCCCATTTTGCGCACCGCCGACCAGCAGATGCCCACCGGCAGATAGAAGAAGATCGCCTCGCCAATCAGCCACAGGAAGTCATAGATGCTTTGCAGCGCCGGGTACATCTGCGCCAGGGTTTTGCCGTCGCTCATCGGCACATCGCCAATCACGTTACGGAAGCCCAGAATCAGGCCTCCGCTGATCAGCGCCGGCAGCAGCGGGAAGAAGATCTCGGCGAAGTGTGAAATGAGCTGTTCATGCCACTTCATGTTCTGGCGCGCCGCTTTTTTGGCCTGCTCTTTATCCGCCGACGAGTGGCCGGTGGTGGTCAGCAGCGCCTTGTAGTAGTCGCCCACGTCAGTGCCGATCACCACCTGGAACTGCCCGGCATTGGTGAAGCAGCCTTTCACCATCGACAGCGCTTCAATGGCTTTAGGGTCGGCCTTCGCCGGGTCGTTTAATACAAAACGCAGACGGGTAATGCAGTGGCTAACCGTGGCAATATTTTCGCGTCCGCCAACCAGCACGATCAGCTGGTCGATATCCGTTTGTTTCACTTTACTCATCATGAAGCCTCATGACAGATGGGAGGGGGTTATGAACTGGAGGCAAGCCTACTCTTTCAGCGTAACGCGGAAAATGGGAACGTTCCCGAAATCAGGTGGCGATCACAATAAAGCCTCTCAGGAGGCTCAGGACAGGGTGGCGGGAATGACGATCTGGCGCGGTTCGCTGCGACCGTTAATCTGCTCGATCAGCTGCGCGGCGGCCTGGCGTCCGGAGTCGGCGTAGCCCGGATCGACGGTGATGATCTCCGGGTGCAGGAACTTCATCAGCGGGGTGTTCCCCACGCTCGCCAGCTGCAGGCTGTCGATGCGCTGCTCTTGTAAGTACTTACTTGCGCCAAGAGCCAGGGTATCAGTGGCGCAGACCAGGGCGGTAGTCTGTGGGGTCAGCACGCTGGCGACCTGCTCATAGCCCTGCTTCATGCTCAGACCGGGCAGCGAGGCCACCACCGGCAGGGCGTGCTGTTTGCAGAAGGCCAGATAGGCATCGTGGCGTCGTTGTCCGGTGGTGACGTCGCTGTGCGGCACGCCCAGATAGCTGATATGCCGGTGGCCGCTGTCGTACAGGCGCTGCATCAGGGTAATAATTGCCCCTTCGTCGTCGTAGCACACGGAGGCAAAGCCCGCGGCATCGCGCGCCAGCAGCACCAGGGAAGGCTGCCACGGGCCGAGGGTCGTCTCGTCGATGCCGGTAAACCCAAACAGCACCACGCCGTCGATATTGCGCCGTTGCAGCATACCGAGATGCTCTTCCACCATCTGCGCCGAGAACTTGCTTTCCATCATGATCGGATCGTAACCCTGCTCGTAAAACACCGGGAGCATGGTCTGGACGGCCAGATTTTCCGACAGCGAGTCCAGACGGGTCACGATGATCGCCACCACTTTGTCGCTCTGGCCACGCATGGCGCGCGCCGAGCGGGAAGGGGAGAAGCTGTTTTGATCCATCACCGCCTCAACGCGTTCACGGGTGCGCTGGCTGACGCCGCTTTCGTTGTTCAACACCCGCGACACGGTGGATTTCCCCACGCCGCTTAAGCGCGCGATATCTTTGATGGTAAGGCGGTTCTGCATGCTTGATTCCCTGTGACGCGACGATAAGTAACCCGTAAGCCTAAATCGGGCGGGTCGATTAACAATGGGTAAAGTCTGGTTTACGTTCGGTTTAGTTGACGAGGACTATCATATCGCCCGAATCGGCACAAAGGGTACGGCTAAATCCCTATATTGCGCGCCGACATCCTGATTTTAACTTACCGGAGGCTGTATGGATCCCGATCCCACCCCTCTCCCCCTGTGGAGAACCCGTACTATCCGGTAAGCCTGCTTTCACTGCCTTGCCGGACACGTGAGGCAGTGACGTTCTGACGTCCCTGCATAAACTCTATTGCCTCTCAGGTACGGCTTTGCCACGCCTGAAGGATCAACTGCGCCCGTTCAGACGGGTGCGGGGAACGTATTATGCTGAAAAATATCACCCAACTGCTTGCCCGGCTGAACCGCCACCTGCCGCGCCGTCTGGTGCAGCGCGACCCGCTGCCAGACGGTAAAAACATCACCGGGGCGGCGATCCCCGCTTCGCTGAGCGACCACTGCCTGAAGGTTGCGGCGATGGACGAGCCGCAACTCTGGCGCGCCTTCAGTGCCCATCCGGAAGGACTGAACGCCAGCGAGGTGGAAAAAGCCCGCGCCGCGCACGGCGATAATCAGATCCCGGCGCAGAAGCCGTCGCCGTGGTGGGTCCACCTGTGGAGCTGCTATCGCAACCCGTTTAACCTGCTGCTCACTATACTGGGCGGGGTCTCCTACGCGACGGAAGATCTGTTCGCGGCGGCGGTCATCGGCCTGATGGTCGGGATATCCACCCTGCTTAACTTTATTCAGGAAGCGCGCTCCACCAAAGCCGCCGACGCGCTAAAAGCGATGGTCAGCAACACCGCCACCGTGCTGCGGGTGATTAACGACAAAGGCGAAAGCGGCTGGCGTGAGCTGCCCATCGACCAGCTGGTACCCGGGGATGTGATCAAACTGGCGGCGGGGGATATGATCCCGGCCGACCTGCGCATCCTGCAGGCGCGGGATCTGTTTGTCGCCCAGGCCTCGTTAACCGGCGAATCCCTGCCGGTCGAGAAGGTGGCGCGCAGCCGCGATCCGCAGCAGAACAACCCGCTTGAGTGCGATACCTTGTGCTTTATGGGCACCACGGTGGTGAGCGGTACCGCCCAGGCCATCGTTATCGCCACCGGCGGCGGCACCTGGTTCGGCCAGCTGGCCGGGCGGGTCAGCGAGCAGGCCAGCGTGCCTAACGCCTTCCAGCAGGGCATTGGCCGGGTCAGCATGCTGCTGATCCGCTTTATGATGGTGATGACGCCGATCGTGCTGCTGATCAACGGCTACACCAAAGGCGACTGGTGGGAAGCGGCGCTGTTTGCCCTCTCCGTGGCGGTGGGGCTGACCCCGGAAATGCTGCCGATGATTGTTACTTCCACGCTGGCGCGCGGGGCGGTGAAGCTCTCTAAACAGAAAGTGATCGTCAAACACCTCGACGCCATCCAGAACTTTGGCGCGATGGACATCCTCTGCACCGACAAAACCGGCACCCTGACGCAGGACAAAATTGTGCTGGAGAACCATACCGATATCGCCGGCAAAACCAGCGAGAGGGTGCTGCACACCGCCTGGCTGAACAGCCACTACCAGACCGGGCTGAAAAACCTGCTCGATGTGGCGGTGCTGGAAGGGGTAGAAGAGGATGCGGCACGTACGCTCTCAACCCGCTGGCAAAAAGTGGATGAGATCCCGTTTGATTTCGAGCGCCGCCGCATGTCGGTGGTGGTGAGCGAGCAGGCAGATGCGCACCAGCTTATCTGCAAAGGGGCGCTGCAGGAGATGCTCAGCGTCTGCACCCTGGTGCGCTACAACGGCGATATCGTGCCGCTGGACGCCACCATGCTGCGCCGCATTAAGCGCGTCACCGACACCCTCAACCGCCAGGGGCTGCGGGTGGTGGCGGTGGGCAGCAAAATTCTGCCCGCCCGCGAGGGGGATTATCAGCGCATCGACGAGTCGGATCTGATCCTCGAAGGCTATATCGCGTTTCTTGATCCGCCGAAAGAGACCACCGCCCCGGCGCTGAAGGCGCTGAAAGCCAGCGGCATCACGGTGAAGATCCTCACCGGCGACAGCGAGCTGGTGGCGGCGAAAGTGTGCCACGACGTGGGGCTGGACGCGGGCGTGGTGGTGACCGGCAGCGAGATTGAACATCTCTCTGACGACCAGCTGGCGATACTGGCGAAGAGCACCACCCTGTTTGCGCGCCTGACGCCGCTGCACAAGGAGCGCATTGTTACCCTGCTCAAACGCGAAGGCCACGTGGTTGGTTTTATGGGGGATGGCATCAACGATGCGCCTGCTCTGCGGGCGGCGGATATCGGGATTTCCGTCGACGGTGCGGTGGATATCGCCCGTGAAGCCGCCGACATTATCCTGCTGGAGAAGAGCCTGATGGTGCTGGAGGAGGGGGTGATCGAGGGCCGTCGCACCTTCGCCAATATGCTCAAGTACATCAAGATGACCGCCAGCTCCAACTTCGGTAACGTGTTCAGCGTGCTGGTGGCGAGCGCTTTCCTGCCGTTCCTGCCGATGCTGCCGCTGCATCTGCTGATCCAGAATCTGATGTACGACGTGTCGCAGGTGGCGATCCCCTTTGATAACGTCGATGACGAGCAGATCCAGCAGCCGCAGCGCTGGAATCCGAAAGATCTTGGACGCTTTATGCTGTTCTTTGGGCCGATCAGCTCGATCTTCGACATTCTGACCTTCTGCCTGATGTGGTTTGTGTTCCACGCCAATACTCCGGAACATCAGACCTTGTTCCAGTCCGGCTGGTTTGTGGTGGGGCTGCTGTCGCAGACGCTGGTGGTGCACATGATCCGCACCCGCCGGGTGCCGTTCTTCCAGAGCCGCGCCGCCTGGCCGCTGATGGTGATGACCGCGCTGGTGATGGTGCTCGGCATTGCGCTGCCGTTCTCGGGGCTTGCGAGCTACCTGCAGCTACAGGCGCTGCCGCTCAGCTACTTCCCGTGGCTGGTGGCGATCCTCGCCGGGTACATGGTGCTGACCCAGATGGTGAAAGGGTTTTATAGCTGCCGGTATGGGTGGCAGTAAAAATCCTGCCCCTCACCCTAACCCTCTCCCCATAGGGGAGAGGGGATTGTGAGGAGCCGTCTTTTCGCTGGGGGGAGGGGATTGCACGGAGCCGTCCTTTCTCCCTCGCCCCTTTGGGGAGAGGGCCGGGGTGAGGGGATCCGTATGTTTCCCAAATTCAACAACCTGTGATCTCCGTCGCCCGCCGCGCTTGACGCTAATTTACGCACATGTTAACAGAATGTTTTGCCTTAATTTGGCCCGTCAGATAAGGAACATTCATGTTGCGTTACAGCCTGTTAACCGCCGGGCTTTTGCTCGGCACTTCTGCCCTTGCCGCCCCGGCGGGCGATCTGCCCCTGATGCCATGGCCGACAAGCGTCGAGCGCCCGGCCACCCACGGGGTGTTGGTGCTTACCCACGACATTTCGGTGCGCGTCAGCGGGGACGATCTGGGCGATACGGTGAGCCGTTTGCGCCAGCGTATCAGCCTGCAAACCGGCTGGACTCTCCAGCCGCAGGCCGATAACCCCGACAGCGCGACCATCACCATCGCTATTGCCCGCAAGGTTGCCCCGCAGCCTAAGCCGGACAGCGATGAGAGCTACACCCTCACCGTCGATGCCAGTGGCGTGAATATCGCCGCCAATACCCGCTTCGGCGCATTGCGGGCGATGGAAACCCTGTTACAGCTGATTCAGAACGGGCCGGAGAATACCTCGCTGCCGTGGGTTAGCATCAAAGATGCCCCGCGCTTCCCGTGGCGCGGCCTGCTCCTCGACTCCGCCCGCCACTTTATTCCGCTTGACGACATTAAGCGCCAGATCGACGGCATGGCGGCGGCCAAGCTGAACGTGCTGCACTGGCACTTAACCGACGATCAGGGCTGGCGTTTTGCCTCAAAGCGCTACCCGAAGCTGACCCAGCTGGCCAGCGATGGGCAGTTCTACACCCAGGATCAGATGCGTGACGTGGTGCGCTACGCCACCGCGCGTGGTGTTCGCGTGGTGCCTGAAATCGATATGCCGGGCCACGCCTCGTCGATCGCGGTGGCCTATCCCGAGCTGATGAGCGCGCCGGGGCCATATGAGATGGAGCGCCACTGGGGCGTGCTCAAGCCGGTGCTCGATCCCACCAAAGAGGCTACCTGGGCATTTGCCAGCGCAATGATCGGCGAACTGGCGGCGATCTTCCCGGATCCGTATCTGCACATCGGTGGCGATGAGGTGGATGACAGCCAGTGGAAAGCCAACCCGGCGATCCAGCAGTTTATGCGCGACAACAAACTTGCCGACAGCCACGCGCTGCAGGCGTACTTCAACCGCAAACTGGAGACCATTCTCGAGAAAAACCAGCGTCAGATGGTGGGCTGGGATGAGATCTTCCATCCGGATCTGCCGAAAAGCATCCTGATCCAATCCTGGCAAGGGCAGGACGCGCTGGGCGAGGTGGCGAAGCAGGGCTACAAAGGTATCCTCTCCACCGGCTTTTATCTCGATCAGCCCCAGTACACCGCCTACCACTACCGCAACGAGATCGTCCCCCAGGGGCTGAACAATGTGGATGTGATCACCGACAGCGACAGCGCCCAGAGCTGGTCATTTACCCTGCCACGCCTGAAAGGCAAGCCGGTGGAGGGCAGCTTCACGCTTGTCAAAGGTGAGGCGGGCTGGCGCGGATTTATTGACTTCAACGGCAAATCCCGTCGCGCGGTGCAGGACATCGTCTGGCGCAGCGATAACCAGGTGACGTTCAGCGTTGATACCTGGATGGGCGAAACCCGCCCGGTCGTTACCGTGAATGATGACAAGATTGACGGCTATTTCCTGCTGGGTAACAGCCGCTATCCGGTGACGGGCCAGCGGCTGGAGGCCGTGCCGAAAGGGATCGCCCCGGCGGTACCGGATGCCCGCCAGCAGGCAAATCTGCTGGGGGGTGAGGCTGCGCTGTGGGCGGAGAACGTTGCCGCGCCGGTGCTGGACATCAAACTGTGGCCGCGGGCGTTTGCGGTGGCGGAGCGGCTGTGGTCGGCGCAGGACGTGACCGATATCGACAACATGTATACCCGCCTGCAGGCGATCGACAGCTGGTCGACGGTGTCGGTGGGTTTACAGCAGCACGCCCGCCAGCAGGTGCAGTTTACCCGGCTGGCGAACACCACCGACACCCTGGCGCTGACGATTCTGGCCCAGGCGCTGGAGCCCGCCCAGTATTACACCCGCAACCATTTGAAGTTCCAGGCCGGAAATTATGATCTGTTTGAGCCGTTAAACCGCCTCGCCGATGCGCTGGCCCCGGAGAGCAACACCGTGCGGCAGATGCATCGCTGGGTCGACAGGCTGGTGAGCGATGCCGAAGACAGTGAAAGCGCGGAGTCGCTGCGCCATCTCTTTACCCGCTGGCAGAGCAACACCCCGGACGCGCTGGCGCTGGCCGAGAACAACTATCAGCTGAAAGCGATAAAGCCGGTGATTCAGACGGTGGATAAGCTGGCGGCGATTGGTCTGCGGCTGACCGATCTGGTGGCGCGACAGGGTACGCTGGATGATGCGGAGATAGCGTCGATTCAGAACGAGCTGGATAAAGCGGCGCAGATTCAGGATGAAGTGGTGATTGCGGCGGTCTATCCGCTGGAGACGCTGCTGCGCGCGACGCGCAATCAGTAAAACAACAATGCCCGGCAAACTTACGCCGCCGGGCATGCAGGCTGCTTAGTTCTTCAGGGTCCAGGCCATAGACCAGTGGGAACCCACACCGGGCTCGTACTGGTTCGCGGTTGTTGCGTACTGAACGCAGTAGCCGCTGTATGGCGCTTGTTTGCACTGGTAAGTTTTGCCATCTTTCTGCTGCAGCACCACGGTGCCCGCTTTATAAGAGGCAATGTTCTGCGGGAAGGTGTAATCGTATTTAGCCGTGGTGTCGGATGACGCGTCATTCTCCAGCATCATGTCGATCACATCCTGTGCGAACAGCACGCCATCTTTGTTGGTGGCGAAGTATTTCAGCATGTGGTGACCGGCAGTCACGTCGGTCAGGTTCATGCTCACGCCCTGGTTGGCGTTATTCATGTCCTGCTTCACATAACCTTTCTCAGCACCGGCGTGGTTCATCACCCGCGCTTCCAGGTTTACCTCACCCTGGGTGTTTACGTGGAAGGTCACGGTTGCCGCGCCGTTCTTGATTCTGGAGAACTGCACGTTGGTCACTGCGATACCTTCGTTCACCTGAGCCTGCTGCTCTTCATAAGAGATCGCGACAGATTTCAGGGTGCTGCCCTCTTTCACGTAGACATTGTTCACGCCGTGAACCGGGTTCACCACTCCGCTTTCATCTTTAACACCGACGCGCACGTCGCTGTGGGCGGCATTGATTGCCTGCGCCAGGTCGTAAGACCACTGGCTTGCCTGTCCCTGGGATGCAGAGGAGACGGTCAGTGCGGTGCGCAGGGAGGCCACTTCACCGTTAGCATCAAAGAAGCGTGCGATCACTTTGTCGCCAGCGTTGACGTTGTTACCGGCGATCTGGCCGTCGAGGGTTTTGGTCCATTCAGACACCACAACCGGCGTTTCGTCAGGGGTGACATTGCCGCCGTTACCGAAATCAACGTCGATAGCCTGGTAGAAGCTGTTAGAGGTATCGGCAATTTCCCATACTGCGTAAATAACCTGATAGCCGGTACGCTGTGGCACATTACAATTCATTTCCTGGCGCTGAGCGGGTGCCTGGCCATGACCATTAATGGTACAGAACGGCGTAAGGTCAAATTGATCGCGGGTCAGCGGTTTATTTGGATTCCAGTCCTGCCGGGTAATATACCAACGCCAGTTGGTGGTTTTATGTGGTGCGGTGTGATACCACGCGAAGGTATTCGGACCCGCAGTAATTGGGGTTTTGGTCCAGGCATTCAGGCTCTGGCGATCCAGCTGGGAATAATGGGAAATACCGGCGCTGGCCAGCTGACCCTCCGGTGGCAGGGCGCCGGTGGGGAAGCCAGAGGTACGTTCTACGCTCTGTGGTTCCCACTGTACGGAACCGCAATCAATATTTTGACCGAGTTTACACATATAGGCGCGGCTGGCCGGAGATTCTACATAACCATGTGCAAAAGCCGATGAGGCCACCGTGAGAGTGGCAAGTGCCAACGCAATCTTTGACAGTTTCATTTTTTATTCCATTAAAAGAGATTAATGCATCTGGGCGGGGTAGTGTTGTCCGGAATAAAAAATGAGTCCTTTTAAGTTGCGATGAAAATGAACAGTGAAAAGGCTTGAAGGTTATTTGGCTCTGTGGATTCAGATAATAAAAAAAGGCAGCCTGGGCTGCCTTCTGCTCATCAAAATCAGCTGTTAGCGACGTACGGCAATCGCTTCGATTTCGATTTTCACGTCTTTTGGCAGACGCGCAACTTCCACGCAGGAGCGTGCCGGGAAGGTGGCATTGTGTTCGGTGAAGAACGCTTCGTAGGCCGCGTTAACGGTGGCGAAGTCATTAAGATCTTTCACGAATACTGTGGTTTTAACGATGTCGCCCACTTTCAGGCCTGCGGATTCAACGATTGCTTTCACGTTGTCCAGCGACTGGCGCGCCTGCGCGGCAACGTCGTGTGGTACCTCACCGGTTTTTGGGTTCACCGGGATCTGGCCAGAGGTGATGATCATGCTGCCAAGATCAACGCCCTGAACGTAAGGTCCGATAGCTGCGGGTGCATTTTCCGTCGCGAGTACTTTGGTCATGTCTTCTCCTGAATTACAGCGTTATGAATGTTCCCGGCCATTATAAAGAGCCGGGAAGGCATTACCACCGTGATTAGTTGGCCAGCACCACATAATGAGAAAACTCTTTTTCACAGTATTTGCATTTGAGCGCGATGTCATTGACGCGTTTTTTCACTGCAAAGCTGGAGTTCACCGGTTCCGCATGGCTGATGCAGTTGCTGTTCGGACAGACCAGCACGCCCTCGATACGGGACGGCAGGCCCGGGCGGGATTTGCCCACCACTTCATAGTCGTCGATACGGTTAACGGTCGCTTGTGGTGCGTACAGGGAGAGCTGGTTAACCTGCTCGTCGGTCAGGAAGGTGTTCTCAATTTTAATCAGGTCTTTCCGCCCCATCTCACCCGACGGCAGGTTCAGACCGATGGTGATGCGCTGGTCGGTTTCAGTCAGTTTGAACAGGGTCAGCAGCTTAAAGCCCACCTGCGCAGGGATATGGTCAATTACGGTGCCGCGTTTGATGGCTTCGACCTGGAGTTTATTATCGTGTGTCATTGTCATTTCCCCTTACAGCGCTAAGTCGCGATTCAGAACCAGTGCCAGTAACGCCTGGCGCGCAAAAATGCCGTTCCCCGCCTGCTGGAAGTACCAGGCGTGCGGCGTCTTATCCACGTCGGTGGTGATCTCATCGATACGCGGCAGCGGGTGCAGCACCTTCATGTTGCTGCGCGCACCCTCGAGGTCGCTGGCGCGCAGGATGAACTGGGCTTTGACGCTGGCGTACTCCGACGGATCCAGACGCTCTTTCTGCACGCGGGTCATGTACAGAATATCCACCTCGGCCATCATCTCTTCGATACTGGCGTGCAGGCTCCATGGGATGCCTTTCTCATCCAGCATATCGAGGATGTATTGCGGCATCGCCAGCGCGTCCGGGGCGATAAAGTAGAAGCGGTTGCCATTAAACTTCGCCAGCGCCTGGGTCAGGGAGTGGACGGTGCGGCCATATTTCAGGTCGCCGACCATAGCGATGTTCAGGTTCTCCAGGCGGCCCTGGGTTTCCTGAATGGTGAACAGATCCAGAAGGGTCTGGGTCGGGTGCTGGTTCGCGCCGTCACCGGCGTTCAGCACCGGGATACCGCCCGAGAACTCGGTCGCCAGACGGGCGGCGCCCTCCTGCGGGTGACGCATCACGATGGCGTCGACGTAGGTGCTGATCACCGAGATGGTGTCCGCCAGGGTTTCACCTTTCTTGCCCAGCGACGTATTGCTGCTGTCGGAGAAACCCACCACGCTGGCGCCCAGGCGGTGCATGGAGGTCTCGAACGACAGGCGGGTACGGGTGGAGGCTTCAAAGAAGCAGCTGGCAATCACTTTGTGCTTGAGCAGCTCCGGCTGCGGATTGGCTTTCAGTTTTGCCGCGGTCTCCAGAACCAGTTCCAGCTCTTCACGGCTGAGGTCATTTATGGAAATGATATGTTTTTGATAAAGCGGATTCATGTTTATCTCCTGACGCCGGGCAAAAAAAAGCCCCTCAAATGAGGGGCTCTGGGAATAGGGTATGCAATGGGAAGAAAAACGGCAGGCCAGCGTCTGTTTTGAGACGCATCAGGGCACTCTGTCGAACATGTTTGAGCATGCTTCCTCCTGGCAAATTGTGGCGCATTATACGCGGCCTGAACGGCGGATCAAGCGAATAATGCACACTTTAAGCAACGTAAACGGTTTGCTGTGCATGGTTATGCGCGAGTGCAAATCCCGGTCAAAAAGTGGTGGTATGGCAGCACAAATTCTCGTATAAAAGCTAAAAATGAAACGATGTTTTATATTGAGGATTTCACCATGATCGTTGGCAACATTCACAACTTACAGTCCTGGCTGCCAGAAGAGCTGCGTCAGGCTATCGAACACATTAAAGCGAACGTTACCGATACTACCGCAACGGGCAAACACGATATCGACGGCAACAATGTGTTCTTCCTGGTTTCTGAAGACATGACCCAGCCGTTCGCCGAGCGCCGCGCCGAGTATCATGCCCGTTACCTGGACATCCAGATCGTACTGAAAGGCCAGGAAGGAATGACCTTCAGCACCCTGCCGAACGGCACGCCGGACACCGACTGGCTGGCTGACAAAGACATCGCATTCCTGCCAGAAGGCGAGCAGGAAAAAACCGTGGTCTTAAACGAGGGTGACTTCGTGGTGTTCTACCCGGGCGAAGTCCACAAACCGCTGTGCGCCGTGGGCAACCCGGCTCAGGTGCGTAAGGTGGTTGTGAAGATGCTGGTGAACAAATAGAAAACCCGCACCTGACTGTTCCCTCTCCCCTTTGGGGAGAGGGTTAGGGTGAGGGGACACCCTATTTCCCCAGCGTCGCCACCATCACCGCCTTAATCGTGTGCATTCTGTTTTCCGCCTGATCAAACACCACGCTTGCCGCCGACTCAAACACCTCGTCCGTTACTTCCATCCCACCGTGCAGGTCGAACTCCTTCGCCATCTGCTGGCCCAGGGTGGTCTGATCGTCATGGAACGCCGGCAGGCAGTGCAGGAACTTCACGTTCGGGTTACCGGTCAGGGCCATCATCTGGCTGTTCACCTGATAGCCGCGCAGCAGGGCGATCCGCTCGGCCCACTTCTCTTTGGCTTCACCCATCGACACCCACACGTCGGTATAGATAAAGTCGGCGTCCTTCACGCCCGCCGCTACATCCTCGGTGAGGGTGATTCTGCCGCCATTCTGCTCCGCCAGGGCGCTGCACTCGGCTACCAGACTCTCTTCCGGCCAGCAGGCTTTCGGGGCCACCAGACGCAGATCCAGCCCGGTGAGCGCCGCCGCTTCGAGCATCGAGTTGCCCATGTTGTTACGCGCGTCGCCGGTATACACCAGCACCATCTCGTTAAAGGCTTTGCCCGGGAGATGCTCCTGCAGTGTGAGCAGGTCGGCCAGCAACTGGGTTGGGTGGAACTCGTTGGTCAGCCCATTCCACACCGGCACGCCGGCATATTGCGCCAGCGTTTCGACAACTTCCTGCCCGTGACCGCGATACTGAATCCCGTCGTACATCCGGCCCAATACGCGTGCGGTATCTTTAATTGACTCTTTATGCCCAATCTGGCTGCCGCTTGGCCCGAGATACGTGACGCGTGCGCCCTGGTCAAATGCGGCAACTTCGAAAGAGCATCGGGTGCGGGTTGAGTCTTTTTCGAAGATGAGCGCGATATTTTTGCCAGTAAGGTGCTGTACTTCCGTACCTTTTTTCTTATCGGACTTCAGGCGTGCCGACAGCGCAAGCAGGGACGTGATCTGTGCAGGGGTAAAATCGAGCAGTTTCAGGAAGTGTTTTTTATACAGTTCAGACATTTTATCCTCACATGGCAAAGGCCACTTATTGAATTAAAATTCAATTTATATGTATCAATATGCAGTTGCAACCCCGTTTCACAAATCTTTCTTACAAAGGTGGAGGCAAACACATCCGTGTGTGAAAATAGAAGTATCTGCCGCACTTTAAAGAGGAACGAGCCATGGCAAACCCAGAACTGCTGGAAGAACAGCGCGAAGAGACGCGACTGATTATTGAAGAACTGCTGGAAGACGGCAGCGATCCGGATGCGCTGTACACCATCGAGCATCATTTCTCTGCGGATGATTTCGACGCGCTGGAAAAGCTGGCGGTCGAAGCCTTTAAAATGGGTTACGAAGTGACCGAGCCAGAAGAGCTGGAAGTGGAAGAGGGCGATACCGTCATCTGCTGCGACATCCTGAGCGAAGGCGCGCTGAAAGCGGACCTGATCGACGCCCAGGTTGAACAGCTGATGAACCTGGCCGAGAAGTTTGAAGTGGAATACGACGGCTGGGGCACCTACTTCGAAGATCCGAACGGCGAAGAGGGTGACGAAGACGAAGATGACGAAGAAGGTCTCGACGAAGACGACACCGGCGTGCGTCACTAAGTATGATTTGCGGCAGCTTCGGCTGCCGCTTTGCAAGGTTCAATGATGGATTACCCGCAGATACTCGCCCCAGTTTTACACTTCCTCCCGTGCCCGACCCCTCAAGCGTGGATTGAACAAGCCCGCGACCCGGCGAACCTGCCGCTGCTGCTCACCGACCATATGGTGTGCGAGCTCAAAGCCGCCCAGACCGCGCTGCTGCTGGTGCGCAAATACGTCGCCGACCAACGCGGTGCGGACGCGCTGCTTGAGTGGCTCAGACCCTACGAAGCCTTTACCTTTCGCGACGGGCCGGAACCTGACTTTATTGCCCTGCATAAGCAGATTAGCAAAAGCGTGATGCCGAAGACCGACGACCCATGGGGCCAGGCGCTTATCGACAGCATGGTGCTGTTAATGAAAGAAGAGCTGCACCATTTCTGGCAGGTGCGCGAGGCGATGCTGGCGCGTAACATTCCGTACGTCAAAATGACAGCCAGCCGCTACGCTAAAGGGATGCTGAAAGCCGTGCGCACCCACGAGCCGCTGACGCTAATCGATAAACTGATTTGCGGTGCCTATATCGAGGCGCGCTCCTGCGAACGCTTCGCCGCGCTGGCGCCGTTCCTCGATGACGACCTGCAGACGTTTTACCTGTCGCTGCTGCGCTCCGAAGCCCGGCACTATCAGGACTATCTGCAGCTGGCGCAGCAGGTGAGTGATGACGACATCACCCCCAGGGTGAAGCTGTTTGGCGAGGTGGAGGCCGCGCTTATCTTA
This sequence comes from Silvania hatchlandensis, assembly GCF_025564065.1. Taxonomy (GTDB): domain Bacteria; phylum Pseudomonadota; class Gammaproteobacteria; order Enterobacterales; family Enterobacteriaceae; genus Enterobacter; species Enterobacter hatchlandensis. Next base: position 154,236 of record NZ_JAMGZK010000051.1, on the reverse strand, counting down.
TCCCCGGACGCTGAATTCCGCTTCCACAGCGGGGTGCCGGTTTAATTAACAGAAGGACAGGGAACGATGAAAAAGGGTGTACGTATCGCCATCGCCGTAGTGGTGGGTATCGCGGCAGGAAGCTGGTTCTTCCGGGACAAATCGCCCACGCCTGAAAAGCTCGACGCCGCGCTCAGCAATATGCCCAGCTGGCAGGTGATTAAGGAGCAGGAACCTGCGTTTCGCAGCAAAATCCAGGATCAGGTGTTGGCGATGAACAAGGCGGGTAAAACCGAGCAGCAGATTATCGACACCATACAGCCGCAGATTTTGAATCTGCAGATGGCGCGCCTGCAAACCGCTCCGGACGCCAACGTGGTGGAATATATGAAGCTCAATATCGAGCAGATCGCCGCCATGCAGAAGCTGAGCGATGACAACTGCTTCCGCTTTGTGTATCCGGAAGTGAAGGGCGGCGTAAACCCGATGCGCCTGCTGGATAAAGACCTGATGCAGCGCCGGATGCAGGCGGATGCCACCATGATGCGTGCCGCCGTGGGGCCGAACAAACATACCGTAACCCCGCAGGAAACGACCCGCGCCGAGACCGACGTGGTGCCGATTATCCAGAAGCTGACCCTGAAGTACGGGGATGATATCGAGCTGCTGCAGTCGCCGAGCAAAGGGAAGGGCAACGAGAAGCTGAGCTGCGACCTGATACAGGATCTGTGGAACAACGTGCTGGCGCTGCCAGAGCCACAGGCGGCCGGGTTGATTCGCTATTCGGTGTCGGACCTGTAAGGCGGTTGTTTTTTCGGCACTTGGCACCGGTTTAGCGCGTCGCCGCTTGCATGGCGGCGCGCGACAGGTATAATCCACAACGTTTCCGCATCCCCTTCAGTGCCGAAGTGGCGAAATCGGTAGACGCAGTTGATTCAAAATCAACCGTAGAAATACGTGCCGGTTCGATTCCGGCCTTCGGCACCAAAAGATGCAAAAATTAAGTCGCTCAAGGGCGGCTTTTTTTGTGCCTATTTTTTTACGTTGAAATCCCGGTAGTGTTGGGAAAATCTCAGTTCGATTAGAAATGTGCCCCCAGATGAAGCTCAACGCCAGACAGGTCGAGACCGCAAAGCCAAAAGACAAAACCTACAAAATGGCCGATGGTGGCGGTTTATATCTCGAGGTTTCGGCCAAGGGTTCTAAATACTGGCGCATGAAATACCGACGCCCCTCTGACAAAAAAGAGGATCGCCTCGCTTTTGGTGTTTGGCCTACTGTGACGCTTGCTCAGGCAAGAACAAAGCGCGACGAAGCTAAAAAGCTGTTAGTGCAGGGTATTGACCCAAAAGCCGAACAGAAAGAAGCTCAGGCCGAGGATTCGGGTGCATACACTTTCGAAACCATTGCTCGTGAATGGCATGCCAGTAACAAGCGATGGAGTGAAGACCATCGATCGCGCGTTCTTCGCTATCTTGAACTTTATATCTTCCCCCACATCGGTTCGTCTGACATTCGTCAGCTCAAAACCAGCCACCTGTTAGCCCCGATTAAAAAAGTTGATGCCAGTGGTAAGCACGACGTCGCTCAGCGCCTGCAACAGCGCGTCACGGCCATTATGCGGTATGCCGTACAGAACGATTACATCGACTCAAATCCAGCAAGTGACATGGCCGGTGCTTTATCGACAACCAAAGCGCGACATTACCCCGCTTTACCCTTTAGCCGCTTCCCTGAGTTTCTGGCACGCCTTGCGGCATATCGTGGCCGGGTAATGACACGGATCGCTGTCGAGCTTTCCTTACTAACTTTCGTGCGTTCCAGTGAGTTACGTTTTGCGCGTTGGGATGAATTCGATTTCGATAAATCTCTTTGGCGTATACCGGCAAAGCGAGAAGAAATTAAAGGCGTGCGTTACTCATACCGTGGCATGAAGATGAAAGAGGAGCATATCGTTCCTCTCAGTCGACAGGCGATGATTTTGTTAGAGCAGCTTAAGCAGATTAGTGGTGATAAAGAGCTGCTGTTCCCGGGGGATCATGATGCAACTAAGGTCATGAGTGAAAACACGGTAATTAGCGCATTGCGTGCGATGGGCTATGACACGAAAACCGAAGTTTGCGGACATGGATTTAGGACGATGGCGCGTGGTGCTATGGGGGAGTCAGGGTTATGGAGCGATGACGCGATAGAGCGTCAGTTAAGCCATTCTGAGCGTAACAATGTGCGTGCTGCCTATATTCAAACTTCAGAGCATTTGGATGAGCGTCGTTTGATGGTGCAGTGGTGGGCTGATTATTTAGATGGAAATCGTACTGCTAATATAACACCATATGATTATGCGAAAAGATAAAGATGACGAATCCATAGATATTATCGATTGTTAATCGATTAATGTAATTAAAGTAAATATTGATAAACCACAAAGCGGAATGGTGAGTTATGATAACAAAAGATGTAGTTATTAGTGCATATAACTGTCTTAAGTCATATGCATACTATGAAAACTTAAATTTCTATTTGAAAGCTGAAGTTGCCAGATTCGAAAATACTAACTTTGATAGAAAAATAAATAAGGTTGTCAGTTTTTTCAATAACAAAAATGAGAATGACTTTGAGCAATGGTTGAATAAAATAGATGTGGATATTTTACCTAAAAAAATTGAGAGTCATCTTGATATTAAGCAAAAAAGTGGTGCGCTTTTTTTAAGTAATAACAAAACGACTAACGAGTATTCAGTAAGTGCGGTGAATTATTTAATTGTAGCCCCTGTGGAAATATATCTAATTGAAACATTATGGTCTATGTTTGTGGGGTCCATGATTGATGATATGTTTTCAAATTCTGTATATGGAAACAGAATCTCTGGAACTATTAAAAAATATTCAAAAAACACTGAGTCTTCGGGTAAAGTAACTGCTAAAAATCTCTTTGAAAGATATATAGAAAATTACAATCGATGGAGGGATGGTGGTATAGATAAAGCGATAGAAATTATTGAAAAAGATAAAAATGATGTAGCTATCCTTTCATTAGATCTTAAGGGTTTTTATTATAATATCGATATTGATTTTGATGATATTGAGTCTCTCATCAAAGATAAACAACTTAATGAAACGAAAGATTTTTCATTGTTTTTGAATGAAAAATTAAGATCTATGCATGAAAAGTACAGAGAAAAAATATCTCCTTATATTAGCGAGACTCATCCACATTCAGTTGATAAAGGGATCCCGATTGGATTTACTTCTTCTGCTGTTTTAGCTAACTGGTATTTGATGCGTTTTGATAATGATATAAAATCACAAATAAATCCATCATACTATGGGAGATATGTGGATGATATTCTCTTTGTATTTTCCTCTCCTAACATTGATATTGATAGCAAAGGTGATGAGGTCATAAATTTTATAGATGATACTCTTGGTGATTTCATAGAGCCCACTACTGAGGAAAGCAACGATTTTTCGTTAACTGAAGAATATCATGGTTTACCAGTTCAAAAAGATAAACTTATTTTTCATTATTTTAATAAAGAACATAGTTTAGCAGGGCTTCAACTTTTTAAACAAGAAATTGAAAACAGAAGCAGTGCTTTTAGATTTCTACCCGATGAACATATATCAAACGATCTTGACAAATTTGCATATGATATTTTATTTGACGGCTCTGTAAATAAATTTAGAAGTATAGTTGGGTTGGCCGAGAATGAAACAGAATTGTCAAAGTATATATCATCTCATATATTGGCGCACAGGCTTTGTAATCTTCCATCAAGTGAAAATACATTAAAACAAATTACGATGTTTTTTAAGGGGGAAAACTGCCTTAGATTTAGTAGACTATGGGAGAAAGTGCTTTCATATACTTTAATCACAAGAAAGTATGGCTTTTCGGTTTCATTCTATAAGCAAATAAATGAAACCATCAACAAGATGAAATGGAAGGACTCTAAAAACCCCATAACGTTAAAACTCTTAAATGGAATGCATGAGTATATTGATATATCTTTATGTCTAAACGTTGCTCTTCTTGATTTGAATGTGCTTTTAGGTGACGAGATCTCGGATAATAATGCGCTTGAGAGCATTAGGTTGTTATTGATACAAAAGCCAAGAATGGCTAATTTAGTGCGGAGATTCAGAGATAGTAACATGATCCGACATAACCTAGTATCCTGGCCATTGGCCAATTACACTAACTATGACGGGGATCTAACTGAGGAAGGATTATACAAAAAAATAAATGGCATTCAGCTAGAGGATAAAAAAATCAATAAGACTCCTCGTTATATCCATGCTGATGAGAGACAATTGTTTGATTTGATTGATGCCCTCCACAGGAAAAAACTTAATAAATTCATCACTGCAAATAAATATCACTCAAAACATTGTAGTGTACGGAAAATAAAGGATAATAAAGCTCTAGAAATTAGAGTGGATGTAAATCGTAAGTATAGTGAACAGGAAGTTAGAGTTGCTCTGGCAAACATGAAAGTTGAAGAGCATTCAATAGAGAGTGCTTGTAGAAAAGATCAGTCGCCAAATTTAAGCTATGAGAGACAACGAAATCTTTATAGAATTTTAAACTCGGCTACGGAAGAAAATGTCCATATTCTACTTCTTCCAGAATTATCAATCCCTGTTTCATGGTTGCCCTTTATGGCAGCGCATTCTAGGCGTAAACAGATAGCTTTCATTTTTGGCCTAGAACATTGGGTAATAAATGATTGTGCAAATAACATACTGGTCGAAATGTTACCATACACCACCAGTTACAAACACAAATCAAGTCTTCTGTCATTTAGAGTCAAGAACCACTATGCTCCTGGTGAGATTGAAATGTTGAGCTCTCTAAGGTTAAAAGTAGGGGAGCCGAAGGTTAACAAGCAACGCTATCACTTGGTAAAATGGAAGGGAATATCTTTTTCAACCTATAACTGTTTTGAACTTGCTAATATTGAGCATAGGGCTCTCTTCCGTTCTCAATTAGATGTTTTATTTGCATGTGTTTGGAATAAAGATATAAATTATTATCAACACATCACTGAGTCAGCGGCTAGGGATCTGCATTGCTATGTTGCCCAATCAAATACCTCTCAATATGGCGGGTCGTGCGTATTGCAACCAACTAGCAGTACCATCTCAAATAAAATATATGTTAAAGGAGGTGAAAATCATTGTATATTAACTACTAAATTAAATATTTCCGCATTAAGAGAAGCTCAATTTAGGTCATTCAGATTAATATCTGATGTTATTAAGCACAACCCTCCGGGTTTTGATTTTAATGCTCTATTAGAAAGGGGCGAGAAATGAACGCTTTTTTGGAAGGGATTATTTCCTCAAGTGTTTCTTTAGCAGTTGTAGGATGCGTTTGTAAAATATTTTTAACTCATTTTGATAAAAGAGGAATTGAATCATATAAAAGCAAATTGAAGTTTGAGAGCGAAATGAGGCAGAATGAGGAAGAACGTTATTATAGTTTGAGGAAGCATAGAGAGCTGGAAATAGGTCGATGGAGATTGACTCTGCTTAGTGCTGCCAATGGCGTATTAGGGAGGCTTTTATACATTAAGAAAAATCATCCACTGATAATTGACTCTTATTGTGAACATAGTACTAGGTATTATATTGGCCAGTATCTTTGTTGGGCTGAGCTATTCAGAAAAAACAGAGACTCATCTGTGTTTTCCCCGACAAGTGATGAAACTCTGATAACAGAGTTGATTAAAAACATATCGATGGAGTTACGATATAACACCCAAGGCTTTCCCACCATTAGATCACTTGAGCAGAAATATATAGGTGATTCATTGAGTAATGGGCTTAATTGCATTTCTTATAAAGACTTTTTAGATGGGAAGGTTTTGGAAAATGATGTTTCTTTAAATGAATTCACACAAGCGCTTATACATTATAGAAATTCAGAATATATTGATAGATTGATTGATAAATTTGAGGATTTGAAAAGAAAATTCGAGGAAGTATTAACAAAAGAATAATTTTCTAGCGCGCAATGCTCTCCCCGCCACGCCTGCCCGCTTAAGGGGCCGCTTTTAATGCAGGTGCAAAGGTGGGCTCAGGCCGCGCCGGGACTGGCGCTGGTCGGGAGTACAGGGGCGAGAAAACACATGCAAAACCATGCACCCTTTGGATGCATGGCTTAATTCGGGAAAAATGGCGGGAATTATGGGAATTTTTTGACAGGCTACTGCGCGGCCAGTTCGGCGCGTCGGCGGGTGTAAATCATGCTCTGTGCAGGCGTGAATTTTTCACGATTATCATCGCGCGAAGGCGCGTCAGGTCTGTATCCGATGGCCATTAACATGTCGTTATCCTGTGCAGAATAATTAATTTCATTTCCTGCGGCCAGCCAGACGGAAAGAGCTTCGCACAGGTAAGCGACTGAACGGTCAAGCGCCCGATTTTTTATCATCGCGGGCTGGTTCTTAATCCCCATCAGTTCCGGTGACAGCCCGCACACTGCTACAGTCACAGCAGAACTCCGAAGAAGCACTCAGCATAAAGCGCGATGCTGACCCGAGGTTCGATTTTTGTGGCTACTAGGCTCAACCTTGTACTGCATACGCCAGTATGCGCCCCTTTGAAGCAGGAAGACGCGCCGCCGTCTCTAAACCTATACCAAGCAATTTAACCGTTCCACACTTAGCTCGGCGTCCCGTTCAAGCCTGTCGTGACGACTTGCCACGGATAAACAAGCAAATTAGCGGTATTCGTTAAGAGAGCGGTTAACTGACAAAACTCCAGGTGATAAGCCTAAGGCGCCTATGTTGATGCGCCCAACATGGCACAAAAGGCGGTCTATCGTTTAATTTTGTCCCATACATCAACTGGCATTGTCAGCTGTATGGGGCTTGGTCTGCTGGTTCCGATGAACGGATTAAATTGCTAAGATGCAGACCATAAGCCATGAGGCGGAGATTAAGTATGAAATCTGTAGAGCTATTTGCCGGTGCTGGTGGCTTGGCTATGGGTTGTGAAATTGCTGGTTTTGAGCATCTTGCGGTTGTTGAATGGGATAAATGGGCCTGTGATACCGTCCGTGAAAACAAAAAGAACGGTTTTCCGCTGTTGTGTGATTGGGATCTTTTCGAGGGCGATGTAAGAAAATTTGATTGGTCAAAAATCCCTAAAGGGATTGACCTTCTTGCAGGAGGGCCGCCTTGCCAGCCATTTTCAATTGGTGGTAAGCACAAGGCTAATTCCGACATGCGGGATATGTTTCCAGCGACAGCGGAAGCGATCAGACAAATTCGTCCTAAGGCTTTCATCGTCGAGAACGTGAAAGGGCTAACTCGGGCAACCTTTGCGAGCTATTTCCAGTACATCCAGTTGCAGCTTGAATTTCCTGAAGTAGCGCCGCGAAATGGCGAAGACTGGAGCGAGCATTTGAAACGCTTGCAGGAAGAAAAAACCAGTGGAAAGAACAAAGGGAAGGGGCTTACTTATAACGTTCTGGCTACGTTGGTCAATGCAGCAGACTACGGTATTCCACAAAAGCGTGAGCGTGTCTTCATTGTTGGTTTCCGCGATGATCTTGAAATTGAGTGGTCGTTCCCTAAACCAACTCACAGTTATGATGCACTTATTTATGATCAGTGGGTTACTGGTGATTATTGGAAGCGACACGGTTTAGAAATGCCAGTTGTTCCAAGCCAGATGGTTAGCCGTATCGCAAAATTGCGTAAAAATCCGCCCGATACACTTCCGTGGAAAACAGTTCGAGATGCTATTGCAGATTTGCCAGATCCTGAAACGAAGGCGGCAAATATGATCCGGAATCATGCGTTCCAGGCGGGAGCGCGAACTTATCCCGGTCATACGGGAAGCCCATTAGATCTGCCAGCTAAAACGCTCAAAGCAGGTGCTCATGGTGTTCCTGGGGGCGAGAACATGCTCGTGCGTGATGATGGCTCAGTACGCTATTTTACTGTGCGAGAAAGTGCCAGAATTCAAACGTTTCCCGATAGTTATCGTTTTCACGGGAGCTGGACTGAAACTATGAGGCAGTTGGGTAACGCTGTGCCGGTTCACTTGGCGTATTGCGTTGCCAGCAGTGTAGCTGAAAAGCTACTGACCTCTGAAATTGGAAACATCCTCAAGCAGGGTGAGAATAATAAAAGGGCTTCTGCATGACAGGAAAGGTCATTCCATTTAATCCACTTGATAAGCAAAATTTAGGTGCCAGTGTTGCGGAAGCCTTGTTGAGCAAAGATGCTCATCCTCTGGAAGAGTTAACCTCATTTCCAGGTGCGGGGATTTACGCCATTTATTACACAGGCGATCATCCTGCTTATGGACAACTGGCAGAACTGAATCGCGATGGGCAATTTCGATTGCCTATCTACGTGGGTAAAGCCGTCCCAGCAGGGGCGAGAATGGGGCTTACCAATCCTGATAAGGTTGGAAACGTTCTGTTTAGACGTTTGAAAGAACATGCCGAAAGTGTTCGCGCAGCGGAAAATCTTTCGATTGAAGATTTTTATTGTCGATTTTTGGTTGTTGATGACATCTGGATCCCGTTGGGAGAATCGCTGGTTATCTCTCGCTTTAAACCGATTTGGAATTCGTCTATTGATGGTTTCGGTAATCATGACCCAGGTAAGCATCGCTACACTGGTTTACGTCCTCGCTGGGACTTTATGCATCCGGGGAGAGGATGGTCTCAAAATTTACGTGAGCGTGATGAAACTGTGGACGAACTCATTCGTGATTCTATCCAGTATCTTCAGAATTTACCGCCTTGCTTGGCTCAGAAATTTATCGAAGCTGAAGGCGATTAATCAGCAAATGATCATCGGGGGCATCTGCCTCCGAATGTGATTGAGCCTTGTTTGACAAAGTGGTTGCTTGAACCGTTAAGCGTTAATTTTTCTGGCCCCTACTTTCTGATGTGAAAAATCCTAAAATATCAGAGAGTTGCACTAACGACTTAATGAAAGTGGCTGAAGGGTTAGTTAATAGAATGAATCTTTATCTAATCCTCAGCAGCTTTCTTAATATAGACATTTTTAGGTTAATCGGGTTATAAGGGCTGTCGCCAGCCCTTCTCTTTTTAAAATAGTTGTTCGCTAGCATTAACCGTCAAAATATCATCTGGTTGCAACTCTTTTAAAGTATCATAAATACTATTGAACCCAGGTAAAATGTTCCATACACTCGGGTCGCCAATAACGAAAATATTCTTTTTGGCGCGAGTGACAGCTACATTCAATAGATTAGGTTTACTCGAGGCCCATTTAGCTCCGCCATCATTTTGCTCGTCGCATCCCAGGATCAAAATCACGATATCATTTTCTTTTCCCTGGAAAGTATGGACCGTCCCAATGCAGCGTTTTTGCCACTCTTTGATGGCCTTTGACGTAATGGAAGGTGAGGATTGTTGCCATATCCTTAAGCTGCGTTGTTCAATCAGTTTTGATATTTCAGATTTAACAACCTTGAAAGGAGTGATGACGTAAATCGACTCTAATGAAATATTTTCACATAAAAGTCGATCGAGTAATATAAGTAAACTTTTGCCGTGACTGTCTCGGTACTGTCGCTCTCCCTGGCCACCACTTGAAACAAGCCAATGATTTTCCAGATTGTTATTAACAAGTTGACAGCGAATTTTTTCGGAAGGAAGACCATGGATCATACGGTTATTATAAGCCAGTCTGTTGGCAATGCTAAACATTGGCTCGATACAACGTCGATGCACCCATAATGGGACACCGATCCATATGTTGCTATTCATTACCTCTAATTCGCAACCCCAATGGTTTACCCGGTCAGCCAGCTGCTGGACCGAAAATTTTGCAGGGTTCCAATTCTTCGCTTGCTCTTGCATAACATCCTCACAAAGACGTTTGACCAGAGCAGGAGAGGCGGTGAAGACCGGTTCGATTTGTAATGGATCGCCGACTACCAGTACTCGTTTGGCTCTTAAAATGGCTCCTACAGCCTGTTGCGGAGAAGCCTGGCCAGCTTCATCAATCATTAACCAGCCAATCTCTTCACTTTTTACTCCAGATAACATCCGGCTAACGGAGGCGAATGTTGTTGAAAGCACAGGAACGAACATACTCAACGTCTGCCAGCAGCGTATTGGGGAAGGGTGCTTATGAGGAGCGCTCAGGAATGTGCTCAATGTAAAAATGAAATCCCTGAAATGCCTAAGCCCCATAGCTTGATATAGCCAGGCCTGATGTAAATTCATCGCTGCCAAAAAAAGTTCTGAACGCAGACGGTTTATTTCGCCATTTTGCCAGAACGCGGTACGCTGCAGATTGGCATTATTAATGGACAACTTTCTGTCAGGGACCATGACACGATGAAACCTGTTTTGTAAAGCCTCGAGCGCTTGTTCTTGTTTTATTATCTGTTTATTAATTTTGTCTATTTTTAGTTGAGCCTCTCGCTTCGCTGTCTGTTTTTTCATCAGCTTAACATTGCTGTCTGCAACGGACGTCATTTTTTCAATTAACTGCGCATTTAACTCAAACAATTGAGATTTTATTGCACGTAATAACTCCTGATGCGAACGATATTTTTTCCCTTTGCATAACCGATCCAGCCATCCAGGAGCCTCGCTTTCAATCAATTTTTGCTGACGAGTGGTATATTGTATTTTTTTCGAGACTATATCTCGCTCTGCTTCAAGATGGCCGAGTTCGCTAAGGTTTTCTTCGCATTTCGCAGTTATGTCGGCCATTTCCATAATAAGGTTAGCGAGAGTGTTGTCTGGTTTCTCTTCCAGCAGAGCGCTATATTTCTCCAGGGATTTTTGTTGTTCTTCGACCTTTTCAAGGCATTTATTAAAATTATTTTTGGCATCTGCGAATGAAAGTTTATTTAGACATGCTTTCCATCGCCATAGGTTCAGGAAATTCTCTTTTTCTGGGCGTTGCGTTTCAGCGGGAGTGTCGCGTAAGAAATGCTCATCAAAGAATAAGCGTTGTGCCAATTTCTCTCTGTTACTCTTTTTGCCTAATGCAACCGAGATTAATCCCCAGCACTGTTTTTCTTCTTCCAGTGGACGGAAAATATGAAACTCTTTCTCTTTGCCGCTTTGTGATTTGAAAATTTTACGGTGTCGTTTCGGTAAATATTCTGCTGCAATTTGGTTAGCGGTGGGGAACAAATATTCAAATGTCTGGAATTCTTTAGCCAGTGATTTTTTTTGAGGAAGTTCCTTCGAAATGTTTTCTACTGCGGCATTATTGGAAGAGGCAACAACCATCTCGAAACCTGTTAGCTCCGGGACAATGAAGCCTTGCGGATCCAAGGTATCTTCAATTTTGTTAAAGCGTGCAAGTACTTTTGCACGTTCGACTATATTATGTGCTATCAGATCGCGGAGAAGGGTGGTTTTACCTGTTCCCGGGGGGCCATTGACCGATAAGATCCCTCCTTCCGCTAGTTCCTCCACAGCTGTATTAATCGCAAATTGCTGCATCAACGACATTGCATGGTCTGGCTCTGCAGGCCAGCGCCCTTGAGGCATTTTTGCTGGATGTAAGCTTTTGATTATTGAAGCTAAGCCAGCCTGCGAATAGAGATCGGGTTTTCTATCGACACACTGAGAAAGATATTTATCGAGTGCTTTACCTTTATTATTGTTTAGCACCGCATTAGCATATTCTAGATCTTCAAAAAAGAAGCTGTTGAGGATAGGTAGGGCAAATAGTTTCTCGGAATCTTCTTCCTCGTCAGTCGCATCTTCCTGCTGCGTCTCTTGTTTAACCACCTTGCTTTCAGACCATTCGATCTGTATGGCATATTGCCATTCTGGTTTGAAATCAGCCCATTCCACTAAATGTGTTAACAACAACGTTAGGATATCGCCCGAACGTAACACGCCCAAACCTTTTTCTTGTAAGGGCTTTAAAGTATTGCTGAAAGCACTTAGCGTATCGGCTAGTCTCATGCAGCCATTGGCAAATATAACGGATTCCAGTTTCTGGAACCGCTTATTTTGTAAGTGCCCCAAAGCCCAGGGCAACGAGCTTACCGACAGTCTATCTATTGCTGGGACGCCTTCCTGATTTAGCTGAACCTTAGCAAAACATGTCGTTCCTTCCTGATTCAGTCGCTGCTCGCACTCTTCATCATCTTCACCAAAGACTTTCCGGCTAATCTTGCTGGCGATGCTTTTATCAAAAAGTCCGATATGAAGAGTGAAATTTGCTTTCGATGGGATTTGATATTGTTGACATAATTCTTCTGAATGCCATGGAAGTAAAGCATCACCGTATTTTATAAGTTGCGAACATGAAATTCGCAGACATTTATCTTTTTCTTCAAGTGTATAAGGCTGAAAAAATTCAATACGTTGCCATGCACGTAGGATCTGATGTTGAAGAGGTGTCCCGGCCATCTTAGCCCTTGATAATAAAGATTAATATTTAAGCCGTTAAGGTTACTCCTTTCGTGAATGTTTGTGTAGAGCCAGGCTATGCATCATTAAGCTAAAATGTAAAAGCTCACGGACCCTGCTTGCGAAGCGTTACGTTGAATCTTGAGCATGTCATTGAATATAAATTTTCGCTTATTATTACAGAGAGAAACTAATTTGTTAGTAAGAGTAAATCAGTCGGGATAGACTGTTGCTGCTGAATTAAGTGAACAACTTATTCTTTTATTTCTTCCGCACCACCCCATTCAACCAAACCTCATCCCTCCCGGGGCGCTTATCCTTGGTCGTCCATAACGACTCTATCTCAATCCCCGGTACGGCCCCTGACATCCTCCGGAGCGCCACTTCATCCATATCCGTAAACCTCCTTCCGTCCACTTCCCGCTCCCCATCCCCATACTTAAACGACACATACCAAACCCCGCCAGGCTTAAGCGCATCCGCAAGCCTCTGCATCACCCCCGGCAGTTCGAAAGCCGGAACATGCAACAACGAAGCACAGCACCAAATCCCATCAAACTCTTCCTTCCAGTCCACATCCGCAAAGGTCATCAGCTGAACTGGCAACCCGGTATGCTCTTGCGCCAGCTCAACCATCGCAGGCGACGCATCAAACGCATCCACCTGATACCCCATCTCCTGAAACGCTTTGGCATCACGCCCCGAGCCGCAGCCAGCGTCCAGCACCCGCGCACCGGGCGCAAGATGTCGGGTAAAGGTCTCATAGAGCGACGACATATCGACATTCACCGTCCCGTCGAAGAAGGTCTGCGCATTGTCCTGATAATATTTAAGAGTCATTAGAATGTTGCCTCGCCTTCGGCTTTGGGTTCCCAGATATGGAACAGCCTCACTTTGGCAGCGTTCCAGTTATTTTCAAGGAAGTTTTTCCGCGTGGCGGTTTGGGTTCCTGTTTGTTTGACGATGGTTTCATGCAGCGGGAGTTTGCTCTGGATAAAATACTCGTTGCGGGCATGCAACCGCTGCAGGAGCCTGCTGCCCGGCAGGCGGGCGGACTTGCCCTCTACACCGCGATTGCAGCACTGACAGGCCAGCACTAAATTCCACACGCCGTTGATATTGGCTACCTCATCGCGCGCCGCCCACGGGATAAAGTGGTCAACGTCTGCCAGGTCGGGATCGCCCGGTATCAGGCTGATGGGTTTAAAGCAGTAGAAGCAGCGTCCTTTCTGGTAGCCATTCAGGCTATCGCGACAGCTGGTGATATTGACCCGACGCGCGTTCACGTGGCTGAACAGCAGCTGATTATCCTCGTCGAACTCGACGGCAACCAGGTTGCGGGATACGCCCATTGCCCAGGCCTGTTCGACCAGATTCCAGCGCGCGTTGGTCTCAAAAGCGAGGTTGTGATACTGCTGGCGCTCCCCCAGATGAAAAAAGTTCTCCGTCAGACGGATCCCTTTATGGGTCGTACGCTCATCAATGAAAAAGCGTTTTTCGATCTCGCCCGCATTCACGTTATGGAAGGCGTCAATCACGTTGTTAAAGCCCATCCGTACGGTGGTTTCAATCAGTTTGGCGTGAGACATCTCGTCATTGTTGAACTGAACGCAGGTTTCCAGAAACTTGCTGCCGCTAGAGGTAATCTGCTTCGGAGCGTGTTTCAGATGCTCACAAAGATGGCGGCTGAACGGTACGGCGAGTTCGTCGAGGGTGATGAGATCGCTGCCGGTCTTATCAATCTCATACAGGGCATGAGCCATCGCGAATTTGTAAGATGCGACGTTCCGTCCAAAAAGAATCACCCCGCGCCAGTAGTTCTCCAGCGTAGGGTCAGCCTGGTAAAAATTCATCAATGAGATCCTGTTACGGTTGGCGTGGTAGCGAACTACCGAAACCTGTAACAGGATCACATAACAAATGAAGGGTGATGTAAACCGTGAATCTATAGATTTAATGAATTTGTGAAGTCACCCAGTGGGAGTTAACCAACGCTATGCCACTCTTTTCCTCATCAGTAAACGGCGATCCATCAACTCACCATCCTTGTAATACCGGCTTGGCCAGATCTCTTCCGGCGGCATGCCAATGGCCTCGGCAATGATCAATTCACCTTTAGGCCACGGTCTCTCTAGCGCATTGGCTAAGGTCGAAGAACGCAGTCCCGCTTCGCGCGAGAGCGCGGCAAGGGAGGTTCCTTTCTTTTTTATCGATGCGATGATGTCTGCTTTATGCCAGTCCGTTTTCATGTCCTTCTCCTTTTACAATAAGCACTTCTTTATGGTGCCGACTAAAGATTTGATTGTGAGTAGAGTGTTCGTTCATCACTTAAATAGTCGTCGTTATTGTACTTAGCGGATACTACGTAAAACGTAGCTTTTTAATTTTCCGGCGTTTGTGCAGAGGTAATATTTAGAAATTCGAGCCGCTTTCCAGAGTTGCGGCAAACGTATTCACTCAGCTTTCATCGTAAGTAATGAAGAATGAATTATTCAGTACTTATAAGCTGGGAAGGGTGTACAGAAGACGAACATAGTTGTCGTTCAGCAGTTCGCGGCGGTTTTCATCTATCGCGATGCTGCTCCTGGGCGTCCTTCCAGCAGACGTATTTCTGGCTGTTATGTAGCCAGTTCAGCACCCAGCGCTTTTAGTTTATCTTCGTCCATCATTTGTCTGTCTGCGTTATTGGTATGAACATATAAAAAACAGGCAGATACATAATTTAAATTACAGTCTCAAAGATGTTGCTCCTCCCGATAGTCACCTCTCATTGCCATTTGCTTAAATCTTCCCCATACTTGATACATGTGCTTACTACACGTGTAATTTCAGGAGGTCCTATGCCGGTTGTGAGTGTACGACATAAAAAGACAGTCAGCGTCACGCTAGAACCTGTACTGCTTGAGCAAGCCCGTGAAGCAGGAATCAATCTGTCTGCGTTGCTTACTGCTGCGCTTAAAGAAGAAATCAGTGCCACAGGCGTTGAACGCTGGAAAGCTGAAAACAGAGCAGGTTTGCAGGAGCTCAATCGTATTACTGATGAGCACGGCCTTTTGTCGGACGATTACAGGACGTTTTAACCATGCAATACGTGGTTTATCGCAATAAAGGAAACAGCAAGGCTTATCCTTATTTACTTGATGTGCAGAGCGATATTATTGATGAGCTGCATACGCGCCTGGTTATCCCATTGTTTCCTGTGAACAGGCTGGTAAATAATCCAGTTAAGCGCCTGACACCTGTTCTAAATATAGAGGGTAGCGACTATCTGGTTATGACTCACGAAATGGCGAGTATCAGGCTTTCGCAGATTGGTGATGAAGTGATGGACGTTCGTTCCCACAGGCAAACCATCAAAAATGCTCTCGATTTTATCTTTGATGGATTCTGAATAGTTTGCAGGTCAAATGGAGCGTTGCTCACCATTTTGACCTGCCCCCAGGATTAGATGCAACCTTCCGTGATCCTGGCCGATTTACTTAGCATGTTGATTATCGCAACCTCACATTTCATTCATCACGATGCTGCCGCTTACAACACAATAACTCGTAAAATACGTTTTCCTGAGGTACCAGAAGAGTGGGTATCACCCGCATGGCGATGCTTCGTAAAAATAGCCATTTTCACTTTCCTGTTCTGGGCATTACTCCGTGTTCTGCTACCGTCTTCTGGCAAATGAGCTATATCCACTCCGCAGATAACCCCCATCTTCAAACCGCACACCCTCCATCCCCACACCCCGCTCCCACATCCTCTTCACCCTCACGCACCACCACTTCATTCAACAGCGCCCCAATCTCCGCCCCCAGCGCCAAATCATTCACCTCGCCGAAATGCTGCTGCCGCACGTTCCCCTGCTGGTCGATGATCGTCAGCGTCGGCGTGCCGCGCATGCCATAGGCCAGCATGGTTTGCGGAATGTCGTTGTCCGCAGACGGTCTGTCCACGCCGACGGGGAAGGGGATGCGGAATTCGGCCAGAAACACTTCCAGCGCCCGCGGGGTCATCACGTCATGGTGTTCAAATACCGTGTGCAGCCCGATAACCGCCACCTTATCCTGCGGGAAGGTGGCGAAGATCCGCGACGCCTGCGGCAGGCCGTGGGAGACGCAGCCGGGGCACAGCATCTGAAAAGATTCCATCACCACCACTTTACCGCGCAGCGACTGCAGGGTGAGCGGTGCAGGGGTGTTAAACCACTGATCAACAACCAGGTCCGGTGCTTTTGTGTAGCGACTCATATTCATCCACTCCCCAGCCCGCACCAAAATGCGGGCGATGTTAAATGCGTTACGCCTGCGTCGCCTCGTCAAAACATTCGGCGATAATTGCCAGCCCCTGCTCAATCTGCGCCTTTTCCACGGTGAGCGGCACCAGAATGCGCAGCACGTTATAGTACGGGCCGCAGGAGAGCAGGATCAAACCCTTGTCCCGGGCCCGGGCGACGATCTCCGCTGTCAGCGCGGCGTGCGGTTTATGGGCGTCGCCATCCTCAAACAGCTCGATGGCGATCATCGCCCCCAGCCCGCGAACGTCGCCAATTTCCCGGTGTTTTTCGGCTATCGCCAGTAAACCTTCGCGCAGGGCATCACCCACTGCATTGGCTTTTTGCAGCAGATCGTCCTGCTCGAACACCTTGATCACCGCCAGCGCGGCGGCGCAGGCAATCGGGCTGCCCGCGTAGGTGCCGCCCAGTCCACCGGGGGCGATAGCGTCCATCACCTCGGCGCGTCCGGTCACGCCCGCCAGCGGGAAGCCGCCAGCGATGGATTTGGCGAAGGTGGTGATATCCGCCGCCACGCCCATCTGCTCCATGGCGAAGAAGGTGCCGGTCCGTCCCGCGCCGCTCTGCACTTCATCGGCAATCAGCATGATGCCGTGCTCGTCGCACAGGTCGCGCAGGCGCTGCATAAAAGCAGGCGAGGTAGCGTAGAAACCGCCTTCGCCCTGCACCGGTTCAATCACAATCGCGGCGATATCTTCCGGCGCGGCGTCGTTCTTAAAGATGCGATGGATGCTGGCGATGGCGTCGTCGTCGCTGACGCCGTGCAGCGCACAGGGATAGAGGGCGCGATAGACGTGACCCGGCATCAGCCCCATGCCCGCCGAGTACGGGGCCACTTTCCCGGTCAGCGACAGGGTGTAGTGGGTGCGGCCATGATAGGCTCCGGTAAAGGCGATGGTGCCGTTACGTTTGGTGGCCGCGCGGGCGATTTTCACCGCGTTCTCCACCGCTTCGGAGCCGGTGGTCACCAGCAGGGTCTTTTTAGGGAAATCGCCCGGCACTTTTTGGTTCAGGATCTCGCAAAGCTCCAGATAGGGCTCGTAGGCCAGCACCTGGAAGCAGGTATGCGACAGTTTTTTCAGCTGCTCTTCTACTGCACGAATCACCTCCGGGTGCAGATGTCCGGTGTTGAGCACCGCGATGCCCCCGGCAAAATCGAGATACTCCCGGCCTTCCACATCCCACACCCGGCAGTTCTCCGCCCGGGCGGCAAAGATCGGGTGAATCTGTCCCACGCCGCGCGGGACGGCATTGCTGCGACGCTGCATTAACTCTTTATTGGTGCTCATTAGCGGTTCTCCGGAATCAGATGTCGTAAAGGCCGGGACATAGTTTTGATTTATCAATTATCTTCGATGCTATCCCTTGCAAATGGCGGGGATAAAACAGTCAGCCAGACCCGATCCAGTATCGTTCGCGATAGCGATATCGTCGACTCCATCTTCCGGCTACGCTCAATGTGGCTGAACCGGATAATATATACAATCTATATGGCTAATTTCCCCGCCTCTCTATATACTTTGCATATAGCTAAAAACTGAGGTCAATGATGCCAATCCCAACACGCACCGCGCCTAAGAAATTCCTTTTCCAGTTGCGGTCACTGGATAACGAGTTCGGAGTGAGCGAGGAAACCTTTACCCGCCTGATGGCTGAGCTATCACTCAACCAGACCGAATTAGTGCATAAGGCATTGCGTAATCTCGCCAAACAGGTGCTACCTGCCTACGAGCAGGACGACGGCCCGCTGAGTGACGCCCAGCAACTCGCCATCAAAAAACAGTCAGGCCTCGATATCTCAGAGGATGATTTGGACTCGCCGTTATTTAAATAAGCAGGATGCTTATGGCTAATAATTACCATCCGTTGCCTGCGCCAGGTGACATTATCTGGTGTAAATTTCCGCAACATGAGGATCTGGGTAACCCGGGGCCGAAAGCGCGCCCTGGGCTGATTTTGAATGTCTTTGTGGATATCCATGCCGTGCTGATTGTCTATGGCACATCCCGGACGGAGCCCTGTTACAAAGGCGAGTTTGTGATCGACAGTCAGCTTGAAACGGCAGGGTTAAGTTGGCCGACGAAGTTTGATCTGAATCGTCTGCAAAAATTGCCGTTTAACGCGGAATGGTTTGCGGTTGCGCCGGGCGTGGAAATCACGACACCATTGCCGAAAATGGGCGTGATCCCACCGGTGTTTATGCCCGTAATGCGTGCCGCCTGGGCTAACAGAAAACAGTAAGCATTGCCCGGCGGCGCTGCGCTTGCACGGGGCTACAGGTGCTCAACGCGAGCTCGACGCCCGCACCTTCAGTCTGCCCGCCAGCGTCACGTGCGTGGCGGCATCTTCTTCGTTGCACAAATACTCCACCGCCAGTCGTCCCAGCTCGCTGTAAGGCAGCTGAATACTGGTGAGTGCGGGCGTGAGTTGCTCGGAAATCTTCTGATCGTCGTAACCCGCCAGCAGCATATCATCGGGGATCGTCACGCCACCCACCGTCAGTGCCTGATAGCAGCCAATCGCCAGCCAGTCGCTGGCGCAGAAAATGGCGTCCGGGCGTTTCTCCAGCCGCAGCAGGGACTCGGTCGCAGTGAACGACTCGTTAAACTGCCAGTTGGTCTGGCGCACCAGGCTGTCATCGCAGGGTAAACCCGCCTGCTGCAATGCGGCCTGGTAGCCAGCCAGCCGCTGGCGGGTGGCCTCCATCCAGCTTTCCCCGGTGATATGGGCGATGCGCGTTGCGCCGCAGGCGAGCAGATGTTTGGTCACCTGAAACGCGTTGGCGTAGTCGTCGGGGATAAAAGACGGCAACAGGGGCGAGGCGGGGTCGCGCTGGTTGAGCAGCACCAGCGGAAGGCGGGTGCAGTCCTGAAAATCACTCATATCCACCAGCGTGGTGACGGGGGAGGCAAGAATAATCCCCACGCAGTTGCGTTTTTCCAGCTGGCGAATAATGTTGAGGGCCAGCGCCACGTCGTCACCGTAATCATACAGGGTGAGCAGCGTTTCGTTGCGCCAGGCCGCCTCCCGCGCCTGACTGATGGCATCGATAAAGGGATCGTAGCTCTGCAGCGAACTGACCAGCAGCGCAATCTCCGCCTGATTACGCGGGGTATGGATGGCGGGCAGGCGATCGTAGCCCAGCTCGGTGGCGACGCCGATCACCCGCTGACGGGTCTCGTCGCTGAGCT
This sequence comes from Silvania hatchlandensis, assembly GCF_025564065.1. Lineage (GTDB taxonomy): Bacteria > Pseudomonadota > Gammaproteobacteria > Enterobacterales > Enterobacteriaceae > Enterobacter > Enterobacter hatchlandensis. The sequence continues at coordinate 134,396 of NZ_JAMGZK010000051.1, read as the reverse complement.
TGATGTTACGCGACTGGTTAAGCACCAGTGATACCGTCGCCTGCGACACGCCCGCGGTACGCGCAATATCGTTCATCGTGACTTTGTTTTTCCGCTTCATCCGTTCTCTCCCTCTGGCGAATTCGCATCATACCCTAACTGCCTACAGACGCGCCGCCGATCACGTTTCTTCTTGATGCAGCAGCGATCTTTGTGAGTGCGGTCGCTTTTCTGCACACCACGATTTGCGCATTCCTGCCCTGACTAATATTTATTAGCTAAACATTATCAGCAAGAGGAACGACGATGAAAGAGCAGTGGAGCAAGGAACAGGCGCAGACGTGGTACCAGCAGCAGGGCTGGCTGTGCGGGTTTAACTATCTGCCGTCGACGGCGGTGAACTGGACCGATATCTGGCAGCAAGAGACCTTCGATGCCAACACCATCGACCGCGAGCTGGGCTGGGCCGCAGACGCGGGCTATAACACCCTGCGCATCAATCTGCCGTTTATCGTCTGGGAGCACGATCGCGACGGCCTGATGGCGCGTATCGACCACTTCCTGACGATTGCCGACAACCACGGTTTCAGCACCATGCTGACGCTGATGGACGACTGCGGTTTCTCCGGCGATGAGCCCTACCTCGGGGTGCAAAAGCCGCCGGTGGCGGGCAAACATAACAGCCAGGCGGCGGCAAGTCCTGGGCGCGACAAGGTGTGCGATCCAGACTGCTGGCCGCACATTGAACGCTATATCCGCGATGTGGTCCGCCAGTTCCGCGACGATAAGCGCGTGCTGCTGTGGGATCTCTATAACGAGCCGGGCAACCGCGGCATCTTTGCCACCGGCACCGAAGAGGTGCTTTACGATGCAAAACTGGAGACCTTCGCCCATGACCTGATGAAGCGGGCCTTCCAGTGGGTGCGTGAAGAAGATCCTTCCCAGCCGCTCACGGTCTGCGCATGGCGCTTGCCTGCGGAAGAGGAGGGCGAAACCTTTTATCAGCATCCGCTGGACCAGACTGCGCTGGAACTGTCGGACGTGGTGAGTTACCACGCCTATACCAATACCGGCCGCATGACGGCGATTATCCAGCAGCTGCAGCAGCTGGGCCGCCCGATCTTCTGTACCGAATGGCTGGCGCGCCACGTGGGCGGCACTATCGAAGAGCAGCTGCCGCTGATGTATATGGCGAAAGTCGCACCCTATCAGTGGGGGCTGGTGCGCGGCAAAACCCAGACCTGGCTGCCGTGGCCGGTGGTGATGAAAGAGTCCGCCGACTACTGCCGTCTGTGGTTCCACGATGTGTTCGAAGAGAACGGTATCCCGTTCTCACGCACTGAAATCGCACTGCTGCAAAAGCTGCGTAAAATTGCTCCGAACGTGCAGGGCTAATAATAACGACCCGGCGGTTAGCCGCCGGGCAACCAGGTACGCACTATGGCAATGACAATGAAAATACCGTCTCGCGAGTTGTGGTCTTATTTTGGCTATGGTTTAGGTCAGTGTTTTAGCTTTGGTTTAGTGGGTTCGTTTATTAACTATTTTTACACCGATGTGCTGGGGATCTCCGCCCTGGCGGCGAGTACCATCTTCCTGATTGCCCGCGCCTGGGATGCGGTTCACGACCCGCTGTTTGCCAGCATCATGGACACCATTAACAGCCGCTTTGGTAAGTTTCGTCACTTTATGCTGATCGCCCCGCTGCTGATCACCGGCGTCACGCTGCTGGCGTTCTATAAAATCGAAGCGGACATGACCACCAAAATCCTCTACGCCGGGGTGACCTATATCCTGTGGGGGACCCTGTACGCCATCTCGGATATCCCGTTCTGGTCGATGTCGTCGGTGATGACCAACGACTCCGGCCAGCGCACCCGGGCGGTGACGGCGGCGATGCTGGGGGTCAATGCCGGGATCGCCTGCGCCAACATCTTCTTCCCCAAGCTGGCGGCGTTCTTCGCCCAGCACAGCAGCGACAAAGGCTACTTTATGGCGGCGCTGGTGATGATGATGGTCGGCCTGCCGTTAATGTTAAACGGCTTTATGCAAATTAAAGAGCGCGTCCCGCCCAGCCCGGAAAAGGTGACGATGCGCGATACCTTCCACAATCTGCGTCAGAATAAGCCGCTGTTTATCATCCTGATGTCGTTCTTTTTCTGCGTGTTCCACAACGTCGCCAACGGGATATATATCTACTTCTTTATCTACAACATGGGCGACGGTGGCCTGCAGATGGCGATCGGTGTTATGGGGATTGTGGCGGCGGTGGTTTGTCTTATCGCGCCGATGCTGACGCGCAAAATGCAGAAGCGAAAGCTGTTTATGATCCTCTGTGGGCTGGATGTCGCGGTGCGCGTGGTGATGTGGTTTGCGGGCTATCAGCACACGGCGCTGCTGTTTATCCTGCTTGGCCTCAGCACCCTGTTTGTGATGATGACCAACATCCTCACCTCGTCGATGATTGCCGACACCATTGAGTATGCCGAGTACCACACTCACAAGCGCTGTGCGGCGATCACCTTCTCCGGACAGACCTTTACCGGCAAGATGTCGGTGGCGGTGGGCGGCGGGTTAATCGGCGTGTTTCTAACGCTTATTGGCTACGTACCGCAGGCGCAAACCCAGAGCGATGGCGTGCTTGCCGGGCTGTTCTTCGGTATCTGCCTGCTGCCCGCGATAGGCTCGCTGATCCGCCTTGCGGTGATGTCGCGCTTCACCTTTACCGAGGAGAAGCATGCGGAGATCTGTCGGCTGTTGGCAGAACGCAGGCAAAACAGAGAGCAGAATGACGTCGGGGAAGAGGCGTTGACGCGCCCGATATCGGTCAATTAATACTTTCAGACGCCTGCAAAGCAGGCGTCTGGTCCTAATTATGGAGTCTCAAGGCCTCAGGGACGTGGAGCTTCGAGCTTTGAAGGCTGGTTCCGATGGTAAAGGGGACGATCCACAAACGTAGCGCATGACCGTCCGGTTTGTGAAGCTCAAAGGGATGCGGGAGTGGATCATTAAAACCCTCATACTGCGGGTAGATCAGTATCATATCGCCCCGGCTATCGAGATATTTCACCCCGTAGGCCTGCATCTGATAAAGATCATTTTGCGAAATGTTAAAGCCAGGTTTATGAGGCTTGATCTTTTTCCATTTCGTATCGCAAATAACCGAAGAATGGGTAGCGTCGTCATGCGGACGAAGCCAGATATCCGGCTTGAGCCTGAACATATTCTTCGTATGATAGCGAGCCAGGCTATGTGTTCTGGCCTGCGTATCGATCCGGTACTGTTGATGATGATGATGTCGCATCCACGCAGCGACGAAGGATTCAAAAACCGCTTCCATTGGAAAGAGTAACGATATGGCATTAGCCTGCCCCTGCATACAGTGAGGAGACTCGCCCTGTAAAATGAGTTTTGCCCAATCCAGCGCATGTTTGTAGAGATGCATATGCCTGTCGAGGCGAACCTGGTCAAAGGCATGCGCGACATCCACAACAGGGGGAATGGGATCAAAGGCGGATTGCAAAGGCTGTAGCTGTCGTATTATCTGCGCGTTGCGGGTCAGTCGGGAGACGTGAGCGATTGCCGTTTTCAGGATACGGTTTTCGGGCCGCTCAACGCTGTATTCGTCATACTCCACCTGAAAACGATCGCGGCGAACGCTGTTTTTGGTTAGCTGCGCTGAAACCCGTAGTTTGCCTTTCATCCATGCCAGATTATCCTGCTGACGAAGATAGTCGCGTTTAAGACCTTGTTGAAGAATCGCCTTAACGCTGATGATAAATTGCTGAATAAAGATATCCATCAATGGCATACGTGAGGTCTTGATACTGGCAGATGTTGTTGCAATATGTCGGAAGGTTTTCAGGGTCCGCAGCATCATCATTAACTGTTCACGCGCGTTGTCATGGCCCGTTTTGGGTAATACCTCGATAAAAGCGCCACCTGGTAGCGCAATCACGCCAACGTAGTTTTTGACCTGCAGTGTCTGAACCCGTCCAACAGAGCGAAGGGTAAGCAGCCGGCTGTCATACTCGACGTCATCACTTAAACAGCGTTGCACAAGCCATTGAAAAAGCGTATCGGGCAGAGCGACCGCGTGTTCGACGCGGCCCTGGTCCTTTTCACTGATGACATGTCCGTGCTCAAAGAGCGTCCAGCAATGGCCGGATGTCATTCCTCACTCTCCTCGCGAATGGCTTTTGGATCGTAAATCTGGCGATACGCCAGTGGGTTATGCCACACAGGTTTCGACTCGCTTGAAAGATGGTAGCTCATCCCTGCCTCCTGCAAATCCTCTGCGGCATCAGCACCAAACAGGCGCAGGAAGTTTCCTTCACTGTGTACCGATGAGACGAACTGCAAGCTCTCGTCTGCTTTCTGGTTGTCACCGAGGATCAGGCGGATTTTTTGCCAGTCGTTATAGAAATACTCCTCCAGAAGCGGAAGAATTTTGTTTTTCATCATGCGTTTAAGCAGGTCGAAGGCGGCATCTTCGTCATCTTTAGCCTGTATCACAGGCATGAAAAAGGCGTGTCCCAGCGTATGTTCATTGTCATACAGCGCCTGGATCCTTGCATTCAGCGTTTCCAGCAGCCGTTCAAGCTGGATCCCTTTGATCGTCGTGCCTGCCAGCAAGCTGGTGTCTGGAAGCATAGGTATGAACTCGAAGCGACGGCGCAAGGCGGTATCGAGTGCCGTCAGGGAGCGATCTGCGGTGTTCATTGTGCCCACAAGGTAAAGATTGTTAGGAACGCTAAACGACGTGGCGGAATAAGGGAGAGAAACACTCAGTTCTTCTGCTTCGCCTGCACGTTTAGAGGGTTCAATCAGCGTGATGAGTTCGCCGAAGATTTTAGAAATATTGCCGCGGTTAATCTCGTCAATAATCAACACGAAATTCTGCCGTTTACCACCTGTTGCATGCTCCGGCGTGGCCGGAATGTGATGTTCACTGATCAGAAACGCAAGGATCCCGCGCACATAAGAGACGTTATGGACTTTGGCATTGTTATCCTGATACCAGGCGCGAATGTCCTTGAGGTAGGCATTGTAGCCCTGACCCAGATCTTCTTTTTTACTCTGCTCCGGGAAGATCCCAAAGACGGTCCCACTTTTGTAGGTTAAACGGAAAGGATTGCCATTGTGAGTGCGTAACGTAATGCTCCCACCTTCGGCAAGCTGCTCCTGCAACCGTGCGAGTGCGTCGTCCAGAGCCAGCTGTACGCCAGCATTGCCAAACGCGGCATCGTCACAAATTTGTTTGAAAATCCCCGGCTTAATGTCGTAGCGTACGCTGCCGTCGTCGGTCGTTTCTGCCCGTAGCCCTTCAATGAACTCTTCGTATCCGAAGCTTTGGTGGAAAGTAATAAAGCGGATCCGTTTTTCGCCCATCAGCCGGTCATAAATTGTCTTTAGCTCACGTCGACGTTCGCTCTCTTCTTTTCCATCCAGTTTGGCGTATGCCTGAGGCTCACAGGCGCGGACAGCGACGTCGATTGTTTCATAGGTTTTGCCTGTGCCCGGCGGCCCATACAGGATCACGTTTTTAGGCAGGTGAAGATCGTTGGGTTCAAAACCCAGTTCGTCTTCATCATTACCCGTATTGTCGGTCGCTACCACGGTATCGTCCTTTTTAAGGATGAAATGCGTGTACAGATGCCAGAGCGACATATTCAGCGTGACGGCATCAATCCGGGTACCGATAGCCAGGTTGAGCGCCCTTTTTAACTCAATGTTGAGGTCAAACCACTCACCCTCACCGGACAGGTCAAGTCCAAAGCGGTTATTACAGTAGTTGTAGATGCGGAAGAACGCGTTGGTGTTGACGATATTACTAATGTTTTCAGGATACATGACCGCAAACGCGCGATGGCAGAGCGCCCAGTACACTTTTTTCAGGATCTTCTGCTCTTTGAGCACCTTCAGTTGTTCGATCACCTGCTGATAATTGGCGGACGTGCACTCTTTGGCAATCAGACGGGACAGGACGCGCAGCTTTTCTTTCGCCTCGTTAAATTCATTCAGCGACATGCCGCCTTGCTTGATACTGGCGACTCCGTTGGAGCGGTTGTACCAAAGTTCATAAAGCGTCTCGTCTGAGAAATTAGGACGTTCATCCTGCACTTTCTGGCGGAGCGCCCGAAAGGACGGCCCCCACTTGGGACTGTAATTATCGTTATTGGCAGTGTGGGAGATAAAGAATGAGAGTACGTCGGTGTGTTCCTGAACCATTGCCCGCTCCAGCGTGATGAAAATAAATAGTTTTTCTCATCTTATAGGAATTATCCTAATTTTTGCACTACTTGTTCAGGGGGAGTTGATGGGGTCAGCTGACGCCCCGAGGCGTCAGCTTAAAGGCTTACAGCGACTTCACAAACGCCAGCAGATCTTCGTTGAGCTGGTCCTGATGCGTCAGCGCAAAGCCGTGCGGCGCGTTGTCATACACCTTCAGTTCCGCATGGCTAATCAGCTCTGCCGCCACTTTACCGGTGGTCTCGAACGGCACGATCTGGTCGTTGCTGCCGTGGATAACCAGCGTCGGGACGTCGACTTTGGCCATATCCTGGCGGAAGTCAGTCTCACCAAAGGCGGTTACGCAGTCGATGGTGCCTTTCAGCGACGCCAGCAGGGCGATGTTCAGGGTCTGGGTCAGGGCACCTTCCGACACTGTCTGCCCGGCGTTAATCCCGTAGAACGGGGTAGCGAAATCGCTGATGAACTGGGCGCGATCTTTGCGCAATCCGTCGCGAATACCGTCAAACACCGACTGATCCACACCCTGCGGGTAAGAGTCGGATTTACCGAAGATCGGCGTGACCGCTCCCAGCAGCGCCAGACCGGCCACGCGATCGGTGCCGTAGGTACCGATATAACGGCTCACGTCGCCGCCGCCCATCGAGAAGCCCACCAGCGTTACGTCCTGCAGATCGAGAGCGGTGATCAGGTCGTTGATGTCGGAGGCAAAGGTATCGTAGTCATAGCCCGTCCACGGCTGATCCGAACGGCCAAAGCCGCGACGGTCAAAGGCAATGGCGCGGAAACCGCGCTCGGCCAGATAGTTGAGCTGGCTGTCCCACATATCCGCATCCAGCGGCCAGCCGTGGCTGAACAGCACCGGTTTACCGGCACCCCAGTCCTTGTAGTAAATCTGCGTACCGTCTTGCGCGTTAATCGTCGCCATAGTCTCTTCCTCAAAAGGTCTTTATTAGTATCAACAAACCGGCGCGACCAGATAACGGGTCGCCGGAGGGGTAGCGCCCTGATGAAAAGCCAGCACGCGGCTTTGCAGCAGGTGATCGTTCATGGTGTGACGCTCCTGCAGGCGCAGGTGTTCCACCCACGAACCCATCAGGAAGGTCTCGATATAGCGTCCCGGCTGGTCGATATCTTCATACACCGCCCAGCTGATGGCGCCCGCGCGGCGGCGCACCCGGCGCAGCTCGTGGACCGCCTGCAAAAAGTCGCGGGCGGACTGGGGGTCGATCAGGTATTCGCAGGAGACCAGCACCGGGCCACGCTCGTTGGGGATCGCTTCGCGCGTGTCGTCAGCAATCAGGCCGCTGGTATCCAGGTTGAGGTTCGGATCTTTCTCCAGCTTCCAGCGCAGAACCGTGGCGCTGGCCAGCAGCATCCCGACGGTTGCCACGCACAGCGAGGTGGCGGTGTTGAAGTGCGAGGCAATCTGCCCCCAGATGGCGCTGCCTGCGGTCATCGAGCCGAAGAACACCGTCAGATACACCGCCAGCGCCCGGGCTTTTACCCAGCGGGCGGCGCTGCGTTGCGCCCCCAGGTTGAGGGTCGAGAGCACCGCGATCCACGCAAAACCGGTGAAAAATTCAAACAGGTTCAGCAGCCAGAAGTGGCGCACAAACGCCAGCGCCAGCATGGTGATAGCGAACATCAGGCTCGCGGCCACCATCAGCTGGTCGGCGTTCAGACGCTGGCGCAGACGCGGCAGCAGCACCGCCCCGGCAATCGCCCCCAGTCCGATGCAGGCCAGCATGATGCCGTACCCCGCCGGGCCGAGTCCCAGCTCCCGACGCGCCACCAGCGGCAGCAGCGCCCAACCCGCGCTGGCGAAAACGAAGAACGCCACGGTGCGAATTAACACATTACGCAGCACCGGGGCAGCATGCACATAGCGCACCCCGGCCCGCACCGCCGAGAAAAAGTGCTCCGGCGGCAGGCGCTGCACGGATGGCGCAGGCTTCCAGCGCCATAGCACCCACGCCACGCCCAGCACCGACAGGGCATTGAGCAGGAACACCATCCAGGGTCCGGCCAGCGACAGCAAAAAGCCGCCCAGCGCCGGGCCAATGGCGCGGCTGATGTTCACCCCCAGCGAGTTAAGCGCCACCGCCGGGCCCAGCTCCGCTTTGCTCACCAGATCCGGCACAATCGCCTGGAACGGCGGTGAACTCATGGCGCTACCGACGCTTAACAGGAAGGCTGCCGCCAGCAGTACCGTCGGGGTCACCTGGCCGGTAAACGACAGCACGGCCAGACCCGCAGCGGCGATAAACATCCACAACTGCGAGAACAGCAGGTACTTGCGCCGGTCGACGATATCCGCCATCACCCCGGAGGGCAGGGCGAAAAGAAACATCGGCAGGCTGCTCGCCGCCTGCACCAGCGCGATATCCAGCGGGTCGGCGCTCAGGGTCAGCATGCTCCAATTCACCCCGACGTCGCTCATCCATGAGCCGACGTTCGACACCACCGTGGCAATCCACAGCATGCGGAACACCCGCTGGCGCAGCGGCTGCCAGGTGGACATCGCCGGGGCGCTGACGGGTGGCAGATGGGCGTCGTTGAGCTGAGTCATGCGAACCGCTCCGTGGCCCGTGTGCGTACCCGCCACGCGCCGGGGCCGGTGATGGCAAGCGTGGTGAAGACGATCAGCAGCAGCCAGCCAAACTGACCTTCGGCAATCGACCAGCCCGGATGCACCACCAGCATCGCCACCAGCAGCACGGCAATAATGGGCAGGCAGGCCAGCCGGGTGGCAATGCCGAACAGGATCAGGATCGGGCAGATCACTTCGGCGACGATCGCCGGGATCAGGCTGAAATACGGCCCGAAGCCAAACGGATCCTCGATGCGCGTCAGCTCTTCGCTGAAGTGCAGCACCTTCGGCAGGCCGTGAACGTAGAGCAACAGCAGGCTGCCGGTGATGCGCAGGAATAACAGCCCCAGGTCAATCCGGGGCGTGGTGAGGTGCGTTGAATTCGTCATGATTAGAACGCGAAGCAGCTGCAGCCCAGCGCTCCCCAGAAGGCGTTATCGTCGGCCACCGGCATCTCTGCGCTGCGGGCAAAGTCATGTCCATGGTTGTGTACGCCGCACGGGCCGCTGCAGTGGTGTACGGCGCTCATCCCTACGCGGGCGGCCTGCGGTGGGGCGCTGCGGTAGTGGCCAGGGACTTTGACCACCGGAGACCAGTCCGGCAATACCGGGATCGTCGGTGGCGCCAGCGGGCCAAAGCTGCCTGCGGCATAGACGATTTCACCGTCCACCACCGTCAGCACCGACTCGATGCCCTTGATCTCCTCTTCCGGGACGCGGAAGTAGTCTTTGCTCAGCACCGCGAGATCCGCGAGCTGACCGATTTTGATCTGCCCTTTCTGGTTCTGCTCGTTCGAGAACCACGCGCTGCCCTGGGTCCACAGCATCAGAGCGGTGTCGCGATCCAGACGGGCGCTGTGATCGTACATTTGCATCCCGCCCACGGTACGGCCAGAGACCAGCCAGTAAAGCGCGGTCCACGGGTTGTAGCTCGCCACGCGGGTGGCGTCGGTGCCTAAGCCTACCGGCACGCCGGTCTCCAGCATTTTGGTTACCGGTGGAGTATGGCGAACCGCTTCCATTCCGTAACGCTCGGCAAAGTACTCGCCCTGGAAGGCCATCCGGTGCTGCACGGCGATGCCGCCGCCCAGCGCTTTGATACGATCGATGTTGGCCTGCGAGACAGTCTCGGCGTGGTCAAAGAACCAGTGCAGCCCGTCGAAGGGGATCTCGCGGTTCACTTTCTCAAAGACGTTCAGCATCCGGCTGATGGATTCGTCATAGGTGGCGTGCAGGCGGAACGGCCAGCGATGCTCGACCAGATGGCGCACCACGCGCTCCAGTTCGTCCTCCATGCCGGGGGCCAGATCCGGGCGCGGCTCAAGGAAATCTTCAAAGTCGGCGGCAGAGAACACCAGCATTTCGCCCGCGCCGTTATGGCGGAAGAAGTCGGTTCCCTGGCCCGGTTTGAGCATGTCGGTCCACTTCTCGAAGTCTTCCAGCTCGTGGCCGGGGCGCTGGGTAAACAGGTTATAGGCGATGCGGAGCGTCATCTGCTTTTTCTCGTGCAGCTCGGCAATCACTTCGTAGTCTTCCGGGTAGTTCTGGAAGCCGCCGCCCGCATCGATGGCGCTGGTCAGCCCCAGGCGGTTCAGCTCGCGCATAAACTGGCGGGTCGAGTTCACCTGCTGTTCCAGCGGCAGTTTTGGCCCTTTGGCGAGGGTGGCGTACAGGATCATGGCGTTCGGACGGGCAATCAGCATCCCGGTCGGGTTGCCGTTGGCGTCGCGCTGGATCTCGCCCCCCGGTGGGTTCGGGGTGTCTTTGGTGTAGCCCACCACCTTCAGCGCCGCGCGGTTGAGCAGGGCGCGATCGTACAGATGCAGGATAAACACCGGGGTATCCGGCGCGGCGGCGTTGATTTCGTCGAGGGTCGGCATCCGGCGTTCGGCAAACTGGAACTCGTTCCAGCCACCTACCACGCGTACCCACTGGGGCGACGGGGTGCGCAGGGCCTGCTCTTTCAGCATACGCAGGGCATCGGCCAGCGACGGCACGCCCTCCCAGCGCAGCTCGAGGTTGTAGTTCAGCCCGCCACGGATCAGGTGCAGGTGCGAATCGTTCAGGCCGGGGATGGCGGTGTGGCCTTTCAGATCCACCACTTTACTGCTGTCGTCGTGATACTGCATCACCTCGGCCACGGTGCCGACGGCAAGGAATTTGCCGTCGCGCACGGCCACCGCTTCGGCAAGGGGGTTTTCACGATCGACGGTATGAAACTGGCCATTGACCAGAATCAAATCTGCTTTAGCAGAGGAAGTCATAACTGCTCCTGACTGAGAGGGGAATGGTCAGGATTATTGGAACCGCTTACAGGAAAAAACCAGTTATACAATGGGATAGCTATACCAAAGTATAACTATACGAAAGGTTAATTATACAAAGAGATAATTACGCCCGCCGAGGGGGAAACATAGGATACAGCCAACGTCTCGTCGCCGCATTGTGCGCCGGGTTTTGCCTGTTAACCACACTGGATACCCTTATGTCTAACTCAAAGCTCGAAGTGTTAACCCCGGATAACTGTCAGATGATCTTCATCGACCAGCAGCCGCAGATGGCGTTTGGCGTGCAGTCAATCGACCGTCAGGTGCTGAAAAACAACGTGGTAGGGCTGGCGAAAGCGGCCAGCGTGTTCAACATCCCCACCATCATCACCACCGTTGAAACCGAGAGCTTCTCGGGCAATACCTTCCCGGAGCTGCTGGACGTCTTCCCGGGGAAAGACATTCTTGAGCGCACCTCGATGAACTCCTGGGATGACCAGAAAGTGCGTGATGCCCTGCAAGCCAACGGCAAGAAAAAAGTGGTGGTCTCCGGTCTGTGGACCGAAGTGTGCAACAACACCTTCGCCCTGTGCGCCATGCTGGAAGGGGACTACGAGATCTACATGGTGGCAGATGCCTCCGGCGGTACCTCGAAAGAAGCCCACGACTTCGCGATGCAGCGCATGATCCAGGCGGGCGTGATCCCGGTGACCTGGCAGCAGGTGCTGCTCGAGTGGCAGCGCGACTGGGCGCACAAAGAGACCTACAACGCGGTGATGGATATCGTGCGTGAGCACTCCGGTGCCTACGGTATGGGCGTCGATTACGCTTACACCATGGTGCATAACGCGCCGTCTCGCCAGAAGAGCGAGCACAACACCCTGGCCCCGGTTCCGGCCCGCTAAGTTCCGGCAGCAGGCTGGGCCCTCATCCGGCCTGCTCCACCCTCTCTGGAGTTCATCATGAGTACTGGGTTAATTTCCCTCGCGGCAGGCGTGCTTATCGGCCTGCTGTACGCGCTGCTGAAAGTCCGTTCCCCGGCCCCGCCCGCGCTGGCGCTGATTGGTCTGCTGGGGATGCTGGCGGGCGAACAGGCGACACGCCATTTTCTGCATGCCGATGACACCGCGCAGCGCTCACCCGTCACCCACACCACCGGAGCGTCGTCATGAAGGCCTGGGTCGTTTCGCTGCTGTGTGGAATTCTGGCAGGGGTTATTTATGCCGCGATTACGGTACACTCGCCTGCGCCGCCGGTGGTCGCCCTGTTGGGGCTGTTTGGCATGCTGGTGGGCGAACAGCTGATCCCGATTGGCCGCCGTCTGCTCAGTCGCCAGCTCACGCTGACGTGGTTTCGCCACGAATGCGTACCCAAAATCAGCGGCACGCCGCCTCCATCCCGTCCTGATGACGGTCGCGAGGGATAATCACGCTTCATTTGAGGAAAACGAGCATGCCGCAGTGCATAGCCATCATTGATGATGAACGTTCTGTCCGCAGCGGGTTAAGCAACCTGCTGCAGTCAGAGGGGTACGCAACGGAAGCCTTCGACTCGGCGGAGGGGTTTCTCAGCCACCCCACTGCCCTGACCGACGTGGCGCTGGTGATTGCCGATATCCGCCTGCGCGGAATGAACGGACTGGAGATGCTCGACAAACTGAACCTCATTGCCCCCTCGCCGCCGCCACTCATTTTTATCTCCGGTCATGCGGATGACAACATCCAACGCTACGCTGTTGAACACGGCGCTGTTGTTTTTCTGCGCAAACCGATTAATGTCGATGTGCTGCTGGCGCACGTTCAGCGCGCGCTCGTCACCTGAAGAGACCGTCACACTCATTCCCACGAGAACCATTAACGAAGAAAAATAAGGAAACGTGGATGAACAACCCATCGCTGCCTGCTCGCTGGCCCGCCCCCGGACATTTATCCGAAGGGCGGGCTTTTGTGCTTAAAGAAGACGTCATTTTTACCCCGCTGGGGCAGGAGGGGAGCCTGTGCTGGCTGAATGCCCGCCTGCCGAGCTCCGGCGGGTCGTTTATTATCGCCACCGGGGTGAGCGATGAAGAAGAGGCCAGCGCAACGCGTCTGCTGCGCAATGAGTTTGCCCTGCGGGAATATCTGAACGACGACTGGGCGATTCGCCCGGTGGCCAGCACCCAGTATCACGGGCGCTTTGCCCTGGTGTATGCCCCTTTTTCGTTTGTGCTGCTGACCCGCATCGTCGGCGCGCCGCTGGCCTGTATCCCGAGCTTTCTTGAACTGGCGATCCGCATCAGCCTGCCTCTGCGCCTGATGCATCTTCGCAACCTGGTGCACGGGGATATCAAGCCCGGCAATATTTTTATTCATGATGACAACAGCTGTCGGCTGGGGGGCTTTGGTCTGTCGTCCGGCACCCCGGAAGCACTGCAGACGATGCCGCTGGTGGGAGGCACCCCGGCCTATATGTCGCCGGAACACACCACCCGCACGCATCGTTCGGTGGACAACCGCAGCGATCTCTACAGTCTGGGGGTGGTGTTTTACGAGCTGCTCACCGGCAGCCTGCCGTTTGAGCTGGGCGGTGAAGATCAGGGTAAATGGGCGCACTACCATATCGCCTCGGAACCGCGCGCCCCCGGTGCGGTGTGCCCCGGCGTGCCCGCGATGCTCTCGGCGATTGTCCTCAAGCTGCTGGCGAAAAAACCGGAGCATCGCTACCAGACGGTGGACGGCCTGATCGCCGATCTGCGCCGCTGTCAGGCCACGCTGAGCGACGAAGGGGATATCGCCGCCTTTACCCCCGGATTGCAGGACCGCTCCCCCGCGTTTCATCTGACCGACACCCTCTATACCGCCCATCCGCAGGCAGGGGAGCTGCTCCACGCCTTTGACCGGGTGAGCCGGGATGCCCTCGCCGGGCTGGTGGCGATCAGCGGCCCGTCGGGGATCGGCAAGTCGTCGCTTATCGCTTCGGGGCTGAAAGCGTTGCAGCAGCGTCACGCACTGCTGGCGGTGAGCAAGGTGGATCAATTTTCCCCCACGCTGCCCTATGCGGCCCTGACCTCGGCGTTTCGCAGTCTGGTGCTGCATCTGCTGGGGCTGCCGGCCCAGCAGGTGGCCCAGTGGAAAGTCCGCCTGTCGCGCGAGCTGGAGGGCTACGAAGCGTTAGCCGTCAGCCTGGTGCCGGAGCTGCGACTGCTGCTGGATAGCAAACCGCGTTTCGCCAGCGATACCTTTGCCATCGATGCCCGGGCGCGCTTCAGCCACATGATGCTGGTACTGGTGAACACCCTGGCCAGCGCGGGCTGTCCGCTGGTGCTGCTGCTGGATGATATCCACTGGGCTGACGCCGCCAGCCTGCAAATTCTGGAATACCTGCTCATTAACGTCAGCAATGTGCCGCTGCTGATGGTGGTGGCGTACCGGGATGCCAGCTCGCTGCCGGATAACGCTCTGCAACAGCAGCTGGCGAGCCTGCATCGCGCCTCGCGCAACACCACCGAGCTGCGCCCGGAGGCGCTGTCGGTGAAGGCCGTGTCGCGCTGGCTGGCGAATATCTTCCATACCCGCTCGGCCAGCACCGCCGATCTGGCTGAGCTTATCCATCAAAAGACCGGGGGCAACCCGCTGTTTGTGCATGAGTTCTTCCGCCGGATCGTCGATGACGGGCTGGTGACGCACAACAAATATCAGGATAAGTGGTGCTACGATCTGCACGCGATCCGCACCCGGCATTACACCGAAAACGTGGTCACTCTGGTGCTGCAGCAGTTGGAAGAGATGCCGGAAGAGACCCGACGGCTGCTGGGCAGCATCGCCTGTCTGGGCGGCAGCGGTGAGCTGGAGATGGTCTGTCGGGTAATGGGGATGTCGGTGGCAGAGATCCGCTATGCCCTGCACCCGGCGGTGACGGCGCAGCTGATCACCCTCAGCGCCGACGGCTACGCCTTTACCCACGACCGGGTGCAGGAGGCGGCCTTTGCCCTGCTGGATAGCGCCGAGAAAAGCCGTCTGCACCTGACCACCGCCAGCCTGCTGGCGGAGTCGGCGCGCCAGGCGGCGGGCAATGAGATCCTGTTCCGTGCCGTGCATCATGTCACGGCGGCGCTGGATTGCATTCAGCCTGCGCCTCAGCGGCAGATGTTCCGCGAGCTGAGCCTGCTGGCGGCCCGGCGGGCCCGCCGCTCGGGAGATTACCCCTCGGCCCTGAGCTATATCCAGACCGCCCGCGCGCTGGGCGACGCCGGTTTAGCGACGGACGTTACCAACGATTTTACGCTCGACAGCGAAGAGGCCGGGTGCGAGTTCGCGCTGGGCAACCTTGAGAGCACCCGCAGGCTGTGCGACCGCATTCTCGGCTCTCCCGGCGGGCTGGCGGAAAAAGCGCTGGCGGCTAACCTGCTGGCCGAAGTCTATCTGCGTCAGTCCGACAACCGGCTGGCGCTGGAGGCGACCCTGAGCTGGCTGGCGGTGTTTGGCATTCACGTCACCCGCCATCCGCAAGTCGCCGAGTGCGATGAGGCCTGGCAGAGCCTGTGCAACCGCGTTGGCGACAACCCGCAGGGCCATTTCACCCGGCTGACGCGGATGACCAACACGGAGATCGAGGCGGTGATGAACCTGCTGAACAGCGCCAGCCTGTTCGCCAGCTTTACCCATTCGCGCCTGCACTTCATTCTGCTGTGCCGGATGATGCACCTGACCCTGGATCACGGTATTACCGGCGCGTCGACGTCGGCGATGGCGTGGTTCGGGGTGCTGATTGGCCACCGCTACGCCGAGTACCGGTTGGGCTTTCAGTACGGCACCCTGGCGCGGGAGCTGGTGAACCGCCACGGCTACGATGCCTTTGAAGCCAAAACCCTGCTGCCGCTGGACCAGCTCAGCGTCTGGACCCAGCCGCTGGGCTACACCATCGAGTGCGCCAAAGCCTGCTTCACCTCGGCCGTCACCCACGGGGACATGACGGTGGCCTGCTTTGCCGTCTGCCATCAGGTGATCAACTTCCTCACCCGGGGCGATCACCTTGACGGGGTGCTCACCAGCATCGAGCGCGGGCTGGCCTTTGTGCGCAAAACCCATTTTCAGAATGTGGAAGCGATCCTGCTGATCCAGCGTCACTACGTGGAACACCTGCGCACCCCGGTGAGTGGCCGCTGGAGCGCCAGCACGGTGCTGCCGGAATCGCTGCTGCCCGAAGCGACAGAGCAGGCCAGCGAGCAGCTGTCGACCCTGCAGTTCTGGTTCTGGCTCTATCGCGGGATGGCGCACTTCGCCTGCGGCGAATACCCGCAGGCGGCCGGGAACCTTGAGCAGGCCGGGCGCTTTGCGTGGTCTGCCCCCGGGCATATCCATCAGCTGGATTACCATCTTTACAGCGCGCTGGCGCTGTCCCAGCAGCTGACCCCGGAGACGTTTTCTGCCGACCTGCGCCGTCAGATCCACCTTCATTACGATAAAATCGCCCTCTGGGCGCGGATCAATCCCGGCATTTTTGCCGACAAAGAGGCGCTGATTTACGCCGAGATCGTGCGCCTGGACGGCATGAACAGCATCGCCCTCGAGCAGTACGAGAAGGCAGTGCGCCTGTCGCGCGAAGGGGGCTTTAACCCGTTCAACGCCCTGGCCCACGAGCTGGCCGGGCGCTTTGCCCACGCCTGTGGCTACACCACCGCCGCCGATGCCCACTTCCGCGGGGCGATGACCGCCTGGGGACGCTCCGGCGCGCAGTCGAAAGTGCGCCAGCTGGAGCGGGACTTCCCCTATCTGCTGGCTCCCGGCCAGGCGAATGCCTGGGACACGGTGGCCTTTGCGCGTAACGAGGAGATCCGCGACCTGCAAAGCGTGATCAAAGCCTCGCGCGCCCTGTCGGAAGAGATCAACCTTGAGCGGCTGATCGAGACCCTGATGACCATTCTGCTGGAGCGGGCTGGGGCGCAGCGGGGCTTGCTGATCCGCGTCAGCGACAACAACATCCCTGAGATCGAAGCCAGCGCCAGCACCACCACCGATGGGGTGCAGGTGCAGATCATGAAAGAGGTGCCGATGGCCACCGACCTGCCGCTGACGGTGCTGGCGGCGGTGATCCGCACCGGGCAAGAGATCCATACCGGCAAACCCGAAGCGTTTCACCCCTTCAGCCAGGATCCCTATCTGGTGACCTCCGGCGCGGCGGTGATGTGCGTGCCGATGTTCAAGCAGGCGCGGCTGGTGGGGGTGCTTTATCTGGAAAACCGCCTGATGCCGGAAGTGTTTACCCAGGAGCACTCCCGGGTGGTCAGCCTGCTGGGGGCGCACGCGGCGATCTCGCTGGAGACCGCCCGGCTGTATGCCGAACTGCTGGAAGAGAACCTCCAGCGCCGTCGGGTTGAGAAAGAGCTGCGGGCCAGCCAGACCTCGCTGATGCTGGGGGAGCAGATCAGTCACACCGGCAGCTGGCGCTGGGAGCTGCAGCAGGATCTGATGTTTATGTCCGAGGAGTACGCGCGGATCCTCGGCCTGCCGGAGCAGCAGAAGATGATCTCGATGGCGGAGTTTCTGACCTTTGTGCATCAGGATGACTATCCGCGTATCAGCACCCTGGTGACCGAGAGCGTGCGCGATGGCCTGACCATGCGCGCCGAGTTCCGCATTATCCGCGCCGACGGGGCCACCCGCACCATTCTGGGGATTGGCGATCCGGTCGGGGTGGGGCGCGAAGTGAACGAGTATTACGGCATCATCACCGATATCACCACCCAGCGGATGGCCGAAGACGCAATGCGGGTGGCGCAGGCTGAACTGGCCCGCGTCTCGCGCGCCACCACCGTCGGGCAGCTCACCTCGTCGATCGCCCATGAGATCAACCAGCCGCTGATGTCGATCGTCGCCAACGCCGGGGCCAGCCTGCGCTGGCTCAACCGCGACCCGGCCCGGCTGGATAAGGTCCAGATCGGGCTGGAGGAGATCGTCTCCGAGGGCGAGCGGGCAGGGGAGATCATCCGCAGCCTGCAATCCCTCACCCGCAAACAGGATCCGGCCTTTACCCGCATCGATCTGCACGCTCTGGTGCGCCACATTATCACCCTGTCGCGCAGCGAACTGGAGCAGCGGCGCATCAGCGTGACCTGGGCCCTGGCGGCGACGGATAGCTTTATCGTGGGGGACAGCGTGCAGATCCAGCAGGTGCTGCTGAACCTGGTGATGAACGCCGTAGAAGCGATGGCCGAGATCAAAGATCGCCCTGGCACCCTGCTGCTGTCGACGTCAAACCCGGGGAGCGGAGGGATCGCCTTTGAAATCGCCGACAGCGGCACCGGCATCGAACCGGGGCTGACCGAGCGCATCTTTGACTCGTTCTACTCCACCAAAGCCCAGGGGATGGGGGTGGGACTGACCATCAGCTACAGCATTATCGAGCGCCACCGGGGCAAGCTGACGGCCCGCAACCGCGCGCCGCACGGCTCTGTATTTGCCTTTACCCTGCCGCTGGCGGCGAGCGTGGCGTCACTCTGAAGGCAGGATTCAGGTCAGGCGCTCGGCGGCCCTGACCAGATCCGCCAGCGAGCGGGCCTGCATTTTGTCCATCACCCGACGGCGGTGGACTTTGACGGTAATTTCACTCACCCCCAGCTCGGCGGCGATCTGCTTGTTCAGCATGCCGCTGATCGCCAGCTGCAGCACCTGCTGCTCGCGCGGGGTGAGGGAGAGATGGCGCTGCTTCAGGGCATACTGCTCCCGCAGCTGCGAGGCGTTATCTTGCGCCAGCTTTAGCGCGGCGCTTATCGAGTCGATCAGATCGTTCGACGCCACCGGTTTGGTGAGGAACTCGTACGCACCGCCTTTGATCGCCTTTACCGACATCGGAATAGTGCCGTGCCCGGTGAGATAGATAATCGGGATCTCGCGCCCGCTGGCCTTCAGGGTATCCGCCACCTCAAACCCGCTGATGGTGGGCATCTGCATATCGAGGATCACGCAGGAGGGGATGTCTTCAAAGGTGTGCTGCAGAAAAGATTCTGCCGAGGAAAAGTCGAGGGCGTTCAGCCCGGCGGACTCCAGCAGCCCGATAACGGACCGCCTGACAGCGTGATCATCATCAACGACGTAAACAATGTGTTCCATTAATAGCCCCAATGATTCAGCCTGACAGAGATGAGAGGATTTTCGCTCAGCGTAAAAACTACCCCCTACTGTTCAAGAGGTTATGGTGGCAGCTTTCGAACGCAACCACTCTAACACATTAGTTCTCATTATCATTTAACAATATGATAACTGTATGAAAGCGAGGGGTGAGTATTCAAAACCGCTTTTCACATTGGGTAAGCGTAGGCCAGAAATGGTTAAGTTGTGGCCAATTAATGGTCGCACGGAGAGTCCCCTCTCCCCTTTAGGGAGAGGGTTAGGGTGAGGGATATTACTCCCCCACCAGCTCAATCCGGTTCCCGTCCGGATCCGCAATTACGGCTTCATAATAGCCATCACCGGTCATGCGCGGGGCGCTCAACAGGGTATTACTCAGCCGGGCCTGCTCCGCCATCCGATCCACATCCCCACGGCTACCGACGTTTAACGCGATATGCGCCCAGCCGACAAACTCCGGGTGCGGCGGGGCGTCGGGCAGATCCGGGACGGTCATCAGCTCGATGGTTGGCCCGTCGGTGAGCGTAATAAAGTGCGATTCAAAACCCGGGCGGTTTTTGCTGAGGTAGCGTTCGTTACTTTGCCCGCCAAAAACCGTCTGCCAGAACTGAACCTGGGCGTCCAGATGACGGGTCCAGAGTGCGACATGTGCAATATTCATATTAACCCTCGTTTTGCGCTGGTTGGCTGGCGGTGACGGTCACGGACAGCGCTGCGACAATCAGCATCAGCACCATAATGACCATAAACGCCTGCGTTAATGAGGTGGCGTGCGCCACGTAGCCGATAATCGCGGGCCCGGCGAGCACCCCGAGATAGCCCATGGTGGTGATCGCCGGGACGGCAACCGCCTGCGGCATGTGGGTCTGGCGGCCGACGGCGGAGAACATCACCGGCACGATATTGGCGCAACCGGCCCCCACCAGCACGTAGCCCAGCAGCGACAGGTACCACACCGGGACAAACGTCACCAGCGCAAAGCCGAGAGCGGCAATAATTGCGCCGCCCACCACCGCGCGCAGGGCGCCGGTGCGGGCAATCAGCTTATCGCCGGTCAGGCGGAACAGGGTCATCGCCACCGCAAAGCAGGTAAAGCCCAGCCCGCCGAGCGACTCTGGCACGCCGCGCACCTCGGTCAGGAACACTGCACTCCAGTCCAGCACCGTGCCTTCGGCGAGGAACACCGCAAAGCAGATGGCGCCAATCAACAGCACCACGCCGCGCGGAATGGCAAACGCCGGACCGGAGGCTGGATTGGCCCACGGCAGCAACCCTTTCAGGCTTAATGCCAGCATCACGGCCACGCTCAGGGTCAGGATCAGGCTGGCGGCAAACGCGCTGGTGCCCAGGGTCAGCAGCAGGGTCATCGCCCCCGCCCCCGCAATCCCGCCCACGCTGTACATGCCGTGAAAGCCGGACATCACCGGCGTGGACGATCCGCGCTCGACGATAATCGCCTGAATGTTCATCGCACAGTCCGTTACCCCCACGCCGACGCCAAACAGCAGCAGCACGGCGGCCAGCAGGCGCGGATCCGGGATCGTCGCCAGCAGCGGAGTGGTGAGCATCACGATTGCCATCGCCACCAGAATCACCCGGCGACAGCCGTAGCGGCTGGTCAGCATCCCGGTGAGCGGCATGGCGATCAGCGCCCCCATTCCCAGACACAGCAGCAGCGAGCCGAGGGTAGCTTCATTCACCCCGGTGTTGGCCTTGGCGAACGGCACGATCACCGCCCAGATCGCGGTAACAAATCCGGCGATAAAAAAGATGATCCGGGTTGAGAGGCGCTGTCCGGCGCTGGCGGTGAAAGCGGTCATCGTACGTCCTTAGGTTGGCGATATTCGCCCGGCTGGGCATGAACGGAAGTCAGGGAGCACAGCTCTTCACGCTGGACGGTTTCCCGGGCGCGGTCGCCATGGGTAACAGGTTCAAAGTAGAACCCGTCATGAGGTTGACTGGCGACCACCTGTGGGGGGTGTGGATCATAGCGCTGCATCATGACGCTCCCGTTTCTGGCTGCAGGATTTGACAGAGTGAGCCGTCATGCAACATTATGCGCATTGATGCTCGATTCAGATCCAGAGAAGATTAATTATGCTCGATTATGCAGCTTTCCCGGAGCAACGACAAGCCCTGATCCGCCAGATCCTTCAGGAGAATGGTAGAGTGGTCTGCGCCGAACTGGCGATCCAGATGCAGGTCTCCGAACATACTATTCGCCGTGATTTACATGAGCTTAGCAAAGAGGGATTTTGCAAAAAGGTCTACGGTGGCGCAGTGCTGCAGCTGGCCGATGCGGGCAATTTCGTTAGCCGTGAGCAAAAAAATCACGCAAAAAAAGTCACGATCGCGCAGAAAGCGGCAACGCTGATCAAACCCGGCAGCTGTATTTTTATCGATACCGGCACCACCAACCTCGCGCTGGCGAAGGCCCTGCCAGCGGAACTGGCGATCACGGTGGTCACCAACTCCCCGGCGATAGCCGCCGAGCTGCTGCGCCATCCCCTTTGCGAAGTGATCATTACCGGGGGGCAACTCCAGCGCACCTCCGGCGGTACGGTGGGCGCGACGGCGGCCAGTCAGATCCAGGGGATTATTTTCGATCAGGCGTTTATCGGCGGTTGCGCGATGGATCCCGGCATGGGGCTGACCGGGTTCGACTTTGCCGACTGCGAGTTCAAGAAAGCGGTGATCGGCCAGAGCAGCCAGACCATCGTGGCGCTGACCACCGACAAAATCCCCGGCGTGGCGCGCTTTGTGGTGGCGAAAAGCCGCGATATCGACGTGCTGGTGGTGGAAGCGAACATGGATAACGACGTGATCGCTGCGTTCACTGCGCAGGATGTGCGGATTGTCAGCGCCTGATAAGTGAGGCGCTAACGCACCTCAAACACCACCGCCGTCCAGTTGATTCGGGTGTTTTCCGGAAACGCGGGGTAGGGGTCAATGCGGGTACAGGCGCCCGCCCAGATAAACGTATCTTCATCTATCCGATACCAGTGGGGATTGCCCTGCACCGCATCGCCCAGCACCGCAGCCTGTACGCTGACGTAACTCCCTGCCGGCAGCGCGTCGGCAACGGGGGCGAAAACGGACGGACTCTCTTTGCGGGTACACACTCCCATCAGAGTATTCACACTGCCGGAAACGGGTAGTTCAGTAAACGGGCTCATCGCAGGCCTCATAACAACACGCTCTTAGGGTTAACGATACAAGTCGCGGTTAATCTGGCGCTCACGATAAAGCGTGAAACTGTCAGGGCGTGTCATGCGAATGGCTTAAGCGGCGGGTTTTCATCGCCGCTTGACCCACGACAAGGCAATGCATCGGCGTCTCTTTCTATAATCAGGCCCGTTTGTCTTCTAACTGGTGCTACCCATGGCGTATCAACTCAACCTGAACTGGCCGGAATTTTTAGAAAAATACTGGCAAAAAAAACCGGTCGTTTTAAAAAACGCACTGCCGAATTTTATCGATCCAATCAGCCCGGATGAGCTGGCAGGGCTGGCGATGGAGCCGGAAGTGGACAGTCGCCTGGTCAGCCATAAAGAGGGCAAATGGCAGGCCAGCAACGGTCCGTTTGAGCACTTCGACAACCTGGGTGAAACCGGCTGGTCACTGCTGGCGCAGGCGGTTAACCACTGGCATGCGCCTGCGGCCGAGCTGGTGCGTCCGTTCCGCGTGTTGCCGGACTGGCGTCTGGACGATCTGATGATCTCCTTCTCGGTGCCGGGCGGTGGCGTGGGTCCGCATATCGATCAGTACGATGTGTTTATCATCCAGGGGATGGGCAGCCGTCGCTGGCGCGTGGGTGACAAGCTGCCGATGCGTCAGTTTTGTCCGCATCCGGCGCTGCTGCACGTCGATCCGTTTGAGCCGATCATCGATGAAGATCTGGCTCCGGGCGATATCCTGTATATTCCGCCTGGATTCCCGCATGACGGCTTTACTCACGAAACGGCGCTGAACTACTCCGTGGGCTTCCGTGGGCCGAACGGCCGGGATCTGATCAGTAGCTTTGCCGACTACGCGCTGGAAAACGATCTCGGGAGCGAGCACTACAGCGATCCGGATCTGACCTGCCGTGAGCATTCCGGTCGCGTAGAAGCGTACGAGCTGGATCGTCTGCGTACGATGATGATCGAGATGATCAGCCAGCCGGAAGATTTTAAGAAATGGTTTGGCAGCTTTATCTCCACGCCGCGCCACGAGCTGGATGTCGCCCCTGCCGAGCCGGAATATGCCCCGGAAGAGGTGCTCGACGCGCTGCTGGGCGGCGAAACGCTGACCCGTCTGAGCGGGCTGCGGGTGCTGAACATCGGTGGCAGCTTCTTTATCAACAGCGAACAGCTCGAGACGGCAGATGCTAACGGTGCCGATGCGCTATGCCGCTATACGGAACTGGGCCAGGCCGAACTCGGCGCTGCGCTGCAAAACCCGGCGTTTGTGGAAGAGCTGACCGGGCTGATTAACCAGGGTTACTGGTTCTTCGACGAATAAGGGTACAGGCGGCGCAGGGCACCGGCCCCACGCCGCCGCTTTTACACCAGCATATGACAGGCTTTCCAGTAACCCAGAAGCCGCTCGTCATCGCTCTCTCGCTCTGCTTTACTTTCCATGGCCCGTGCCAGATTCTCTCTCGACACTTCCTGGCCTTTTTGCACGACCTCTAACACCGCTTCGCCAAGAGCCAGGGATATTTCAGTTCGATTATCTTCACTTACCATATATGTCTCCACGTTGAGTGTGAGAAGGTAATTATGCAGCACAATAACGACGGTAAAATATTAATCATCCTATTCTTATATCTTCATTGCTATCCGTCTGATTATTTTCAGGTAGTCCTTAAATACAGTTAAATCAATAATGTTTCGAAATGCTAATGAAGCGATTAATACGCGTTTTTTAGACTACAGTTAATTTCGTGTGACAAGCCAAATAACCTTTTGAGGAGAATTGATAATGGTAAATAACAGTGAAATCAAGGATCATGCTGAGGTTGTCGCGAGCTGCGGTACGCACGTAGGGGTTGTTGACCATCTTGATGGCTTACGTATCAAGCTGGCGAAAAGCGATCCGGCAGCGGGTGGGCAGCACCACTTTATACCGCTGGAATGGGTCGACAAAGTGGACGGTAATAAAGTGATTCTGAACAAAAATCATGAAGAGGCGACAGCTGACTGGTAATAAGTTTAATTGCCGAAATATCGACGTTGTGATATTTACGCTCTGGCATTGTACCGGAGCGTAATATTGTTAAAACCAGGGTTAAATTTGCCTGCATTGCCGCCGCGTTGAAGGAGTGATACTGTTTTCTTTTTATTCTCTTTCCCCCAGGCGCAGGTATGTCCAACACAACGCTCCACGATCCGGCCACGGCGACGAAAAAGACCTTTTTCGTCGCAGATTTCAAGGTATTTGGTGAGCGCTACGGCATTGACTACCGCTTTCCGCTACTGACGGATGCCTGCGCCACCACCAGCCCCGTGCTGCACGGCGATGTAGAAGAGATGACCCTGCCGTCCGGCATTTCATTAACCCATTCCGACGTGCGCGTCCTGCAACCTTACGAAACCACCTCCCGCCACAGCAGCCCGCTGTATGTGCTGGTGGTGCTGGAAGGCTGCGTAACCCTGACCCTGAGCGGCGAAGTGTATTCTGTGCGCCCCGGGATGGCCTTCAGCGCCAGGCTGAGCGAGCAGCAGGCAATGTCAGCCCGTCATGATGCGGATATCGCCTTGCGCACCCTCTCTTTTGGCGTCTACCCCAACGATACCCGCCGGGAAAGTCTGCTCGCCTCGCTGCTGGAACAGTGGGAAAGCCTCAAGGCCCCGACCTTTGTCTGGCAGGTGCCGGACTTCGTGCTGGCCGGTATTCAACACGCCCGGCAGCGCGAGCGCAGCAGCCTGTCGCGCCAGCTGCTGCTGGAAGGGGTAATGTACCAGCTGCTCGGCCACGGTCTGCACCTGCGCGAGCAGCAGGGGGCGGCGCTGGGGCGTGCGTCAGGCAGCGAGCAGGCCCGGCTGGAGCAGATCCGCCACCTGCTGGAACAGGCCCCGGAGCAGGAATACACCCTCGGCCAGCTTGCCGCCCAGGCGGCGATGAGCCCCAGCAGCCTGCGCAGTAAGTTCCGCCAGACCTACGGCTGCACGGTGTTCGACTACCTGCGCGACTGCCGTCTCGGACTGGCGCGCCGCTACCTGCTGGAAGGTCACAGCGTTCAGCAGGCCGCCTGGATGTCGGGCTATCAGCACGCCACCAATTTTGCCACCGCGTTTCGCCGTCGCTATGGCGTCTGTCCCGGCGCGGTTCGTTCCGGGCGCTAACCCCCTTTCTCCCCGATCGCCAACTCCCTGCGTGCGGTTTGGCATTGCGCATACGTACTCTGGCGGTGCGCATAGCTAACTTCGAAATGAAAAAGGTAATAATTCTTATTAACAATTAGAAATGCCTTTGGAGATTTTCATGTTCGCTAAATCGCGGCTGGCACTGCTGGTGGGATGGGTTACCGGGAGCGTCGCTTTCCCGGTACTGGCGCAGGATACGCCGAAAACGGAGACCGTGGTGGTCACCTCGCAGATGCAGAGCGGGGCCACCAAGCTGGCGACGCCGGATATCGAGACCCCGCAGGCGGTGTCGATTGTCACCCGCGAGCAGTTCGAAGAGCAGGGTGCCACCAGCGTGCGTCAGGCGGTGAGCTATACCCCCGGCGTCTACAGCAACCAGATTGGCGCCTCTAACCGCTTTGACTACATCGTGCTGCGCGGCTTCTCCGACGGCAGTCTGGACAACGTCTATCTCGACGGCCTGAAGATGATGGGCGACACCAATTCCCACAGCTCGCTGGTGGTCGATCCCTGGTTCCTCGACAATATCGAAGTGGTGCGCGGCCCGGCCTCGGTGCTGTATGGCCGCTCGTCACCGGGCGGAATTGTGGCGCTCACCTCGCGTAAACCGTCGTTCGATGCGGGCGGTGAAATCAAACTGTTCGCCGGGAATAACGAGCAGCGCGGGGCAATGTTCGACTTTACTGGCCCGCTGGACGATAACGACCGCGTAGCGGCCCGCCTCAGCGGCATGACCCGCTATGCGGATTCCCAGTTCGATCCCCTGAAAGAGGAGCGTTACGCCCTGATGCCGAGCCTGACCTGGCGCATCACCGATAACACGCGCCTCGATCTGATGGCCTATCTGCACCGCGATCCCGAGGGCGGCAGCCACTCCGGCCTGCCGTACGACGGCACGGTGGTCCCGCACGACGGGCAGCGCATCTCTGACACCTTCTTCGAAGGCGAGGACGATTACGACAAGTACGATCGTCGCGAGAACATGGTCGGCTACAACATTGAGCACCAGTTCGACAGCGGCTGGGCGGTGCGTCAGAAGCTGCGCTATCTGCACACCGACGTGGAGCTGAATCAGGTGTATGCCGCAGGCTGGCTGAACGCCACCGAGCTTAACCGCGGCTATTCCGGCTCTGACGAGAAGATGGACGCCATCACCCTCGATAACCAGATCGACGGCAGCTTCGACACCGGGGCGGTGAATCACCGGGTGCTGATTGGCCTCGATTATCAGGATCGCAGTAACGACACCACCGGCTACTACGGCGGCTTCCCGCCGATCAATGCCTTCAACCCGGTGTACGGCGCGCAGCCGGATTACATCACCATGTACAGCCAGGAGAAGCACAAGCTGCGTCAGACCGGCTACTACCTGCAGGATCAGCTCTCGCTGGACCGCTGGCGTCTGACGCTGGGCGGACGTTACGACCAGGTGAGCGTCTCGAACATCGACAAGCTGAATCATTCCCGCAGCGATCTGGATAAGAACAACTTCAGCAGCCGCGCGGCGCTGTTGTACCTGTTCGACAGCGGGATCGCGCCGTACATCAGCTACTCCACCGCCTTTACCCCGACCAGCTTTGCCGATGCCAACGGCGATCTGCTGGATCCGATGGAAGGCAAGCAGTGGGAAGCGGGCGTGAAGTATGAGCCGGAAGGGATGAACAGCCAGTTCAGCGCCTCGGTGTTCCGCATCAACCAGACCAACATCGCCACCAAAGAGGAGCCGACCGATCCGTACCGTTCCATCGGTGAAATTGAATCTGAAGGGGTGGAGCTGGAAGCGGTAGGGCAACTGACCGACAGCCTGCGCGTGCAGGCGGCCTATACCTACACCGATATCCGCTATAAGAAGAGCAGCCCGGAGGAGCAGGGCAAACGCGCGGTGTATGCCCCGCGCAATATGGCCAGCACCTGGCTGAGCTATGACGTCAAAACCGGTCCGCTCGACGGTCTGACGGTGGGATCCGGCGTGCGTTACGTCAACGGCGTGACCAGCGATCGTCTGAACACCCACACGCTACCGTCGTATACGCTGGTGGATCTGGCGGTGGGTTATGACCTGTCGAAGGTGGGGCTGACGGGGGTGAGTGCCCAGCTGAACGTCAACAACCTGACGGATGAAAGCTACGTGGCGGCCTGTAACTCACTGTCGTACTGCTACTTTGGTGCCGAGCGCAGCATTGTCGGCAGCGTGTCGTGGAAGTTCTGATGTGAATGTTATTTCCCTCTCCCCTATGGGGAGAGGGTTAGGGTGAGGGGAACAGACCGCACTACTCCTCCATCGCAATATGAATCGCCTCTCCCATCTTCTTCAACGCCTCGCGATTCTTCTCGTTGGGCGGTAGAGCGACGTTAATGCGTAAACAGTTGCGATACTTACCCGAAGCCGAAAACAGCGATCCGGCCGCCGCCTGAATCTTCAGCTGGCACAGCTGCTTGCTGACGCACACCATATCCACCTGCTCCGGTAACTCTACCCACAGCAAAAAGCTGCCCTGCGGACGTGTGACGCAAATCTCCACCGGGAAATACTGCCGCACCCAGCAGGTGTAGCGTTCCATATTCAGCTGATAAATCTGGCGCATCCTGCGCACGTGGCGATGGTAATGCCCGTTGCGGATAAACGCCGCTACCGCCATCTGGGTGCCCGGCACGTTAAACCCGCCTGCGGCATATTTCATGTGCATCACCCGGTCGTAATAGCGCCCCGGCACAATCCAGCCCACGCGCAGCCCCGGTGCCACAGTTTTGGTAAACGAACTGCACAGCAGCACGCGCCCGTCGATATCAAACGAGTGAATGGTGCGCGGGCGCGGATACTCTGCCGCCAGCTCGCCGTAAATATCATCCTCGACGATGACGATATCGTGTCGCTGGGCCAGCGCCAGCACCTGACGTTTCCGCGCTTCCGGCATGATAAACCCGAGCGGGTTATTGCAGTTGGGCACCAGGATCACGGCTTTAATTGGCCACTGTTCCAGTGCCAGCTCCAGCGCTTCGATGCTGATCCCGGTTTGCGGATCGGTCGGGATTTCAATGGCTTTGATGTTAAACCCGCGCAGCATCTGCATGGTGCCGTGAAACGACGGCGATTCAACCGCCACGATATCCCCCGGCTGGCACACCGACAGCAGCGCCAGCGACAGCGCGCCGTGACAGCCGTTGGTGATCACAATCTCATTGGCCGCCACCGTCGAGCCGCCGTCCAGCATCAGGCGGGCAATCTGCTCGCGCAGTTCAAGCCGTCCTTCCAGCACGTCGTAGCTCAGCATCTCGCCGGGATTGTGCTGGGCGATGCGGCTCATCTCGCGCCACAGGGGTTTCAGGCTCGGCTGGTTAAGATCCGGCGACCCGCCGCCAAAGGAGATCATCTCTTTATCGGCGCGGGCATCGAGGAGCATCATCACCTCATCCCACTGGGTCACCTCCACCGGACGCTGCACCGGGCGGGTCATTGCCGGAACGGGCGGCTGCGCCCTGCGCGAAGAGACAAAATAGCCCGAGCGCGGCTGGGGAACGATCAGCTGTAAGTTTTCGAGGATCTGATAGGCCTGCTGGATGGTGCTGATACTGACGCCATGTTCCTGACTCAGGGTACGCACCGAGGGTAAACGTTCCCCGCTGCGATACAGCCCTTGTTCGATACGTTGTGCCAGGAGATTGGCCAGATGTTGATAGCGCGTCATGCTGTATCCTTTGTTTTCACCATACAGATCGAATAACCAGTACAGATGCCGGCGATAAACGGCATTCAGATACTGTTTTAGCGGATCTGTATGTTAAACAAAAGTTGTTTTTGAATCTGTATTGTCGACCCCGATTTCCATGATGATAACCGCATTGAGACGATGAGGAGAGCATCATGGAATTTAACGAGAACCGCGCCAGACGCCCGTTTGCCCTGTTTATATGGACCGGACGCGCCGTGAAAAAGTGGTATCGCATCAACCGTACGCGCCGCATTCTGAGCCGCATGAGCGATGAGCAGCTCAAGGATGTCGGGTTGTCACGATTTGATGTGTAAGGTATCGCGAAGGGTTTTGTAGGCCGGGTAGGGCGCAACAGCCACCCGGCGAACGGCTAAAGGAGCCCTTTCTGGGCAAACGTAATCCGGGTCGCTTCGTTCAAATCCATCTCTTTTAACGACTCAGGCGACACCCAGGCGATCGCCTGAAACTCCTCGTTAAAGGTTATATCCCGGTTAGCGCTGATGCAGTCAAAGATAAGATAAATCATGTAGATCTCTTCGGTGGTGCCATCCGGATAGGTTTTAATCCGGGTGTCATCCCGAAAAGCCCATGGCTTAATCTCTGTAATGTCCAGTTCCTCGCCTAGCTCTTCCCGGATTTCGCGCCTGAGCGCAGTTTCCATCGACTCACCCGGTTCCATTCCCCCGCCTGACAGCGCCCACTGTCCCGGGAAAACGCCACGATCGGCAGCCATTTTACACAGTAAATACTCGCCTTCATTTTGTATTACAGGGCACACGATGACTCTCTGGCGCATCTTATTTCCTTCGCTTTTTGGCTTTTTTGGGTTAGCCAATCCTATCACCATGATATCTGTAAGGCTAAATCTGTTGATGGTCAGGCAAGAAGCTCGCAGGTTTTTGCCTTCGGGCGGGTGAGCAGCGCAACCGCCTCATCATAGCTGCGTACATTGTTGTACCCCATCACCAGGCCGTAGCGCTTGCCCGAGCCGCTGTACCAGGCCGATAGCGCGTTCACCTGCAATTGCTGCTGTTGCCAGCAGTGGGCGATCTCCCGGTCGCAGCTGCCCCGGGTAAGAAACGCCACGATGTGCATCCCGCCATCGTTTTGCTCGGTGAAAAATCGGTCCCCGTAGACCGCGTGCAGAGCGGCAATCATCCAGTCGCGTCGCTGTTGATACAGGGCGCGCATCTTTTTCAGATGACGGAAGAAATGCCCGTCGTTGAGAAAGGCGGTGAGGATCTTCTGCGTCAGCACCGGCTGGCCGCTGGCCAGCATGTCGGCGCAGTCGGTAAATGCCGACACGGTGCTGGCGGGCATCACCACATAGCCCAGGCGCAGCGACGGCATCACGGTTTTGCTGAAGGTCCCCATGTAGATCACCCGATCGTGACGATCGAGGCTTTTCAGCGATGGCAGCACCTTGCGGGTGTAGTGAAACTCGCCGTCGTAGTCGTCTTCGATGATCCACGCCTCGTTTTGTCCGGCCCAGTCGAGCAACTGCTGCCTGCGCGGCAGCGACAGCGTGACCGCCAGCGGACTCTGGTGCGACGGGGTGACAATGGCAAAGCGGGCGTCGGCGTGGTGGTGCAGCAGATAGTCGGTGTCGATTCCCGCGCGGTCCACCGGCACGGTGTGCAGGCGGGTCACGATCCGGCGCAGCAGCTGCTGGCCCATAAAATAGCCCGGATCTTCAAACACCACTTTATCTTTGTGGGTGGCGAGCGTATCGAGGATCAGGCGCAGGCTGCCGCTGTAACCGCTGGTGATCAGCACCTGGTCGGCATGACACGACAACCCGCGCGAGATGTTCAGGTAGCTGGCAATTGCCTGACGCAGGGGAGCCCAGCCCATCACCGGTGGGTTGAGCATCTCCTCCTGACGCATGGCGCGCACCGCCTGACCCGCCAGCAACAGCCACTTCTTATACGGGAAGCTGTCCAGCGCCGGAATACCGGGGCGCAAAAAGCCCGACTGTTCACGCTGGCTGGCAAGCGTGAGCGGAAGCTGGCCCGTAACCTGATCGGCCGCAGGGGCCTGGATAACGGAGAGGTTTAAATCCGGGTTTACCCGCGTGCCGCGCGCCCCCTGGCTCACCAGATAGCCCTCGCCGGTGAGAATGGCATACGCCGTTTCGACGGTTTTGCGCGCCACCTTCAGCTCTTCCGCCAGCACGCGAATGGCAGGCACTTTATCGCCGGGTTTCAGTACGCCGCGGGTGATGTTGTCCCGGTAGCGGGAATAAATCGCGTGATAACCCGGTTTCATGTCCTACCTCGTTTAGGTGTTTTTGTGTCTTTTTACTATGTCATTACTCGGGTAGTTTACACCCATCGCAACATCCCTGACGCACCAAAGAGGAAAGACAATGAGCACCCGCGTAAACCATCACAAAATCACTCCGGCCCTGGTTAAATCGCTGTCCGACCTGAGTATGGCTATCGGCAAAACGTCCATCGAGCCGGGTCTGAAGCACCTGATCGACATTCGCGTATCCCAGCTGAACGGCTGTACATTCTGCCTGGATATGCACGCCAAAGAGGCGAAAATCGCCGGCGAGCGCGAGCTGCGTATTTATCACCTGTCGGTATGGCGTGAGTCGCCGCTGTTCAGCGCCCGCGAGCGCGCTGCGCTGACCTTCGCCGAAGCGCTGACCCACATCACCGCCGAAGGGGTCAGTGATGAAGTGTACCGCTGCGTGGCGGAACATTTTTCCGAGACTGAGATTGCCGAGCTGAACTTCGTGGTTGTGGCGATCAACGCCTGGAACCGTTTAGGCATTACCTCCCGCATGGCCCCAGGTTCACTGGATGCTGCCTACGGTCTGAACAAGGCGAACCTGGAGTAACATCGCACCATGCCCGGCGGCGCAGGCTGTCGGGCGACAAAAGCACCACGAGTGTTTTCCTTCATTTCGCAATTCCTGCTCTTTACCACCTTGTTTCTTGATACTTACCCTGATAACTATTATCTTCTCAGGGTGTGAAGCGAGGTTTCCCCCATGAATAATGAAAACGAGCTGTTCTGCCGTCGCCCAATGGGGATGCGCATGGCAATGATTGTGCGCCAGTGGCGTGCGGTGATTGACGACGCCATTCTCGAGACCGGGTTAACCCAGTCGAGCTGGACGGTGATGATGCAGCTCAAACAGCTGGGAGATAACGTCTCGGTGAGCGAACTGGCGGAGGTGCAGGGCATTGAACTGCCGCCGCTGATGCGCACCCTCGCACAGCTGGAAAATCAGGGCTATCTGCTGCGCACCACATCGCCTTATGACAAGCGCATCCGGCTGTTAACGCTCACGCCCGAAGGTAACGCGGTGCTGAAAACGCTGACCCAGGTTATCGAAACGTTCCAGGAGCGCGTATCGCAGAATATCGCCCCGGCGCATCTCGAGATTTTCAGCGCCACCTTGAATCAAATCGCCTGCAACTTGCGGACAATCCGCGAAGAAGATAACAAGACCCCATAATCATGACCCCTGAACAAAAGTTTGCCCGCTGGGTAAGGGTGAGTATTGCCTCTTTCCTGCTGATGTTTGTCTATTTTATCGTCGCTGACATTTGGATCCCCCTGACGCCGGACTCCACGGTGATGCGCGTGGTGACGCCCGTTTCGGCGCGCGTGTCCGGCTATGTGGCGGCGGTGCATGTGCACAACAACAGCCAGGTGAAGAGGGGCGATCTGCTGTTTGAGCTCGACCCGACGCCGTATCGCAACAAAGTCGAAGCGGCGCAGATTGCGCTGGAGCAGGCGCGGCTCTCCAACCAGCAGCTCGACGCCCAGATTGCGGCCGCCCAGGCCAGCCTGAAGACCGCCCAGCTCACCGCCCGCAACGATAAAGTCACCTTTGACCGTTACCAGAAATTGAGCACCCTGCAGAACGTCTCGCAGGCGGATCTGGATAAAGTGCGCACCACCTGGCAGAGCAGCGAGCAGTCGGTGGCGAATCTGGATGCCAACATCCACCAGCTGCGCATTGAGCGCGGCCAGCGCGACGAAACCCACAACGTGACCCTGCAGAAGTACCGCAATGCGCTGGACGAAGCGGAGCTGAATCTCGGCTGGACGAAAGTGTATGCCGAGGCGGACGGCACGGTCAGCAACGTGCAGTTAAGCCCAGGGTTTTATGCCACCTCCGGCACCGCGTCGCTGGCGCTGGTGAATAACCAGAGCGATATCGTCGCCGACTTCCGCGAAAAGAGCCTGCGCCACACCCGCCAGGGCACTGATGCCGCGGTGGTGTTTGATGCCTTCCCGGGACACGTGTTCCGCGCCCACGTCACCAGCAGCGATGCCGGTATTCTGGCGGGGCAGGAGGCAGTAAACGGCGAGCTGTCTGAACCGGAAAGCTCTAACCGCTGGGTGCGGGATGCGCAGCGGATGCGCATACACGTGGCGCTCGACGAGCCGCTGCCGAAGCAGCTCCCAACCGGCGCACGCGCCACCGTGCAGCTGTATAACAGCGAAGGTCCGTTTGCCCGGTTCTTCTCCGGGATGCAGATCCACCTCGTCAGCCTGCTGCACTATGTGTACTGATCATGTCTATTAATACTCTCGCGCGGGTCTTTACCCCGCACGGCAATATCGTCTATACGGCTAACGATTTTCGCCAGACGTTGCGTATCGTGTTTGCCGGGATGATCGCCCTGAGCGTGTCGACGTTTTACAACACCAGCTACGGCGTCTTTTTTGTCATCTACCCGATCATGCTCCTGTCACTGGTGCCGGTGTTTAATCGCCACGTTGCTAAGCAGTTCGTGTTCAGTTCGGCGCTGAACTGCGTCGAAATGGTGTTTATTATCGGCTATCTGGCGCAGTGGCCGCTGATCATGACCCTGGTGGTGTTCGGCCTGTATGTGATCCGGTTTCGCTTTATGAGCCAGGGGCCGCTGTTCCTGTTTGGCTCAATGGGGGTGGTGTGCCAGAGCACGATGCTCAACTTTATGAGTTACCCCACCACTAACTGGCACACGCTGCTGTTTTCGAACATCGAAGCCAGCGTGATGGCGGTGTGCCTGAGCGCGCTGATGCACTATCTGCTGCCGGACGTGGAGCCGCGCAAGCCCCCGCCGAGGCTGGAGAAAGACGCCGCCCGCGTGCGCCATGAGTCGCTGCTCTCCGGTACGGTGGCGACGGTGATTTTTGTGGTGTTCCAGATAAGCGATCTCAGTGATTCCCTGTCGGCGCTGATGGCCGGGATCCTGATCCTCTTTCCGATGCATTATCGCGGGGCGGTGCTGAGTTCTCTGTGGCGCGTGGTCGGGGTGGTGATCGGCTGCCTGTACATCCTGCTGGTGCAAATGGTGCTGTACAATCACAGCAGTCACATGCTGCTGATGATGCCGCTGATTGGCCTCGGGCTGGCGTTTGGCGCCCGGCTGCACGTCATGGAGAAGGTCGGAGCCGGGGTCGGGTTCGCCAGTATTACCACCATCGGGATCATGTTCGGCCAGAATATGCACCCGGACGGGGACCTGATTTTCAGCGATCTCTACCGCATCGTCTCGGTGACGGTAGCGCTGGTGGCGACCCTGACGCTGGTGTTTGTGATGCACCTGATCCTCAACTGCTTTGCCCCGACGCGCTACGTCATTCGCGAACAGTAACGCACACATTTTCTGCATTCTGTGATATCACTGTCGCTCGTTAAATTGGGCGATGACAAGGATAAAGGGAATGTGGCAGACGCGGGCGCTGGAGTTAAATAATCAGGCTTACTGGAACTGGGACAAGGCCTGTGAGCTGGTGGAATACGCCGTCGCGCATGACTTTAACACCGTGATTGTCGGGCAGGTCGCACTGTTCGACATGCTGGTTTCGCCCAAAGGCTATACGCCGCACCACTATAACGACCGCCTCTCCAGCCAGCAGCGCGCCCGTTGCGTTTACCTCAACCGGTTGGGGGCGTTGTGCCAGCAAAAAGGGCTGCGTTTTTACCTGCAGGCGAAGGAGTTTAACTTCCCGACCGACCTGCTGCTGGCGCACCCGCACCTGTTTGAACCGGAGCAGGGAGTCCGCTTCGACGTCGATTTCTGGTGCGGCTATCTTGCCGCCAAGGTGTCGCTGATTTGCCAGCGCATTCCGGCGCTGAGCGGGCTGCTGATCGCCATTTCCAATACCGACGGCCTGCTGCCCATTTCGCGCCCGAACTGGGAGCTGTCCCCCGCCGATGCGATGAGTTTCTCCCCCCGGGATGAACGCAGCCTGACGCTCTACAGCCGCTGCTTTAACGCCCTGTCTCGCGCGATGCAAAACGAGAATAAACACCTGGTGCTGCGCGTGTTCCCGGCCGGGAATCACGATCTGGGCAACGTGCTGGAGGCCATTCGCCCGCTGCCTGAAAGCGT
This sequence comes from Silvania hatchlandensis, assembly GCF_025564065.1. Taxonomy (GTDB): domain Bacteria; phylum Pseudomonadota; class Gammaproteobacteria; order Enterobacterales; family Enterobacteriaceae; genus Enterobacter; species Enterobacter hatchlandensis. Next base: position 98,791 of record NZ_JAMGZK010000051.1, on the reverse strand, counting down.
CAGCGTCTCGATTAAGCTGACCCCGGAGCGCTTCTGGCCCTCATTCCCGAACAATCCGGCGCTGCTGGCGGTTCAGGAGCGTGAAGTGTGGGCCGATATCGATCTGGTGGGCGAAGAGGTGGGCTGGGGCATTTTCCCGTTCCCGCGCATTGATGAGCTGCAGGGGCGGCTGCTGTGGTGTCGCAGCAATCCGGCGATCCGCGGGGCGGTATGCAAAACCAGCTGGGAAGGGGTGGATAACCACTGGATCATGGGCACCCTCAGCGAGTGCAATTTGCTGGCCTGCAGCCGGATGCTGGCCAGCGATGGAGTGCACCTTTCCCAGGCGCAGCTGCTGATGTACTGGCTGGATGAATGCTACGGCTGGCACCCGGAGCCGGAGGTCTTTGCCCGCTTTAGCGCGCTGCTGGAGCAGGCCGGCCAGGTGCTGTACAGCGCGATATACGTGCGCGATCACGTGTTCCACCGCCACAGCCAGGTACCGGAAAGCTACGGCCAGGCGGTATGGAGCCTGTACGGACAGCTAAACCGCACCCACTGGCTCCCCGGTTCCGAGCGGGATATCTTCTTCAACGCCAGCGACGTAGAGACCTCTGCCGCCTGCCTGTCGCGGATTGCGAAAGAGAAAGACGAGGCCCGCGAAGCCTCATCGGCCCTGCGCGAAGAGGCGCTGGTGTTTGCCCGAACCGCCGACTTCCCGCATGCCCTGCACCAGCGCTGGCTCGAGGAGTGGCAGGGGTTTGCCCTGTACTGCCATCTTTTCCTGCACGCGCAGAAAGCGTTTTTCACCCTGCGTTTTGCCCGGGAAGTGGAGAACAGCTGGAGCATGCGCGAGATTTGCCAGATTAACATTCAGGAGCTGTATCGCAGCGCCGCCGAAATGGAAGACTACTGCGCGAAGCACGTGGATGCCTCACCCGGCCTGCATGTGTTATTCGATCCCTCGCGCGTCCGCGCCCTGGCGGACAGCCTGAGCGATGAGCTGAAAACCCTGAAAGGCTAATTCGCTCCGCATGACCCGTATAGCGTGATGCCGCTCACGCTATTTTTTTGCCCGCCAGTCGCCAGGTGATCTGCGTCACATCCTGACGGATTCCCAACAGGCGCAATGTGATGCCCGTCACGCCGCACCCTGCCTGCGCTGGCGGTTTGTGAGTCGCCGGGCAATTCCCACTTATCCCTAAAAATGGCTACTCGCCACATCTATCAAACCCGCTGATGATATCGCCGCAATGTATTAGTTCCACGCAAGAAGAGGAAACTATGTCACAGGGTGACTGGCAGTTATCACAGGGCGACGCGCTGACGCGTTTTCTGTTTTCAGCGGCAAAAGCGGAGCGGTTTGCCGAGTTCTATACCGGTGAAGCGACGGATCCGGCGATCGATTACCACTTTCGCAACGGCGCTGGGCCGAAGGAGGCGTCCTTTTGCCGTCGGGTGTTTCGCGAGACCCACGCCCGGCGTGCCGTTGATCCCCTTCAGGCTTTGCCCTGCCATGACGTCACCTTCACGGGCGAGAGCGATACCGTCTCTTTCTCTGACTTTCGCCACGTCGCCTTCCACGTTCAGCGCTGGCTGACGGTCGATCTTTATGCCCCTGACGCGGGCGAATTTCGCTTTCGGCTTGCCACCTGCGGCGGGGTGCGGATCTGGAATCAGGGCCAGCCGATCGTCTGCTTTACGCCGTTTACCCGCAATCAGATGCAGCCGATCGAGGTCAAACTGCCGCTCAATGCCGGACAGAACCGCCTGCTGATCCATCTGGACGAACTGTTTGAACGCGACACCCTCTTTGCTCTGCAGATGATCTATCTGGATACGCCTGCGCTGGGTGTCGCCTTGCCGGACGTTGACGGGACGGCGGTTAATATCCTGAACCAGTTTGCGGGCGGCCTGCGCCCGGAACTCGCCGCGTTCAACCATACCGTGCGGGTGCGCTGCAATGAACCTGCGCCGGACGGTCTCGTCTGCGGGGGAGAACTGCACGGCATGGGCAACGATAATTTCACGGCCCTGCAGCTTGATTTTGGCGCGGTGGAGGCCGGTACTACGGCGCTGTCGCTGCCGTTGCCGCCGGAAACGGGCGAAGCGCACTACCAGCTGCGCCTGACCCTGACCCGGGCCGGAATAACGCTGACCCGTTACCTGGGCGTTAACGTCATGCCGGATGCGCCGGTTAAGGCGAGCGCCGATACGCTGGCCGGGCGCAAGCAGGAAGCGTTGCGTTATACCGCCCGGCACGGCATGGACCGTACCGGGCGCCTGCTGGCGATGCTGCATCTGGGCGATACTGGCCCGGCGTGCGAGCGCTTACTGCAAACCACCCTGAAACGCATCAGCGCCCGGGAAGACTGCTCTGACTTTTCGCTGGTGCCGCTGCTGTGGATCTGGCGCTATCACCAGGGGGAGCATTTCCCGCCGACCCTGTGGCGGCGGGTGAAATCAACCCTGCTGGGCTATCGCTACTGGCTGGACGAGCCGGGCTGCGACGTGATGTGGTTCTGGAGTGAAAACCACGCCCTGTGCTTCCACACCGCCCAGTACCTGGCCGGGCAGTTTTTCCCGGAGGAGCGTTTTATCGCCTCCGGGCGCAGCGGGCGTGAGCAGCAGAACATCGCGCACGCGCGCCTGATGCAGTGGTTCGACGCTATCGAGGTTCACGGCTTTGTCGAGTGGAACTCCGCCCCCTATTACCCGGTGGATTACATCGGCCTGTTCGCTCTGTATCAGATGGCGGAAGACGCGGTTATCCGCGAGAGGGCGCGCGGGCTGATCGACCGCCTGATGCTGCAAAGCGCGCTGCACTATCAGCACGGCGTGGCGGCGGGCACCATGGGCCGGGTGTATGAAAAAGAGCTGCTGGCCGGCAGTCTGACCGAGCTGTCTGCCTACGGCACCGTGGCCTGGGGCCAGGGCGGCTATAACCGTAAATGTGCGTCGCTGCCGCTGTTTTGCGCCAGCGATTACGTCCCGCCTGCACAGGCGGCGCAGTCTGCGCATCTCACCCACGGGGCGCTGTCGGCCTGGTACCGCTGCGGCGGCGGCAACATCGTGGTGTGGAAAGCGCCAGGGGTGAGTTTGTCCTCCTGCGTCGATCACCACACCGGCGAGGCGGGCCATCAACAGCACCTGGTCGATCTGCAGTTTGCCTCGCGTTTTGACGCCAAAATCTGGATTAACCATCCTGGCGAAGCGGAGCCGGGTGGGGAAAAACGCCCCTCATTCTGGGCCGGAAACGCCGTGATGCCCCGCGTGGTGCAGGCCGAAAATCGCGCCATGCTGCTGTGGGACATTGCGGGCGACCCCCTGCCGTGGACCCATCTTCATCTCCCCGTTGAAGCTTTCGACTGTGTCATTCCTCTGGAGGCCGGGCGGATTGTGCGCGCCGGTCACGCCTTTGCGGCGGTGCTTTGCACTGCACCGCCGCAGGCGATAACGCAAGGCTTAACCGCCGGAAGCGAGTGCCGGGCGATGGGGCGTCAGGTGGCGTGGTATCTCGACGCCGGGCAGGGCGATGACGCGGCCTTCGCTGCCTTCTGTACCCGCATCGCGGCGCTGACCTTCCATCTTGATCCGGCCCGGCAGAAGGCCTGGGTGAGAGATGCCGCGTCGGGCGACGAGATGGCAATCGATATGGCCGGGACCCACCACCCGTTCCCGGCGCTGAAAGACGGCGAACTGCGGGTGGAACACACAGGAGTGAAGGGATGATCAGGGAAGAGACAATGAGCACGCTGGATCGCGTGGTGCGGGGCTTTTGCCGTCTGAAGAACCTGAACGAGGTCGGCACAGGCGACGGATTTGCGATCCACTTTGAAGAGTGGGAGTGGGAGATTGGCGTGGGGTTGTACGGCTTCTGGCGCTATGCGCAGTTTCGCCAGGATGCGGCCCTGCAGCAGTCGATCCTCGAATGGTATGAGCAGCAGATCGCCAAAGGGCTGCCGGAAATTCAGATCAACACCACCGCGCCGATGATCGCTCTGGCGCTGGTCGCCGGGCACCATCAGCGCTCGGACCTGCTGGCGACGGTCAACGACTGGGCCGACGCGCTGCTGCAAGACCTGCCCAGAACCGAAGAGGGCGGTTTTCAGCACGTGGTGAAAGAGCAGCCTAACACCGGTCAGCTGTGGGATGACACCCTGTTTATGACCTGCCTGTTCCTCGGCGTGGCGGGGATTGTGCTTAAGCGCCGGGATCTGATTGATGAGGCGGGATATCAGTTCTTGCTGCATACCCGCTACTTAAGCGATCCGGCCAGCGGGCTCTGGTATCACGGCTGGACGTTTGTGGATAAGCACCACTTTGCGGGGGCGTTCTGGGCGCGCGGCAACGCGTGGGTCACGGTTGCTATTCCTGAGTTTATTGAACTGATGGGTGAGCACCTGGATGCGGGGATCCGCCGCTATCTGTCGCAGGTGGTTGCTCGTCAGGTTCGCACCCTGTGCGCGTGTCAGGCCGACAACGGCATGTGGCACACCGTGCTCGACGATCCGCTCTCGCCGCAGGAGTCGTCTGCCACGGCGGGGATCGCCTGGGGCATGCTGCGTGGCGTGCGGATGGGCATTCTTGATGACGACGTGGCTGCACATGCGCTGCGGGCGTTTGACGCTGTGCTGGCGCGGATCGACGACGGGGGCATTGTCCTTGAAGCGTCGCGCGGCACCATGCTGGGCTGGGATATTCAGTATTACTGCGATATCGCCATGGCCCCTGTTCCTTACGCTCAGGCGTTAACCATGCTGCTCCTGCTGGAGGTGGAGCAGGGTAACTGGCTGGGTACAACGCAGTGACGTGATCCTTTCTGAACGATGATAGCGGAGATAATAATAAGTGAAAAAACTCAACCTCATGGGCGCCTTCCAGACGTTTGGCGGTGCGATGGCGGTGCCAATAGCCTTCCTGCCGTTTACCGGTTTGCTGCTGGCCGTCACCAATATTCTGACCATGCCGGAGATCATGGGATCGCTGGCCAGTCCGGAGTCTAACTTTTATAAGGTAATGACCATCCTGAAGTCCGGCGGCTGGACCATATTCCGCAACTTCCCGCTGCTGTTCTGCATGGCATTGCCGATCGGGCTGGCGCGATCGGCCCAGGCGCGCGCGGCGCTGGTGGCCTTTTTCGCCTATATAGCCTTTAACTACTTCACCAGCAGTATTCTGACCTTCTGGGGGCCAGATTTCGGCGTCGACTTTAGCCAGGAGATTGGCAAAGAGAGCGGCCTGACGATGATCGGCGGCATCAAAACCCTGGATACCAGCATTGTCTTCTCCCTGCTGGTGGGGGGGATCGTCACCTGGATCCACAACCGCTTCTTCGAGAAGAAACTGCACGATTACCTGTCCATCTTCCAGGGGATGGCGCTGGTGTTTATCATCGCCTTCTTCCTGATGCTGCCGCTGGCGTGGCTCACCTGCCTGCTGTGGCCGAAAGTGCAGCTGGGCATTAACGCCATGCAGACCTTCTACATTGGCGCGGGCGTGCCGGGGATGGGGATTTTCACCTTCATTAACCACTTCCTGGTGCCGACGGGCCTGCACCGCTTCGTCTACTTCCCGTTCTATTTTGGCCCTGCGGTGGTGGATGGCGGACTGTACACCTACTGGATTGAGCATGTGGCGCAGTTTGCCGCCTCGCCAATCCCGCTGAAAGAGCAGTTCCCGGCGGGCGGCTATAGCCTGGAAGGTAATATCTGCGTGTTCTGCTCCATCGGGGCGGGGCTGGCGATGTACTCCACCGCGCATAAAGATCAGAAGCGTAAAGTGGCGGCGCTGATTTTCCCGGCGATCATCACCGCGGTCACCGTGGGGATCACCGAACCTATCGAGTTTACCTATCTGTTTATTTCACCGCTGCTGTTTGCCCTGAACGCGCTGGTGGGGGCGGTACTCTGTATGGTGCTATATATGGCGGGGGTGGTCGGCTTCATGGGCGGCGGCCTGAACGACATGATCCTCTTTAACTGGGTGTTTTACGCGCAGAACCACGCCAACCTGATCTGGATCCACATTGCGATCGGTCTGACCTTTGCGGCGATCAACTTCTTTGTCTTCCGCTTCGTGATCCTGCGCTACAACATCATGACCCCGGGGCGCAATCCGGATGAAGCCGAGGTGCGTCTGTATTCGAAGCAGGATTATCGGGATAAAAAAGCGGCGGGCGTCCAGCCGGATCGCGAGAAAGCGATCGCCATCCTGAACTGCGTCGGCGGTGCGGATAACGTGGATGTGATCAGCAACTGCCAGACCCGTCTGCGGCTGGTGGTGAACGATCCGTCCCGGGTGCTGGACGATCAGGCGCTAAAAGCTGCCGGTGCGCTGGGGACAATCCGCAGCGGCAATAACCTGCAGATTGTGATTGGTCTGTCGGTGACGGTGGTGAAGGAATTCTTCGAAGCCGAGGTGATGCGCGAGCGGGAACGTGGGCGCGATGCCCCTGAACCGCAACCCGCGGGCTAACGGAAAACGGGGCATGATGCCCCGTTTTTTTATGCCTGCAGGAAGGCAGGGAGTTGCGACAGCAGGAACAGAATCAGCCCGATGGTGCCGCCCACCAGCGTGCCATTGACGCGGATAAACTGCAGATCCTTGCCGATGTTCAGCTCAATTTGCTGGGACATGTCCTTCGCATCCCAGCCTTTTACCGTGTCGCTAATGTGGCGGGTGAGGAAGGCGGCAAACTCCGGTGCCACGCGGTGCGCCGCCTGTTCCAGGTGCTCGTTGAACGAGGCGCGCAGGCTGGCGTCGGCAATCAGCGTTTCGCCGAACCACAGCCCGGCATTGGCAAGGCGCTGCTTCACCCGCGAGTCGTCGCTCTGCATATCCGTCTTCAGCCACTGGCGCAGATCGGTCCACATCTCGCCCAGATAGCGGTTAAAGGCCTCGTCATTTTTCAGGTAGTGTTTAATGTTTTCCGCTTTTTCGGCGGTCTGCGGATCGTTTTTCAGGTTGTCGATAAACTTCATTACCGCGCGATCGAACGCCTGACGGATCTGGTGAGTACGGTCGTGGCTGATGTCATCCAGCAGGGTGTTCACGGCGTCCGACACCAGCTCGGCGCTTTGATCCCCCAGCCATTCGGTCGGTAGGATTTTTGATTTGTTCGGGTGCTCGGTCTTCAGCCAGTGGACGATCTGCGCGGCGATAAAATCCCGGGTGCTGTCGCGCTGGATCAGGTCGATCAGCCGGTTGATGATCGCATCCAGCAGCACCTGATGGCGGTTATTTTTGGTCATGCTCTCCAGCATGACCGCGCTGGTTTGGCTGAGATCGACCTTATCAATCGCCTTATGCACCGCGCGCTTGAGCAGCTGCTGAATGCGCCCGTCGTCGGTGAGCTCCAGAAAACCGCTCATCACCTGGATCAGATGCTGCCCGACGCGCTGGGCGTTTTCCGGCTGGCTAAACCAGGTCCCGATCATCTGCGCCGGTTCGTGGCGGCGGATCAGCGTGACCAGCGACTGGGTATCGAGAAACTTCTCCTGCACGAACTGGCCAAGATTGTCGCCAATCCGGTCTTTATTACGCGGAATAATCGCCGTATGGCGCGAGATAAACGGGATCGGCACCCGGCGAAACAGGGCGACAACGGCGAACCAGTCCGCCAGCGCACCGACCATCGCCGCCTCGGCAATGGCCTTCACGCCACGCACCCAGAAGGTTTGCGGCAAAAAGAGGGTGACGATAAAGGTCGCGACGGCAATCAGCAGTAACGACAGCGCTAACAGCTTGGCGCGTTTGAGTTCAGCGAGTTTTTCCATAGGGTTAAGGATAGAGGGAGGTGTGTTGAAAAAGCAAAAATAAGGTATGGGTGTCATCGAGAGGTGGATTATTCCTGAAGCCGCATTCCATTTTTGATTGAAATTACAGCGGGTAGCGTGTGTATTGCACTGCATTTGTATATTCTTTTTTGTATATACAATCCAGGGAGGGTGCACTATGCTAACGGAGTTTGAGTGGGATACCAGGAAGGCCAAAAGTAATCTGCAAAAGCACGGGGTTCGCTTTGAGGATGCGGTGTTAATTTTTGACGATCCTCACCATTTATCCCTGCAGGAGCGATACGAAAACGGTGAGTTTCGCTGGCAAAGTATCGGGCTTGTGGGCGGCGTCGCTGTGATTTTGGTTGCACACACGATTCGTTTTGAAAGTGGCTATGAAGTGATTCGCATCATCAGCGCACGTAAGGCAGACAGAAGAGAGAGGATTCGTTATGAGCGTGGTTAAACATAAACGTGGCGACGCACCCGTCATGAGCGCCAGACGTGAGGCAGAACTCAAGGCGCTGGCAAATAAACCGGATGAGGACATCGACTATAGCGATATCCCTGCAACGATGGATGAAACCTGGTCCGAGGCGGTGCGCGGCAAATTTTATCGCCCTTTAAAAACGCAGGCCTCAGTGCGTATTGATGCTGATGTCATGGAGTGGCTGAAGAGGCCAGGAAAGGGCTATCAGACCAGGCTTAACGCCATCCTGCGCGAAGCGATGCTTCGCGATCAAAACAAGAATTAACTCCCGGTGGCGCTGCGCTTACCGGGGCTACGGATTGTATTCCCCGGCCTGATAAGCGCAGCGCCATCAGGCGTTTCCTTTGCGCTTAGAGTGGCGCTAAAAATCGCCATAAGATCCCGCCGCCAAACATCAGCAGCACAGCCCCTGCCGCGCGTTCGATTTTCCACACGCTATATTTCAGGCGCTGTTGCACAGCGGGCAAGGTAATAAACGACACCACCGCCAGATCCCATACCAGCACCACCATCACCATCCAGATCCCACTTACCGACTGCTGAAGAAGCGTGACGTCCGGGCCGAGCAGGGCGGTCATCAGCGCCAGATAGAACAGGGCGTTTTTCGGATTTAACACTGCTGAACCCAGGCCGAGCAGGAGCTGCCTGCGCCAGGAGGGGCAGGCAGCTTCTGCGCGCTCAACGGCGAGCGTGGTGGGCCGGCTTTGCACCAGTTGCCAGCCGATCCACAGCAGGTACAACGCGCCCAGCAACTCAATAGCACTGAACAGCAGTGTGAACTGGCGCAGCGCGCTCCAGCCCACTATCACCAGCAGAATGTAGAATCCGTTGCCCGCGGCGATCCCCACGCACAGCCCGGCGCTGCCGCGCAGGCGGTGGCGGGCAGCGAAGCCCATCAGCAAAAAGAAATCCGGGCCGGGGCTGAGCAGGGCGACAAAATGCGCCAGCGCGAGGGCCAAAAAAGCGGGCGGGAAGAGAGTGGTAAACAGTTCCATAGTGACCTCATCAGCAAAACTGAGGTCAGGCTACGCCAACGCGAGCGCTAATTATTGTCGGATATTGATCGCCCGGTGGCGTACTGGCGAGGAGTAGCGGCCGTGTAGCTGACAAAGGTTTTATGGAAATGGCTCTGATCGGCAAAGCCGCTCTGGTAACTGACGTCGGCGATGAGATCCCCGGCACGCAGGCGCGCTTTGGCGAACTCTACTCTGGAGATGGCCAGAAAGGTGCCCGGCGTCAGGCCGGTATCCTGTTTAAAGGTTCTGATTAACGTCTCTTTGCGCAGCGAAAAACGCCGGGCTAAAACGTCCAGAGAAGGCGGTTCCTGCAGGCTGTGGCGTAACGTTTGCAACAGGGCAAGGCTGGAGGGACGAAGGGCATCAGGCGGGGCGCTATTTGCTGCCAGCCCGGACAGCAGGGCACCGATCGCCTCGGGCGACAGCGTCTCAACGACCGTCAGATACTGGCGGAACAGCGCCTCATTGCGGATCACCTGCAGAGCGGGCTGAAGGTCAGTCTCCAGATACAGCATATGGTAGCTGCGGGGTTGTCCGGCAATGGGGTTACAGCTGTGCGGCAGATGCGCGGGGATGATAATCAGATCGCCAGGATAAAGGGTGAACGGCTCGCCGTTGCAGGTGCAGCAGGTTTGCCCCTCCAGGATGGCGCCAATGGAAAGCTGCGTATGGCTGTGGCGTTTGTACGCCTGGGTGCTTTGCCATGTACTGCGCAGCTCAAGGCCAGGCTTGCGGAGGAAGGTCTGATTGACGTGGCGCGTCTGGTTCATGGTGGCTACCTGTGCGAGGGGACAGGTGCTTATAGCATGGGGCGGCGGAAAAGTCTGATAGTGGTCCTCACTACAGCCTGTATACCCAACTTTACCTTCATACCCGGCCATGTTGACTACCCTTAATAGCCTGTGTAGTCAAAAAGGAGGCAGTAATGGCCTATCAGACAGTGAATCCTGCTAACAACAAACTCATCAAAGAATATCCTTCTCATACTGATGCTGATGTCGAGGCGGCGCTGAAAACAGCCGATGCGCTCTATCACTCCGACTGGGCGAAAGGCAGCATCGACAAACGGCTGCCGGTGCTGCACAAGCTGGCGGATCTGATTGACTCCCGTAGCGAAGAATTGGCGAAAATTGCCAGCGTGGAGATGGGGAAACTCATCGAGCAGAGCCGTGCCGAAGTGAAACTCTGTGCGCAGATCGCTCGCTACTATGCCGATAACGCGAAGCAGCACCTTGCCCCGGTAAAATACCCCTCCGAACTCGGCGAAGCCTGGGTCGAGCATCATCCCATCGGCGTGGTGATGGCGGTTGAGCCGTGGAACTTCCCCTATTATCAGCTGATGCGCGTGCTGGCTCCGAACCTGGCGGCGGGTAACCCGGTTCTCGCTAAACATGCCAGCATCGTGCCGCACTGTGCAGAGACTTTCGCCCATCTGGTGCGCGAAGCCGGTGCGCCGGAAGGGGCATGGACCAACCTGTTTATCTCTCAGGATCAGGTGGCCAGGATCATCGCCGACCCGCGCGTGCAGGGTGCCGCCCTGACCGGATCTGAGAAAGCCGGTAGCGTGGTGGCCGCGCAGGCCGCGAAGCACATCAAAAAATCGACCCTCGAACTGGGCGGTAACGATGTGTTCGTGGTACTGGACGATGCGGATCTGGAGAAGGCCGTAAAAATCGGCGTCAATGCGCGGCTCGCCAACGCCGGGCAGGTCTGTACCGCCGCTAAGCGTTTTATCGTGCATGAAAAAGTGGCTGAGCAGTTCCTGACGAAGTATACCGAGGCCTTCAAACAGGTGAAGATCGGCGATCCGCTGGATGCGAGCACCACATTGGGGCCGCTGTCATCGAAAGACGCGCTGGAGACCCTGACCAAACAGGTTAACGAGGCGGTGAAAAACGGGGCGACGCTGCATTACGGCGGCAAGCCGGTCGCGCGTGAGGGCAGCTTCTTTGAGCCGACGATTTTGACCAACATCACCCGCGAAAACCCGGCGTATTTCGAAGAGTTCTTCGGCCCGGTGGCGCAGGTCTACGTGGTGAAAAACGATGAAGAGGCGGTGAAACTGGCCAACGACTCGCACTACGGTCTGGGCGGCGCGGTGTTCAGCAAAGATATTGAACGCGCCAAAAAGATGGCGTCGAACATCGAAACCGGGATGGTGTGGATCAACTGGCTGACCGATACCGCAGCCGAGCTGCCGTTCGGTGGCGTCAAGCGCTCCGGCTACGGACGCGAGCTGTCCGACCTGGGGATCAAAGAGTTTGTGAACCAGAAGCTGGTGGTGATCCGCCGCTAATTATGCGGCCTGATGCCCTCACCCTAACCCTCTCCCAGCGGGAGAGGGAACCGTCCGCGGGCTTATTTACGTAACCCCGCAAACCCCGCCCTGATCTCCTCTTCGGGCAGCTGGATACCGATAAACACCATCACGCTGTGCGGCGTTTCGTCGCCCCACGGGCGGTCCCAGTCGGCGCTGTACAGGCGCTGCACGCCCTGGAACAGCAGGCGGTTCGGCTCGCCATCGATCCACAGCATTCCTTTGTAGCGCAGCAGTTTGTCGGCAAACGACAGCAGCAGGTTCTCCATCACGCGCGACACGTCGCTGATGTCCACCGGATAATCCAGCTCGACCACAATCGACGAGACGTCGTTTTGCTTGTCGGCCATAAAGTGAAAGCGCGGTTTCGCGGTGACGTTCTCTTCCAGCATAAAGCCGTTGGTGTTAAACAGCTGCGCCAGGTCGATATCGCCGTGCGTGACGGTGTATATCGGCGCGCGGGCGTTGATCCGCGTCAGGCGTTCGCGCAGCTTTTCGCTATCGCCCGCCACATCGGTTTTGGTCAGCAGAATGCGATCGGCGTAGCCAATTTGCGACTGGGCGAGGGTGAACTGGTTCATCTGCTCGTCGGCGTGAACCGCGTCGACCAGGGCGATCACCCCGTCCAGCAGGTAGCGCTGGCAGAGGATCTCGTGGGAGAAAAAGGTCTGAATAATCGGGCCGGGGTCGGCCATACCGGTGCATTCGATTATCAGGCGGTCGAAGGCGATATCGCCGCGATCGCGGCTGTCGAGCAGGTCGAGCAGGGCGTCTTCCAGCTCGCTGGAGCGGGTGCAGCAGATGCAGCCGTTGGTCAGCGTTTTGATCTGGGTGGCGCGATCGCCAATCAGCTGATCGTCAACGGACACTTCACCGAACTCGTTCTCGATGACTGCGATTTTAAAGCCGTGCTGTTCGTTGAGGATATGGCGCAGCAGGGTGGTTTTGCCCGCGCCAAGAAAGCCGGTAAGTAGGGTAACTGCAATCGGTGTCATGGTCTCTCCTTTAGCAGCAGCGCACGCCGCCTTCTCCACTTCCGCCGTAGCGCGCTTCCTGGCGCTCGCGGAAGAATTCGCTGTAGGTCATGTACGGCTTATCCGGATGGTTGGTCTTCATATGTTCAACGTAGTTGTCATAGTCCGGAATGCCAATCAGCATTTTCGCCGCCTGACCGAGGTATTTTTTTGCTTCGCCTAAGTTACCAAACATTATGTCATCCAGATATAAAAAGCCCGGGAACGTCAGTCCGCCGGGCTTGTGTTTCCCCTCACCCCGGCCCTCTCCCCAAAGGGGCGAGGGGGAAAGACCGCGCTGTACGGTCCCCTCTCCCCTTTGGGGAGAGGGTTAGGGTGAGGGGTAGGATTAATGGTGTGAAGAGGTCTTCACGCCGCCTTCCGGTACCGGAACGTATGGCGTTTCGTTATCGGTACGACCGTCGGCATTACGCACGGCGATCCAGGTTTTGACCCCGTAGAAGATGATGCTGTACACCACCACCAGGAACAGAATGCTTAACGCGGCGTTGGTGTAGTTGTTCACCACGATATGGTTCATGTTGGCAATCTGCTGCGCGGTCAGTTCACCCGTGTCTGCGGCAATCTTCGCTTTGTACTGGCTCGCCATATAGAAGAACCCTTCCAGCTGCGGGTTGGTGCTGAACAGCTTCAGACCCAACGCCCAGGTGGTGCAGAGCAGCAGCCACAGAGCAGGCACCACGGTCACCCAGATGTATTTGGTGCGTTTCATCTTAATCAGCACCACGGTGCCGAGCACCAGCGCCACAGCCGCCAGCATCTGGTTAGAGATACCGAACAGCGGCCACAGGCTCTTCACGCCGCCCAGCGGGTCAACCACGCCCTGATACAGCAGGTAGCCCCACAGCCCAACGCAGCCCGCGGTGCCCAGAATCCCGGCGACCAGTGAATCGGTTTTTTTCAGGAACGGCACGAAGTTACCCAGCAGATCCTGCAGCATAAAGCGACCTGCGCGGGTACCGGCATCCAGTGCGGTCAGGATGAACAGCGCTTCGAACAGGATCCCGAAGTGATACCAGAAGCCCATGTCGGCCATCGGCAGCACTTTGTGGAACACGTGGGCGATACCTACCGCGAGGGTCGGTGCGCCACCGGCACGGTTCAGAACCGAGGGTTCGCCGATGTCTTTGGCGGTCTGCATGATCTGCTCAGGTGAGATCACAAAGCCCCAGGAGCTGACGGTCGCTGCCGCGTGGGTGCTGACGTCTTTCAGCTGCGCCATGATCAGCGCCGCATTGTCGCCACCCATTTCGTGCAGGTTCGGCATAGTAATGCCCAGTCCTGCTGGCGGGGTGTTCATTGCGAAGTACAGACCCGGCTCGATGATGGACGCTGCTACCAGGGCCATGATCGCCACGAAGGATTCCATCAGCATCGCGCCATAACCAATGAAGCGGGCGTCGGTTTCGTTGGCCATCAGCTTCGGCGTGGTGCCGGAGGCGATCAGGGCATGGAAGCCAGACACCGCGCCACAGGCGATGGTGATGAACAGGAACGGGAACATCGCGCCTTTCCACAGCGGTCCGGTGCCGTCAATGTACTGCGTGACCGCAGGCATTTTCAGTTCCGGGTTGATGATCACGATGCCGATCGCCAGACCGACGATCACGCCGATTTTCAGGAAGGTCGCCAGGTAATCACGCGGGGCCAGAATCAGCCACACCGGCAGCAGGGCAGAGATAAAGGCATAGCCAATCAGCGCAAAGGTGATGGTGGTGTCTTTGAAGGTCAGCGCCGGGCCCCAGTACGGGTCGTGGGCGATGATGCCGCCAAAGTAAATGGAGGCCACCAGCAGCACGATACCAATCACCGACACTTCGCCCACGCGGCCCGGCCGCAGGAAGCGCATATAGATGCCCATAAACAGCGCAATCGGCACCGTCGAGCAGACAGTGAACACGCCCCACGGACTTTCAGCCAGCGCTTTCACCACGATCAGGGCCAGCACCGCAAGGATGATGATCATGATCAGGAAGCAGCCAAACAGGGCGATGGTGCCCGGCACGCGGCCCATCTCTTCTTTGATCATCTCACCCAGAGAGGCGCCGTTACGACGGGAAGAGATAAACAGCACCATAAAGTCCTGCACCGCACCCGCCAGCACCACGCCTGCGAGCAGCCACAGGGTACCCGGCAGGTAGCCCATCTGCGCCGCCAGCACCGGTCCCACCAACGGGCCAGCCCCGGCAATTGCCGCAAAGTGGTGACCAAACAGCACGTAGCGGTTGGTCGGAACGTAGTTCAGGCCGTCATTGTTAATGACCGCCGGGGTGGCGCGCGTCGGGTCAAGCTTCATGACCTTCTGGGCGATATAGAGACTGTAGTAGCGGTACGCCACCAGATAAACCGATACGGAAGCCACGACGATCCACAGGGCACTGACGTGCTCACCGCGGCGCAGGGCCACGACCGAGAGGCAAAATGCGCCGAGGATCCCTATAAGGGCCCAGGGAGCATGTTTAAGCAGTTTTTTCATATCCATAATAAAACCTGGTTTTTTAACGGGTAAAAGGGTCAGGGTTCGCTGTGAGAGATGTTGATTAATGCTGAGGCGATCTTGCCAGAGTGGCGCGCGCGTAAAGGAAGGTAAATCTGTGAGAGGTTATATGGCGGGATGAACGGTCAACAGCGACGGCGAGTGGTTCAGGCTCGCCGCCATCAGGGGATTTTATGTGATTGAGGTCACGGTCTCAGGGGCGGGCTGCGGCTCCTGTTCGACCACGGTTTCCGGCGTTGACAGGGTGTAAGGGGTATCGAGCCAGTCGGACTTACCGTAAAACACGGCATTGATCTGGGTGTCGTGCAGCAGGTGAGCGCGAAAACGCTGGAACAGTTTTTTATCCGGGGTGAAGTCAGTCTGCCAGAACTGGGTTAACGGCCCCTGCCAGGTGAGCCCTTCGATGTCGTACAGCGCTTTGCCCATCACCATCAGCGGCTTGTTGTGGATCAGCGCCGACAGGCCTGCGGTGCTGTTTACGGTAATCACCGCCCGGGTATGGGTCAGCAGCGCGGGCAGGTTAACATCGTGCACATAAATAACCCGCCCCGTAATGCCGTATTTCTCGGTCAGGGTGTTAATTAAGGTGCCGTAATAGCGGTGACCACGATCCATCGGGTGATGCTTAAACACCAGGTGCCGCTCTTTCGGCGCATGGCGGGCAAATGAGCGGATCACGGTTTCGATATATTCACGCACGTCTTTGTACGGGCTGTGGTGAATAATCTGGCTGTCGTTGTAGACCTGCAAAATCGCCAGGTAATATTGGTTATCCAGCGTGCCGGTGATATGGCTCAGCATATGGCGCTGCTGCCAGCGGTACCACAGCTTACGGCGACCGGCACGGAACCAGCATTGCATCTCGTACCACGGGGAGAACGACTTATGGTGGCGGTAGCCCCGGTAGCGATGGCGACCAAACCAGCCCGCCGCATAGTAGAGCATGGCATGGGCGGCACGGTTAAAGGAGCTCGGTTTCCATGGCGTCGGCGTTTTCACCTCGGGCAGCGGCTGTTCGCGATAGTACTTCGCATCGATGGGCATCGAGGAGAAGGCGTTCACGCCCCCTTTTTCCAGGGTGATGTAGAACGGGCGGAAATAGCCCTCCTCAAACGCAAGGAAATCGATGGCTTTGCTGCGCGCCCACTTTTTCGCTTCGATGTGCATTGGACGGCAGTCACCAAAACAGACGATGGTGTCGAAGGGGTAGGTTTTGTGTAATTCGCGCAGCCAGAAGGCAAAATTCTTCACGGAGCCGGTGTAGTGCAGCGCGGTCTCTTTCGCGGCATACCATGAGTCCCCGGCATTAAAGCAGACCTGCTTGACCTCGCGACGGCTGTTCTGCAGCCAGGCAGCCAGACGTGAAAAACAGGGGCCCATAGGTCCTTGTAATAACAGATATCGACGGCCATTCAATAAGTGGCGGATAGCTTGCTCGTCCATTGTGTTTCCCAGATCGGTTCCGTTGATGAATCAAATCAGTAAGCGGCTTTAATGACGTCTTTCTTTAATGAAGCGGGACAAAGAGGCGCGGGGCTGCAGAGTCTGTGCGAGATAGCTCAGCTTGATTTGCCAGCGCTGCCAGCGGCTCGATTTTTGCGATGAGGCTTTTTTTTGCCCTGCCAGCTGGCGGATCAGCTGCTCCGGGCTCATCCACAGGCCGCTTTGCCAGTCGATATACAGCGGATAGGCAACCAGCGTCATATACACCAGTGCCGCCAGCGGCAAGATACGTTCCCGACGAGGCGCGGGATGACGATCTTCGGTCAGTCCCCAGCCGCTGTAGAACGGCTGGCCCCAGGTGGTGACCTTCACGCCCTGGACCAGGGCCTCGAAGCCACTGAGCGAGGTCATGGTGTGCAGTTCGTCCACGTGCGGATAGAGGCTGGTCAACCCGAGATCCAGCACCTGGCTGTCGACGCATTGCGCCAGACAGGCGGCGGAGATCGCCCCGGCCCGGTTACCCGCCACCACATCCGGATGCGGTTTAAACAGGATATGCGCCTCCGGTCTGGCCTCGCGCACTGCCCACAGCAGCTGTTCGTTGCTGCGAATCACCGGGCTGCCGGTCAGGATCGAGGCATCGCCGTCCACCTGGCCCACCACCAGCACCAGCGGGCGGCCATCGTCAGGCGGGGTAAACTGCTGGGCGATGCCGACGTTGTACTTGCTGACGCCGTGCTGCTGGAGCAGTTCCACCAGCGCGGCACCGCGTGCCAGCACGTCGTGGGTCAGCGGCAGGTCGTTGAGCTGCTGCTCGAGCCTGCTCGGCTGACGGCTGTCAAAATAGATCCCTACCGGATCGATCGATAACGACGACGGGCGGCAGAGGTTCGAGCCCAGCCCTCGCGAGCGGATAAAACCGTCTTCCACCCGAATCGCGTTGGTCAGTTCTGGATGGCGCGCGCCCCACACCAGCACCTGTTCGTCTGCCGCAAGCCGTGCGGGCGGAGTGCGCACAAAGCACAGCTCGGTGGCCAATGGGTGGCAGAAGGCATGCATAAAGGCGCGCTTCCACAGCGAGAATCCCACCAGGTACAGGCGGCGATAGCGCGGGGCAGGGTGCTGCTGGCGGGCAATCATCGCCAGCACCTCTTCCACTTCGCAGCGCTGGCCGAGCACCGGATCCAGATAGCGGGGATACAGAATCAATGCGGCGGCGACTAACTGCGCCAGGCTCACTTGCACGTCGCGTCGCGGACACGATTTATGGTCGTGGGTCAGCCCCCAGCCGGCATAAAACGGCATCCCGAAGCAGTGCACCGCTTTGCCCAGCAGCAGGGCTTCAAAACCCATCTGCGAGGAGACGGTGTAGACCGCCTCGACTTCATTCAGCAGGGCGTGGGGATGGCAGTGATCGGCGACCACTTCCACATCGTCCAGTTCCAGACGCGCCAGCACACCGTTTTTCTTTCCGAGGCGCGTGTCCGGGTGGGTGCGCAGCAGCAGGCGGGCACCGGGATGGTCACGCCGGGCGGCGGCGACCATCGCGATAAAATCGTCTTCCGTGGCCAGCGCGCCGGGAATGGACATATCCCCTGCCACCTGGTCGATCAGCAACACGTTAGGGCGCGGGTCATTGTGCAGGCGGGTCGCCAGCGCATCTGGCAGGCCGCTGCCTGCGGCGTAGCAGTTGTATTTGGTGATGCCCAGGCGCAGCAGTTCGTTAATCAGCGATTCGGCGCGTGCCAGCATCGCGGCGTTGCAGGGCGCGGCAATCAGCTGTTCAAGCTGGCTCGGCTGGCGGGCGTCGTAATAAATACCCACCGGGTCGGCAATCAGCGAGACCGGCAGCCCCGCGCGGGCGGGATGGCCGATATAGCCGATAAAACCGTCTTCCAGCTGCCAGTAGGGCAGGCCGAGGTCGTGGGCTTTTTGTTTGATTTTATGGGTGTTGGGTTTTTGGCCCCAGCCAACCAGGGTATCGTCGTCGGCAAGCTGAATGTCGGTCTTGAAAAGATGCAGCGGGCGACCAAGCAGCGGTTCAATCTGCGCTCTTCTGCCCAGGATCCCTGTTGAACCTGTATAAAATTTCATTTTTGCTCTGTGCAGGAGAAAGCGCCCCGCGTCGCTGCGGGGCGTGGAACTTAGTTGAAGTACTCTGCGTCCGGGAAGGATTTGGCAATGCTGTCTTTGGCGGAAGTGAGGATCTCGCTGTCGATTTCTGGCCATGCGATAGCAATGGTCTCGTCGTTCCAGCGGATGCCGCGGTCACTTTCCGGCGCGTAGTAGTTGGTGGTTTTGTACAGGAATTCTGCGGTGTCGCTCAGGGTCATAAAGCCGTGGGCGAAGCCTTCCGGGATCCACAGCTGGCGCTTGTTTTCGCCAGACAGATGCACGCCTACCCACTGACCAAAGGTCGGGGAGCTTTTGCGGATATCCACCGCCACGTCGAACACTTCACCGGCAACACAGCGCACCAGTTTGCCCTGCGCATGAGGTGCCAGCTGGTAGTGCAGACCGCGCAACACGCCTTTAGAAGACTTAGAGTGGTTGTCCTGCACAAAGGTCACACTGCGGCCAATGGCGGTTTCAAACTGCTGGTGGTTAAAGCTTTCGAAGAAGAAACCACGGTCATCGCCAAATACTTTTGGCTCAAAAATAAAGACGTCGGGAATTGCGGTCTGGATAACATTCATGATTACGGCCTGATTGATAAATGGGGCATGACGCCCCAGGTAAACGGTGATTACTTAAGCATTTTCAGCAGATACTGGCCGTAAGCATTCTTCGCCAGCGGGGCGGCTAATTTGCGCACCTGGTCGGCATCGATAAACTTCAGACGGTAGGCAATCTCTTCCGGACAGGCCACTTTCAGCCCCTGACGGGTTTCGATGGTCTGAATAAAGTTGCTGGCCTCAATCAGGCTCTCGTGGGTACCGGTATCCAGCCAGGCGTAGCCACGACCCATCATTGCCACCGACAGATCCCCTTGCTCAAGGTAGATGCGATTAACGTCGGTGATCTCCAGCTCGCCGCGTGGCGATGGCTTCAGGCTCTTGGCAATTTCTACGACGCGGTTGTCGTAGAAGTAGAGACCGGTAACCGCGTAGTTGCTCTTCGGCTCCAGTGGCTTCTCTTCCAGCGAGATCGCGGTGCCTTCGTGGTTGAACTCCACCACGCCGTAGCGCTCTGGATCGTGCACGTGATAGGCAAAGACGGTGGCACCCGCGGTTTTAGCGGCAGCATCGACCAGCTGTTTTTGCAGGTCGTGACCGTAGAAAATATTATCGCCCAGCACCAGCGCGCAGTCGTCTTCGCCGATGAACTCTTCACCGAGGATAAAGGCCTGCGCCAGGCCGTCCGGGCTTGGCTGCACGATGTACTGCAGGTTCAGGCCCCACTGGCTACCGTCGCCGAGCAGTTGCTCAAAGCGCGGCGTATCCTGTGGGGTGCTGATGATTAAGATGTCGCGGATCCCCGCCAGCATCAGGGTGCTCAGCGGGTAGTAGATCATCGGCTTGTCATAAATCGGCAGCAGTTGCTTGCTGACGGCCATGGTGACGGGGTAGAGACGGGTTCCGGAACCACCGGCCAGGATAATACCTTTACGTTTAGTCATGATGCTTCATTCTTCTGTGTGCATTTACAGGGAAGGGTGGCGCGGCCACACCTCGACGTTAGTCCATGTCGGTAAAGCAAGGCGGTCCTTGCTCTTCACTTATTTCCCGAGGATCTCGGTCAGCATACGATCAACGCCAACCGTCCAGTCCGGCAGCGTCATCCCGAAGGTGCGCTGGAACTTGCTGGTATCAAGGCGTGAGTTATGCGGCCGTTTTGCCGGTGTCGGGAATGCACTGGTCGGCACAGCATTCACCTGGGTCACGGCCAGCTCAACGCCAGCCGCTTTCGCGTTGGCGAACACCCGTTGAGCATAGTCGAACCAGGTGGTAGTTCCTGAGGCGATCAGGTGATAAAGACCTGCTACCTCGGGTTTATCCTGAGCGATGCGGATCGCATGGGCCGTGCAGTCGGCCAGCAGTTCTGCCCCGGTCGGCGCACCAAACTGATCGTTGATGACCGACATCTCGCTGCGCTCTTTACCAAAGCGCAGCATGGTTTTGGCAAAGTTCGCGCCACGGGCGGCGTACACCCAGCTGGTACGGAACACCAGATGACGGGAACAGAGCGCGGCGGCCTGTTCGCCCGCCAGCTTGGTTTCGCCGTACACGTTCAGCGGAGCGGTCTGGTCAGTTTCAACCCAGGCTTTGTCACCGCTGCCATCGAACACGTAGTCGGTGGAGTAATGCACCAGCCACGCGCCCAGCGCTTCGGCTTCTTTGGCGATGGCGGCAACGCTTGTGGCGTTAAGCAGCTCGGCAAAGTCGCGCTCGGTTTCAGCTTTGTCGACCGCGGTATGCGCGGCGGCATTGACGATCACGTCTGGCTTCAGCAGGCGCACGGTCTCGGCTACGCCCGCCGGGTTGCTGAAATCACCGCAGTAGTCGGTGGAGTTAAAATCCACCGCCGTCACGCGGCCCAGCGGTGCCAGCGCACGCTGCAGCTCCCAGCCGACCTGGCCATTTTTTCCGAACAGCAGAATATGCATTATTTACGCCCCTGGTAGTTCTGCGCGATCCAGTCCTGATAGCTGCCGCTTTTGACGTTGTTCACCCACTGCTGGTTATCCAGATACCACTGCACGGTTTTACGGATGCCGGACTCGAAGGTCTCCTGCGGCTGCCAGTTCAGCTCGTGGCTCATTTTGCTGGCATCGATAGCATAGCGGCGGTCGTGGCCTGGGCGGTCGGTCACGTAGGTGATCTGATCGCGGTAAGAGCCTTCTTTTGGCACGATCTCATCCAGCAGGTCGCAGATGGTGTGTACCACATCGAGGTTTTGCTTCTCGTTGTGGCCGCCGATGTTGTAGGTCTCGCCGATTACGCCAGTGGTCACTACGGTGTACAGGGCGCGGGCATGGTCTTCAACGTACAGCCAGTCGCGGATCTGATCGCCTTTGCCGTAGATTGGCAGCGCTTTGCCGTCCAGCGCGTTCAGAATAACCAGCGGGATCAGCTTCTCCGGGAAGTGATACGGGCCGTAGTTGTTGGAGCAGTTGGTCACGATGGTCGGCAGACCGTAGGTGCGACGCCAGGCGCGAACCAGATGATCGCTGGAAGCTTTGGATGCGGAATACGGGCTGCTTGGCGCATACGGGGTCGTTTCCGTAAACAGCGGCAGTGCTTCGCCGGTGCTCACCTCGTCCGGGTGCGGCAGGTCGCCGTAAAC
This sequence comes from Silvania hatchlandensis, assembly GCF_025564065.1. Taxonomy (GTDB): domain Bacteria; phylum Pseudomonadota; class Gammaproteobacteria; order Enterobacterales; family Enterobacteriaceae; genus Enterobacter; species Enterobacter hatchlandensis. The sequence goes on along the minus strand of NZ_JAMGZK010000051.1, from coordinate 76,951 downwards.
TTCATCGGTAGAGATGTGGTGGAAACGAAACGCCTGCTTGCGGGTTTCATCCAGCTCGCTCCAGTAAGCGCGGGCGGCTTCGAGCAGCGTATAGGTGCCGACGATGTTGGTCTCGATAAAATCGGCCGGGCCAGTGATGGAGCGATCCACATGGCTCTCGGCGGCGAGGTGCATAACCGCATCCGGCTGATGAGCGGCAAAGACCCGATCCAGCTCAGCGCGGTTACAAATATCAACTTGCTCAAAGGCATAACGGTCACTTGCTGCGACGTCGGCGAGCGATTCCAGATTGCCTGCATAGGTGAGCTTGTCCAGGTTGATCACCGCATCCTGGGTATCACGAATAATGTGGCGAACCACCGCAGAACCGATGAAACCGGCACCGCCCGTTACTAAGATTTTCATAAGTGAGAGTGACTTTTTTTATTGGTTAATAGGAACACCCGTACAATACCTTTTTTTATCCGTTCAGGCATTGTTTGGCTGCCGGCAACATATGAATACCAGGCCTGAAACGCGTTCAGAATTGACGCTTCCCTGTGCCGTTCTGTTTTAATTCATTAATGCGTAAGTGAATTCCCGGGCATTATTTGCCAGCTGCTGACGCTGCTTATCGGAATTTACTAACAGTGACAATGCGTCAATCCACTTCTGCGGATCGTTACTCAGCAGTACACCATTGCTATTTTGCTCGATAAATTCACTGTACGGCGCGCAGTTACTGTAAATCCCCACCGCGCCCATACGAACAAAATCATAAAATTTTACCGGGCCTCTTGCCAGATTAAAGGCTGAGTCCAGCAACGGCGCCAGCCCGATATCCACCCGATGATGCCGGGTATAATCGAGATAGTTCTGCCAGCTCATTGGATGCAATACTGTGACCCGGGGCAAATCGCGATAAAGTTTGTAGATCTCGTGCTCGCCAAAGATCTCGAAACTGGCCTGCGGGCACTGCATCAGTACGCCTTCGACCACCTCTCGCAGCCAGTACTTCTCTGCCTGATGCGAACTGGATCCGTGGTAGGCGATTTTTACAGGTCGTCGCGCTTCAAGCAATCCGGAAGTGGGCATTGCGGGCACAACGTCGGGGTTAAGGTGCGCATACTTGTTTGCCAGATACGGCGTCGAGACCCAGATGTTATCGCAGTGGGAGGTGATCCAGCGGTGCTGGGCCGCAGAGCGACGGATGATTTTGGTCCGGTAGGCTTTAGGTAACGCCTCTAACGCGGAGGGATCGAACAGATCATCATCCATAAAATAGACCACCTGCGAGAGGTCATCGATATTGCGTGCAATCTCGCGCTGCCATAGCGTCGAGATAAAGCGGATGACAACCAGCGCCGCGCCTTTATCAACGGTAATGGCGGGCGTGGTTAACGTATCCACCAGCAGACATTCGGCTTCGGGAAAACGGCTTTTGATCGCCTCTTCAAAATAGGCCAGCGTTGGGGAATTCCCTTCATGCAAAATCAGTAGCGAGCGACATTCAGGCCCGCTATCGGACTGATTATCGCTTTGCTTGTTCAACTTCAGATACGGTTTAAAGAGTGCCTTTCTGATCAGTTCGTCCATGGCAACACCACATTAGGAGCATGACTTAACGAGAAATCGGGTCGGTCATAGCTCAGGTTGGGATTGTAGGCAGGATCATGCTGGAGCCGCTTCGCCCAGCGCTTTTTCATGTAGTTCAGTTCGCCCTGCGCACGTGCCAGCTGCTGCGGGGTAATGTCTTTGCCGCGGGATACCGACTCATGGTGGTAAAGCTCGGCATACGGGGTCCAGACGATGCGCCAGCCGGCTTCGCCAACGCGCAGACAATAATCCACATCGTTAAAGGCCACCGGCAGATTGACCTCGTCTAACCCATTAAGGCTAATAAACAGCGAGCGATGGGTCAGCAGGCAGGCTGCCGTGACGGCAGACAGCTCCTGCGCGCTTACCGCCCTGCGCTGGTAACCGGGTTCATCGGCAGACAGGCCCGCATGCAGATGATCGGCGCAGCCCCCAGGCCCGACGGCATCGCCTGCATGCTGTACCCGACCATCGCCATAAAACAGCCGTGCGCCAACCACACCAACGCCAGGTCGCAGCAGATGGGCGACCATCTCTTCCAGCCATTCCGGGTTCATCACTTCGGTGTCGTTGTTCAGCAGGCAGATAAGTTCGCCCGTGGCCGCATGTACCGCTGCATTGTTAATAGCCGAGTAATTAAACGGATGATCCCAGGCGATAACCCGCACCCCGTACTGACGGGTGATGTGGGCGAGATAAGCCAGGGTTTCGGGATCGTCGCTCTGATTATCCATCACCAGGATCTCAAGATCGGGGTAACGGGTATGCTGCACCAGACTCTCGATGCAGGGCCGTAAATGCGCCAGTCCGTTACGGGTGGGGATCACCACCGAGACGCGCGGTAGTTCTGCCGGCAGCGGCCAGCGCCAGCGGCAGATGCCGTGCGGCGCGGGCTCCAGCATTACCCCTGCCGGGAGCGGCGGCAACTGACCCGCCAGGGTGTGATAATCATCCTGCTGCAACGCTGTTTCCGGCAGGTGCATCAGCAGGGCAGGGATGTGCGCAATCTCGTCGGCATCGTGCTGGTGGGCCAGCTGTAACCACCCACGGTGGCACTCGGACGCGTTGTTTGGCACGTCGAGATGACCCTGTTCCCGCCATAGCCCGCACCAGCCGATGTAGTTCTGACTGTGGAGCAGGGTTTCATTCCAGTCCGGCTTGAAGTTAGGCGAGTGGCGCTTGCCTTTTTCATCCAGCAGATCGTGATCGCCATAGACCCATTGGGCATCTGGCATCTGGCGCAGCTGATGCGCCAGCCATACTAATGCCGCCGGTGCGAGCACGGCCCCTGCGGGGATCGCCCACTGCCATTCGCCAACAGGCCGCTGAGTGGCTGATTCCACCACGGTGATATGACCTGCCGGGTAATGCAGGGCCGTGATGCTGGCAAGGGTGCGCTGGCGTGCTGCCTCATCGGTGCCGTTGACCAGATGCAGGCAGACGTGGGGCAGATTTTTCCAGCGGGCCAGCTGACGGGCGATCATTCGCTGTTCGCCAGGCTGCACGGCATCAAAGTTTGCCAGCCAGTGTTCGTAGGCGTGCAGCGGCCTGTCGTCGCGGATCTTGCCGACCAGCTGGTAAGCCTGCTGTAAATCGGTGAGCCACAGGTGCCACGCCAGCCCCAGCCGTTTGCGTTTGTGCGCGCTCAGGCGCTGATAAAAAGGCCACACCCGGCGCAGGCGACGCCAGCGGCTTTCACCCGCCGACACCCGCGAAAAACGGGTGATCGCCAGTTCGCAATCCACCCCTTCACTGCTGGCGAGCAGCGCCAGCTGGCTTACGCCTATCGGCAGCCAGACCAGTTCCTGCAGCGTGCCGCGACGCGTGACCGGGAGAGTCTGTTCATGCCAGCTCCCCTGGTGGCCCTGCCAGCGCAGCCGGGTTTCTCCCCGCGACTGGCGGGCACGCAGGGTGCCCTGAATCAGAAACCAGCCCGCGCGGAATGTCGATGAGTCGGGCAGCGTCAGAGGCTGCCAGTGGCCATTGCTTTGCATAAGAAGATTTTCAGCCCACAGTGGGGCAACCCCGTCCTGGCGTTTGTCGAAAATGATAAGAAGAAGCGAAGGTGATGCAGGTTTAGCCGATCAGCTTTTTCACCCGCGAAGCCAGCCAGGAATCGTTTTTCTGTGGGCTTTCTTCTTCTGGCAGGGCATCGAGTTGCGCTTGCAGCGCGGCCATTTCTGCTTTGACTTTGGGGGCGAGAGAGGCTGCCAGCAGACAGGTCTCGTCGTTGCGGTCATGGGCTTTGAAATAGGCTTTGTGTTTGACCCGGTTAGCGGTGGCGGCGCTGCCGCGCAGGTGCTTCCCGAGCAGGAATTCTTCGAGCGATTTCACCGCGTAATGGTTAACCCGCACGCCATGCCACAGCACTTCGGCACTGACGCCATTACCGTGCTTAGGATGCAGGACCAGATCATTTCCTGACGCATCGATATAACGACCAAAGCGCAGGTCGGCGTGATGGGGGTTGTTAAAATGGTTCACGCGTTCAGGTCTCACCACGCTTTTGAAGTTGTGGTGAACATTAAATTTAATGGGTGCTCGTTTGGTGAACCGCTCGGTTACCAGCCCTTCTTCGGCAAAGAGTTCGCCATTTGAGCCAAAATTAGACCAGTTCAGAGCAATCGCACTGACGCTTTCATCGTTGAAATGCGAGCTAAAGTAATCGACTAGATTCAAATCGGACGATAAAGGTAATAAAAACTCATCAGCATCGATAAAGGCGAGCAGCTCAATCTCGCGTGCACAGCTGCGTAAAATACGCTCGTAGGCTGGGAGCTGCGGTTTTTGATTATCTACATCCGGTTGATCGATAACCGTCACCATTCCCAGACGTTCCAGGGAAGAGAGCAACTCGCGGGTTCCGTCACGACTGCCATTATCTGCAATCACAAATCCTTTTACGCCTAAAACCCGGTGATACGCTATCCACTCAAGCAGGCCTGCAAATTCATCTTTTACGATGGCGGCAATATAGAGGTTCACATTTATATCCAACCGATTATCGGAATACCGTGCCAGCCATCAGTAAAGCGCTGCAGGCTGGCACAAGGTGAAACATTAGTCTTAACAGGCTGGGGAGAAATTCAACTCCGCAAACCAGGTAATCAAGCCGTCAGACTCAAGCCCGAGGGTGATCTGCGAAGAGAAGGGAATATTGAGATTAAAACCGCAGCCTAAACGGGGATGATTATCCGCCGGCTGCTGCAGAATGGCAGAAACAACATCCGGACGTTTGACATTGAACGGATAGCTATAGGTTGCATATCCATTCTTAACGGCAAGCCGTGGCGACTGTTGGTCTTCTGCCAACATCCAGCCACCCAGCGTCACTCGGCCATTGGCGAGCTTAAGGGGCGTCTGGGATGATGAAGTGTCAATATTCCAACGCAGTTGTGCACTGGAGGCTACCAAAGGTGTTGTAGAGAGCGTGTAACTATTAGTCATTCTGTTCTCGGCACTCAATTAATTATTAGTATTTTTATTATAGATTAACCAGTTGCAATGCAAGCAGCTAAACTATACAAGGCAATGACAGCTTATGGAATGATAAACTGCCACGCTATATCACCAATGATACCGAAACAGCGAATCTGACATGACCGGGGGCAGTAATTTACCGTGAAGCTAGAGTTATTATCGGTATTTATTCTAAAATATTTAACTTTAAAGTGATAAATATTAATCAGATCCGAAAAGATCTCGCGTGTAGACTTTTTCAACTACATCGATCAGACGATTGTCCATACGGTTGCAGAGGATTACATCGCTGATCGCTTTAAATTCACCCAGATCGCGGATGACCCGAGAGTGAAAGAAGTGGTCTTCTTTCATGGTCGGCTCAAAAATAACTACTTCAATTCCCTTGGCCTTAATGCGCTTCATGATCCCCTGAATAGCAGAAGAGCGGAAGTTATCAGAGCCAGCTTTCATCACCAGACGATGCATCCCGACAACTTTGGGTTGGCGGGCGATCACGCTGTCGGCAATGAAATCTTTGCGGGTGGTATTGGCATCAACGATGGCGCGGATCAGGTTGTTAGGGACATCCTGATAGTTCGCCAACAACTGCTTAGTATCTTTAGGCAGGCAGTAGCCGCCATAGCCAAACGAAGGATTGTTATAGTGCGAGCCAATACGCGGATCCAGGCCAATACCCGAGATGATTTGACGGCTGTCTAACCCATGAGATTGGGCATAAGTATCTAGCTCATTGAAATACGCGACCCGCATGGCGAGGTAGGTATTTGCAAACAGCTTGATGGCCTCAGCCTCGGTGCTACCGGTGAGCAGTACCGGCACGTCCTGCTTAATTGCGCCTTCTTTCAGGAGATTAGCAAACTGCTGCGCGCGTTCACTGCATTCACCCACCACGATGCGTGACGGATGAAGGTTGTCGTACAGAGCACGTCCTTCACGCAGGAATTCAGGCGAGAAGATCAGATTTTCGGTACCACATTCCTGACGCATCCGTTCGGTAAAGCCCACCGGGATGGTGGACTTGATGATCATAACGGCATGCGGGTTAATGCTGATCACATCGCGAATCACTGCTTCAACGGTGCTGGTATTGAAGTAGTTGGTTTTAGGATCGTAATCGGTTGGCGTCGCGATAATGACGAACTCAGCACTCTCGTAAGCTTCGAATTTATCCAACGTTGCTCGCAGATTGAGTGGCTTAGTAGCTAAGTACTCTTCAAGCTCTTTATCTGCGATGGGAGACTGACGTTGGTTAATCTGTTTTATTTTCTCTGGTACAACGTCAAGAGCGATGACCTGATGGTGCTGGGCTAAGAGTACGGCATTGGAAAGGCCGACATAACCAGTTCCGGTAATAGTAATGTTCATGCTTTATAATAGTTCATTTATTTGGAAGTTTAATAAACCAGTTGATATAATGGGGTTATTTCCATGATAAATGGAAATACTATTAATAACTTCATTTTGTGGAACATCACATGCTATGGTGAACCCACACTGTTCATCATTACAAAGTGCTATAGTTCTTAATACATCTGGACGATTTTTAAAAGCGATGTCTTTTATAGGTAGTTCCAAATGCTGATTGGCAATTACTCTGAATGATTCTGGCTTCTGACCATTATAGCCTAATGCCCAACCATTTATCTCTAATTGATAATTATTGATTTCTTTTAAATTGTCAATTGCGCCAATATGGCTAGTGTTATTTTTGTAGTATAATTGACTTCCATTATCTTTAGATCCGCAGGGGTATTTTTCTTGCAATCTATTTTTAATATGCTGAACGGATTGTATCCAATGTCTTTTTAGTGGCGCGTATTCATGATTAATGTCGTGAGCGTTAAAATATGACATGTCAAGACTGGCATTTGAAGATGCCCTCCCTTTCTTCATTTTTTTTGAAACATACTCAGATTTTGATTTTATCATGTAATGATGTATTTTCATATTTGCCCAAGTAACTCTGTCACTCATGCCTGTTAAAGGTTGAGGAAGTTCTTCTCCGGCAGTATTAACATACTTACATGATTTTTCGATTCTAAATTCGTGCGGCGTATTTCCGGATGAAACAAAATCTTTTAGCCTAATTAGAGATTTATAATGTCTATTAATGTTGCTATCTTTAATAAATCTAAATTCAAAATTACTTAAAATATCGTTGTTTGAGTTTATGATGATGTCTGAGGAACCATAAGTAGCCCAGTTTAATGTTATGCCAGAGACATTATAATCATTAGTAGTGATTTTGGTGATTACCGACTGAATGTTTGGATGGTTATCATCCAGGATGACGAATTCATCTGCATCAATAAACAAAGCCCAATCAACACAATCCTTTTTAGCTAACTCTGCCAATTTTTCATAAGCAGGCAATTGCGGCTTCACTCCTGGTAGAGTTGGCCAAGTTAGAAGAGTAATTTGCCCTTCATCATGTAAGGAAGTGAGGAGTTCAGAACAACCATCGGTACTAATGTTATCAGCAATGTAAAAGTCTGTTACACCAATAAGACGATGGTGAGCTATCCATTCTAAAATATATGGGGCTTCATTTTTAAAAATAGCGCAAAGTGCGACTTTACAATTATTCAATCGAGATTCTTGGAGCATCAAGATCCAGCCCTTCTGTAGATGTTGTTAAAGGGAGTCTATTAAGAAGGGCAGTGCCTTCTAATTTTTCAAAAACAATGCTGTCATTTATTAATGAATCGATGGTCTCTTCCGGATTTCCCCACTCAAGCAAGTCAGATAGATAAAAATGATATCTGTCATCTTCCACAGGTAACATATCAATATCTGGACGGGCGATTGGATGGTATAATCCCATTATAGGAAAATATATATTTTTTGCCGATTCAGATAACCATGTTGCCAACCAAGAAAAGGTACTTATAGCAGGAATTACATTAACTGATGAGCAGATAACATTAAAATCATCTTCCCAAGAATTAAATTTTGGGAATAGTGCGTTTGGAAATTTATCTCTGAGTCTTGTAGAATATTTATCATCACCAAGTTGTCCAACGAAGACAGGTTTCAAACCTGTCTCTTCAATGATGTTAGCGTAAAAAGATAATGGTATTGGGATATAATTCCTATGAACACCTTTTGATATCTCAGCGCCCCTGACATTTATCACTAAGTAATGCTCATTATAGCCGTAATGATTGTTTTTCTTTAGCTTTAGATATCTTCTGAATTCAGTTAAGTGCCTTGAATAATAACACATTCGTGTGCTAAGACATTTTATATTAACGTCTATGTTTTTGACGTCTTTAACAAGTTCTACAATAGCATCAAGAGGGGGGGTGTGATTCTTTATGTCTAAACATAAAGCTTCATCTCTAACTTTAGTACTTTTTATACCAAAAGAGGGTATGTCAAGCCCTGTAATTAATACAGGCACTCCCGTACGAAACTTAATGGCTAAGGCCAACATGTACTGAAAGAGTTGATTGCCTATGTTGCCATAGGGAGTTATTTTTATATGTCTCATGATAAATGTCACTTAAATTGTAAAATCTTCTCTTATTTTCGTCAGATTTTGGCTATAGAAAGGATCCACATCAAGATGATTTCCCCATTTTGATTTCATGAAATTTACCTCTTGAGCAAAACGCGCAATTTTCTCAGGTGAATCTTCGGCACCACGACTTATTGACTCGTAGTGATAAAGTTCCGCGTAAGGGGTCCAAAGATTACGATAACCCGCCTCACGTACTTTCAGACAAAAATCTACATCGTTAAATGCGACTTTGAGATTCTCTTCATCTAAACCTGAAACTAATTCAAAGATCTCTCTACGAATCAGCAGGCATGCTGCAGTCACAGCAGAAAGTGACTGAGTCAGTAACAAGCGGCTGAAGTACCCAGGGTGCTGACGCGGGAAGTGTTTATGTGAATGTCCGCCAACACCACCAATCCCTAGGATAACGCCGCCGTGTTGCAAGGTGTCGTTGCTGTAATAGAGTTTCGCGCCTACGCAGCCAATTTCAGGTCGCAGGCACTGGCTGACCATTTCGGTCAACCATTCTGGATTAATGACTTCAACATCGTTGTTGACCAGGCCAATGACCGACCCTTTTGCATGACGAGCACCAAAGTTGTTGATTGCTGAATAATTAAACGGATGGTCGTAAGCGAGTACTTTGACGCGGCGATCTTCCTGCTGGATTTGGCTAAAAAATTCCAACGTTTCGGCTTCGACGCTGCCGTTATCTAAGATAAGAATTTCGAAGTTGGTGTAAGTACTTTTCTCAATAATGCTACGAACTGCAGTCTCGGTAAGTGAGCGTCGATCGCGGGTGGGGATCAGCAAGCTAACCAGTGGTGCTGGTTCCGGTATCGGGTAGCGCACCCGATAAGTATTGGGCACCAGGCCTGCTTCAACTTTGACACCGGGTTGCTCAGTAGCAAAATGGTCGCGCAATGCTTTGATTCCTGCGTCAGTAGTATAGCTTTTCTCACCTGATGCCAGGGCGGTAGAACCTTCTATAGTACGCCAATGATAAAGCACTCGCGGAATATGCACAATTTGCTCTGCGGCCACATGTTGAAGGCAGCGCAGCAAAAGATCCTGATCCTGGCTGCCTTCAACGCCCAGACGGAATCCGCCAATTTTTTTTAGCAGCTCACGGCGATATACACCGAGGTGAGAGACGTAATTTTGAGAGAAGAACAGATCCGGGTTCCAGTCGCTTTTAAAATGCGGATCAAACCGTTCGCCGCGGCCATTGAGCTTATCTTCGTCGCTGTAAAGGATCTGTGTTTCTGGCTGCGCGCTAATTGCTTGTGCCATAAATAGCAATGCATGTTCCGGCAGGGCATCATCATGATCCAGCAGTGCGACAAATTCACCTACAGCTATTTCTAAAGCACTGTTTGATGCTGCCGAAATATGACCATTTTGCTGTCGATAGACGACTTTGATACGTGGATCCTTCGCCTCATACTCACGTAATACGCGCTGGACATGCTCTTTTGGCGATTTGTCATCTGCAATGCAAAGCTCCCAATAGGGGTAGCTCTGCGACAGCACTGAATCCAGACAGGCACGAAGGTAGATTTCTGCCGGGTTATATACTGGCATCACCACCGAAATCACCGGAGGCTTTGCCATCGTAGCTAGCGCAGCAGTGACTTCTGCTTTATTAGGTAGTGATGGTTCTTCTACAGTTTGGATCCATTCTTCATAGTCAATGGAAGGCAGCGTGAAGCTAAATGTCTCGTTATAGAGTGCCATCAGGCGATCCATTAACAGGCTACCGTTTTCGGCTGTAATAGATTCCTTTATTTCCACTACGTCCATATCACGATAGCTTTGGTGTTCCTGCTGAATGCGCGCCATTAACGCAGGCTCAATTTGACTATCACTGATTGGTGCGATTTCAAACTGGCTAACAGTAAATGTGGATTCCTGCTCGAGTGGGTCAAAACGCAATGCGACAATCGGGGATTCTAAATAAAAAAGACGGCTGGCATTTACCCCTTTTTTATAGGGAAGGGTAACGGTTTCAAACTCATTGAAGCCTTTCCCGGTATCCAGATAAAACTTTGCTAACCCTTGTTTGCCGGAGCAATCCAGCGTCAGGTTAAATTGGTACCAGCCTTTGCTGGTCTGAGGCAATTGCCCTAAGTCAATAATAAAGTAAGGATCGTTCCCTTCAGACATCCATCCATTAAGGCAGTTGTTATCGGCTGAAAGCTGGTTCAGTGACAGCCAGGGCATATTAACCGCAGCTGTCTGAGGAGGCTCAATGAATGAGTCAGCGCAAGGTTTTCTGCCCAGTAATGCTCCATAGCGCTTAAAATGCTCTCTTGCTGAGATGCCAGTTTGGCTGACATCCTTATAGGTGCGTAGATACCACTGCTCATCAAAATGGATAAGCAAGTCTTCATGTTCATATTGAACTGTCATTGTTATTTTCTCATATTGTCTGGCAGGCAATGACGCTGCTCTGCCTTTCCGTGCAGGATGTAATGAAGTAACGGGTTGATGGTTCCCTCGGCCACGTCTGCATAAGTTTGCAGATACCAGCGCGTATCAAATAATTCACTCGGGCTATAACCTTTATCGGAACCAACTTGCATAAAGTGCTCGATAGCAGAAAGACCAGAATCCGCAACCTCTGGGTAACGATGCTGATACCAGAGTTCGTCAAACAAGCCAGACATGGCGATACGTTCTGCACTGCTCACGGCTTTGATTGATGTATTTTTTGGACTTTCTTTGAACGGGCGTGCTAGCGCGCGTACAGGCGCGGTCAGTTTCCATGAGACGGTTTGTTTCAGGTTCTGCGCTCGATCTTTTGCTTTTTGTAATTGCTGTTCTTTCTGTTGCAGCTCACGGGTCAGTTGCTCGGTGTAGCGTGTCATGACCGCAAGCTCATGAAAACGCTCGGCAACATTCGCTTCCAGTTCTTCGCTGTGCTTATCCATTTCACTAACATATGCGTTGAGTTGAGCTACTTGTTGCAGACTTACAGTGAGTTGCTGTTGCAGGTTTGTCTGGTTTTTTACCATCTCAGCCTGTTCAGCTTTCCAGAGTTGCTGATAAGCGTAATGCTCTTCTTGTTGTTTTTGTTTTTCGTTTTCAGCATCGGCCAGAGACTGTTCACGTTCTTCCAGCCAGCGGGTCAACATCGCTAACTCATTAAAACGTTCATCCAGTGTTTGATTCAGTTGGCTCAACTGCTTACCATGCTCAGAATGATCCGCACGGTATTTCTGTTGCAGGGTCGCTAACTGGTCACGTACCTTCTGATGCTCTACCTTCTCTGCTTGCAGTTGCTGTTGCGAGGTCAACAAATGTTCACGCTCCTGCTGGTGCTCTACCTTTTCTGCCTGCAGCTGCTGTTGCAAAATCAACAACTGGCCACGTACCTGCTCAAGCTCATCACCCTGTTGCTCACTTTTCTGTACGCTTTCTGCCAGCTTCTGGTTCAGATTATTGACTTCGACAGCACGCGCATCTAATGCATTAGCAAGGCTTTGATTGGTTGATTCGTATTGCTCAAGCTCTACCCGACCTGCTTCCAGGTTGGTAGTTAAGATGTCACACTGTATTTGAAGCTGATTATGAGTTTCAGCCAGCGCCTGCTGTTGCTCCTGCCAGTGAGTCGCTTCCTGCGTTTTATTTGCAAGTGCTTTGGTCATTTCGTTCTGCTGCTGTCGGGCAACAGACAAGGCTATATCTTGTTCATCAATCTGCTGCTGTAGCACGCCGAGCTGACGGGATTGCTCAGTTAGTGCCAGGTTACTTTTACTGAGTGCGAGAGCCAGCTGAGCTGAACGCTGAGTCTCTTCGTTCAGGCTTAGCGCTTGATCGTGAAGCAACTGCTGCTGCACGTTTTGGTGTTCATCCATCTCTGTTTTTTGCTCGAACAGAGCCTGCTTTTCCTGAGCAATCAGGTCACATTCTGCAGCTGTTTGAGTTAATTGTTTCTGAGTGTCTTCCAGTACATTTTTCAGGGCGTGCTGACTTTCCAGACTCTGGTCGCGCTGCTGCTCACATATAACCAGCGCTGTTTTGCCTTCAACAACCTGTTGTTGGCACAGTGCTAATTCAGAAGCGAGTGAATTGCTACGCTGTTGTTGAGCGTCGAGTTCAACGGCTTGTCCATTGAGCTTTTCAAGTTCACTTTGCAGAGCCGAAAGAGAGTGATGTTGGGCAGTGATTCGCTCCGCCAGACGACCTCTTTCCAGAGCATGTTGCTCCATTGTCTGCTGGTTTTCGGCCTGCAGGTCGCTTTGCTGTGCAGCCATCTGGCGCTTTAATTCGCCGTTTTCCCAGCTGTCACCGCAGGCTTTACCCAAGCGAGAGAAGACTTCATGTACTTGCTTGGTGGCATGTGCATTTTCTGAAATACCATACAGACTCAACATCTCAGGGGGCTGCTCACTGCCTACACCAATCACACCCAGTCCATGACCATGGACAAACTCAAAATGGGGATAACGCTGCTTGAGTTCATCCAACAACTGAAACACCCCAAAACCGCGTTCACGCACGTTGGTATCGTGCATGATAACCACTGCTTTATCAGAGAGCTTAGGTAACCAGCTGTCAAAGTCGTGGCGCACCGCTTCAAGGGTATGCAGGCCGTCGATATGCAGTAAATCAATACTGCCCTGCGGGAAGCGCTCCAGCGCCTGGTCGAATGTACTGCGAATGAGTGTTGAAAAGCTGGAGTAGTGTTGCTGGTTATGTTCAGAAACCTGGCGATAGACCTCTTCGCCATACAGACCGGCGTGTTCGTCTCCACCCCAGGTATCCACCGCGTAGCACTGCGTCTCCAGATCTAACTTTGATACTGCCTGGCAGAATGAAAAGTAAGAGCTGCCATAATGGGTACCCAGCTCAACAATTTTACGTGGGCGCAAAGTGGTCATCAGCCAGAAAGCAAAAGGAATATGTTCTAGCCACGCGGACTGCGTAATATAGGTTGGACGCCAAAAAATAGGGCGTTGAAAAATAAAGTCCAGGTCGATGTTGGGTTGCGCCACTGGATGGCTGTTGTGTGGACTGATCATGGAAGATATCCCTTCAGTAATAAATGTATAAGTCAGCGAAAGTGGCCCGGAGCGGGCCTACTTTAAAAATGGACGTAGTACTAAACGTTAGCTGTCAGTCCTGATGCTCTCGCAGAGTTGCCAGACCCATCACGATCAGGCCATATAGCAGGCAAAGCAGTACGCCGATAGTGGCTAGGTTATAGAGGCGGCGTGGATATTCAGCATCTTCTGCGAGTGTCGGCTGGCTAATGACCAGCAGGTGTTTCAGTTTGCGGTACGCTTCTATTCTGGCTTGTTCCAGGCTGACTAGCCCTGTTTTGTAGAGATCGGCTGCCAGGGTTGCTTGAGTTTGCACATCCATATAGCGGGCTGTTATTTCGTTCATCGCATCTTTATCTGTACCGGTCAGTTGCCCTTGCTCCTGGGCCAGTTGCTGGGTCAAGGCATCGACCCGGGACTGCACGGAGATCACTGCAGGTGCAGTTTCCCTCATATAACTCTGTAATTGTTTTAATTGCGCCTGCTGGCGTGCCAGCTCTCCTTCAATCTGGCTGACCAACCCCATACGGGTCTTACTGGACGATTCTGGGCTGATTAGATGATGGATATTTTGGAACTCCAACACTTTAGCTTTTTCGGTCTGCACGCGTTGATATGCACGGTCGACCTCTTTTTCTACAAACGCCAGCTGCTCAAGCGCCACCTGATGGCCCAGTTTATTGATAAAGCCTTCCGATTCTTTAAGCATCATACCGACAACCCGTTGACCATAGGCAGGATCGAATGCTTGGACTTCAATAGTCAGTACGCCGGAAATATCATCCAAACGTAAGGTCAGGTGCTCGCGGTAGTATTTAAGAAACTCTTCCCGACTGACGTTGTCCGGCAGGCGCGAGAAGTAGTCCACGTTATGGCTTTGGTAATGGGCCTTCAGCCCCAGCTCTTTATCCAGTTTGTTGAGCAGATCAGCCGATTTAAGGTAGTCCTGAATTAGCAGCATATCCTGATGGTTATTGCCGCCCAACCCAAGCATCGATAGGGCATCGGGAAGCATTTTGATCTGGTCGGCTTGCTTAACCACGAGTTCTGCCCGGCTGACGTAGCGGTCTGAGGCAATAAAACCGAAATAGATCACGGCGATTGCAAAGGCGGCCACCACCCACTGGAAACTGCCGAGTTTTAGGCTCTGTTTCCATGAGCGGTGGGCGAGCTTATAGCCGCTTGAGTCGACTATAAAATGTTTAGGTTTGGTTTTTAATTTGTGCAGCTTGCGCATCAAATTAGAGGATTTATTGGAGCGGATTGGCTGGATCATATTTTAGCTTTTTATAAGTTCTGATAAATGCGGATCGCGTCTTCGATATCGTCGAACATCTCGAGGGTACTGTTACGCAGCACAATTCCCATGTCGCATTGCTGACGTAAATTCTTCATATCGTGCGAGACCATAATCAGGCTGGCGGTCTCGCGCTTTTGAGTAAAGACATCAATGCATTTTTGCTTAAAGCGGGCGTCGCCCACCGAAGTGATTTCATCGGTGAGATAAATTTCAAAATCAAAAGCCATACTGACGGCAAAAGAGAATTTTGATTTCATACCACTGGAGTAAGCTTTTATCGGCAGCTCAAAATGTTGGCCAATTTCAGAGAACTCTTTCACCCATTCCTCAATGGCCTGGGTGTCACGTACGCCATGGATACGGCAGACAAAGCGGGTGTTCTCCCGTCCGGTCATACTTCCCTGAAACCCCCCCCCCAGCGCGAGAGGCCAGGAGACGCGGCAAAGTCGAGTGACTTTTCCTTTACTAGGTGTATCCATCCCACCCAGCATACGCAGCAGGGTAGATTTACCTGCCCCGTTGGCACCTAAAATACCGATATTACGATCGCGGGGCAGAGTAATGCTCACATCACGCAGAACATAATTTCGACCAAATTTGGTGGGGTAATATTTCGAGACATTATCCAGAATGATCATGTTTTCAGGCTTAGCTCGCAATCAGGCGACGATGGCTCAGTCGGTAGCAGCTCATCGCAAACGTTAGCAGTACCAATGTGACACTGGACAAATACACCCAGCTGACATTCGGGCTGACATAACCTGCAATCCAGCCAGAGCGGATTAGCTCAATAGCGTGTACCAATGGGTTCCATAAAAACCAATGTTGAAATTGCGATGGTACGGTTGCGAGGGGGTACATTACGCAGGAGATAAACATCAACGGCATCATTAACAAATCGAGGAACTTATTGGCTTCTTTAAACAAGCTACCCAGTACGCAAAAAACGATGCCTAATGAAAATGAAAAGATCATCAACAAGAAATAGATAAGAACCACTTCTAAAGGATCGCTGGGAATGGCATCAAAACCAAACCATAGAAGCCCCAATACCAGAATGCAGCCCACCACCAACCCAATGATCGCTTCGAGGATAAAACGGGCGATAAAAGTGGCGAAAGGGGTCACTTGCCGATAGCAAAACAATCCCATGTTGGCACCTACTGCAGATTTTAGCTGGCTTACTACCTTGTTGAAAAACATGTAGGGCAGATAACCCGCCGTAATAAATACCTGCACAGGTACACCGCCAAAACCGCTCTGACTGCGCATCCCAAAGACGACACTAAACAGGCTAATCATCAACAGCGGATCCAACAGCGCCCAGGCATACCCCAGCCGATAACTACCAAACCGGGTTTTTAACTCGCGAATAAGCAGGCCAAACGTCACATCGCGCAGCACCTGGAACGGGCTGCGAGGCGTTTGATTAAGAATGGGTTTAAGCATGGAAAGTCGTTACCGTAGTCAGGCTCACCCGCAGGCGAGCCTGTCTTTGAGGGTTAATTCAGGACCACGTTGGCCGCCACGGCAATCTGATAGACCACCTGGGTAATGTCTTTGATCGACTGCATCATTTTGCTGTCAATTTTCGGCATAACCAGAATCTGATCGCCCGGCATTACGCTTCCCTGGTCTTTAAACTCCATCAGCCCGTTGGCATGCACCACCGCAATGCGCTGGTCGTTCGCGCGCTCGGTAAAGCCGCCCGCCCAGGCTACGTAGTCGTCAAGTTTGGCGCCTTCGTTGTAGACCACGGCCTGCGGCATCATCACTTCGCCACCCACCTGAATCAGGTCGGTCTTGTTCGGGATCACAATCTGGTCGCCCTGTTCCAGCAGGATATTGGCAATCACGCCCTTATCGGAGACCACCACTTTACCCAGCGGCTGGATCTTGCGGGCCTTTTCCACAAAGCGCATCACCAGCTCGGCTTCTTTCGAGCGAATGGTCGCTTCGCCATCGGAATTTGCCGGTGCGGTAAACACGCTGCGCTCCAGACGGTTCAGGGAATCGTCCAGCATCTCTTTCTGCCGGGCGGCCACGCTCTTACGCATGATGTAGATCGAGCCGTAATCCGCCAGTTTTGGATCAATCGGAATGTGATTAAGCAGCTCGTGCAGACGGGTATCTTTACGCACTGTGAAGTAAGACGGCCCACGGTAGCTGCCCATCACCTGCACATCATAAACCTGCGCGTGCATGTCGTCGTTAAACAGAACCTTATCGCCATCGCTCAGCTGGATGTTGGCAAAGTCTTTGTACGGCATATACACCGAGAACGGGCCGGAAGGGCGATCGCCAATCACGCCCACGTGGCTCACCTTGGCAAGCGGCAGGGCATAGTCGATAAGCTCAGAGGCCTGGGTGTTGTTGGCTTTTAACTCGAAGCGGAACGGGTTACGTACTTTACCGGCAACGTTAATCATCGGTCCCTGCGGCTCGACCAGAATCACATCCTGATCTTTCAGGGACAGCTTCGGCATTTTGCCCTGCTGCATAAAGGCATACAGGTCGATCTGCTGGATCACCCGGTTCTGACGCAGCACCTTAATATGGCGATAGCTGCCGCGATCGGAGTCAATACCGCCTGCGCGCTTCAGAAAATAGAGCACGCTGTCGGACGATTGCCCGGCATATTGCCCTGGGCGGATCACCGGTCCGGTGACAAATACACTCACTGGTGTGGCGGTAAGTAAATTTACGTAAACATTAACATTATTCGTAAACACTTCGCTGATGTGGCTGGTAACCAGATTATTCACTTTGCTGGCGGCCACATTCTTGACATTAATCGGTCCTACGTCAGGAATAAAAATATTCCCCTGATTATCGACCGTGACCACGTTAGAGAAATTGACCGCACCCCAAATCCAGATATTCAGCTTATCGCCGGGGGCAATCAGGTAATTGTCATTCAGTCCGTCGCTGCGCTCGGTTTCGTAGCCACCGGCAAACAGGTTGGCGCCGTACGGTGGCGGCAGGCCGGATTCAGACTGTGGCAGCAGTTTACGCACGTCGGACTCGCCCGGCAGCAGCATGCCCTGTCGATTTTGCTGGGCAAAGGTGCCGGTGACGGAAGACGTGTTGGCCTCGCCGCTTAAGGTTGACTGCGCGCCAAGCTGGGGTCGGGTATTGTCATCCGCGGGGGCGTTAAAGCCAAAGGATTGCGCCTGTTCTGCGGTCGGGGCGGCAAAAGAGGAGCAGGAGAAGCAGGCCAGCAGCAGGATCGCGGGCAATTGCCGAAATTTCATTATGTTCACAACAGTTCTCTTCAATTAGTACGCGGCAAGCAGGTTGCTGGCAGTGGCCTGGCCCAGTTGTGGGATCAGATACCACGTCTCGCCGTTCTTGCAGGTGACGCCCTGCTGGGACTGACTGTAGCTACGTTTCTGCAGCAGCTCGACGCACTCCAGCCCAAGGGCGGAGACATAGCGTTGGCCAACAGTAAAGGTGGTGCCATTGGCGCTGATTGCAGCGCCCATCGGCAACGTGTTCAGAGGCTGTTGCAGATTTGCAGACATGGCCTGGAGGTCGGTGGAAGCGGCCTGTTCAACAAGCGGGCGTGAGGCTTCAACCTGCTTGGGGGAATATGCGCAACCGCTAAGCGTGATAGCGAGCGAAATCACCAGAAGTCGGACGGCGTTGTTCATTTGTAAATATTTTCCATGTATTCAAAACCAGGCATGCAAATATAAAAACACGAGGGTGCCCGACGGATTATATTGCCCAAAGAGTGGACCAGAGAGGTAAAGCGCAAAGCAGTATGCTGAGGAAGTGAAGCAAAAAAGGTCAAAAAAAGGGTAGGCTACCGCACGGAAAATGACAATTCCGGTTAAAAATCGTTCAGTTTGCTTTAGGGTCTGCCATAAAAATACTATTCAGTAAACCACTAAATTGTTTTTTAATTATTCACGAAAATGTTATGTGCGCGGAAGATTACATAAATTCAAAGATTATGTCATTCCAATTCGATAGAAAATTCATATGAAAAAGGGGAAAAATCCGAAAGGCTATTAACTCTGGGGGGTTTACTAAAAGCATATTATTAGCACTAGTTTCCGTTAGTGATTGTTTCATATAGATAGAGTTGAAAAAGAATAATTATCAGCCGTCGCAATCGACCGATTAAGGCTGTTAATTGGTCGATTTTTGTGCGATTGGCGCAAGCGGAAATGGGGCGTGTTTTGTTAATCCCATTGCGCTCAGAAGACCACATCATTCATATGCTTGTTACAGGCACAATAAAGAGGCGATCCGGGTCATTATCAGTACGATTTTCGTAAAGTTTTTGCTTTCCAGGCCGAAAATTCTGTACCTGTCTGGTGGGAAAGAGAAAACATGTTAAATCGTATAAAAATTGTTACCAGCTTATTGCTGGTCCTGGTTATTTTTGGCCTATTACAGCTCACATCCGGTGGTCTTTTCTTTAACGCTCTGAAGCACGACAAAGAAAACTTCACCGTTCTGCAAACCATTCGCCAGCAACAATCCACGCTTAACGGCAGCTGGGTGGCGTTGCTGCAAACCCGTAATACCCTGAACCGTGCGGGTATCCGCTACATGATGGATCAGAACAATATCGGTAGCGGTGCCACCGTCAATGAACTGATGCAGATTGCGACGGTCTCCCTGAAGCAGGCGGAGAAAAACTGGGTGGAGTACGAAGCCCTGCCGCGCGATGCGCGTCAGAGCGAAAGCGCCGCGCTGGAAATCAAACGTAACTACGATATCTACCATGGCGCGCTGGCGGAACTGATCCAGCTGCTGGGTGCAGGCAAGATCAATGAGTTCTTCGATCAGCCGACCCAGAGCTTCCAGGACGGCTTTGAGAAGCAGTACGTAAACTATCTGCAGCAGAACGACCGCCTGTACCAGACCGCCGTCGACGACAGCAACAGCTCTTACAGTCAGGCCATCTGGGTGCTGATCAGCATTCTGATCCTGGTGCTGGTGGTGATTGTCGGCGTCTGGCTGGGTATCCGTCAGACGTTGATCTCCCCGCTGAACCGCCTGGTCGACAGCATTCGCCATATCGCCAGCGGCGACCTGGTGAAGCGCATCGAGGTGGAAGGTTCCAACGAGATGGGCCAGCTGGCCGACACGCTGCGTCATATGCAGAGTGAACTGATGCGTACCGTCGGCGACGTGCGTAATGGTGCGAATGCCATCTACAGCGGCGCGAGCGAAATCTCGATGGGCAACAACGATCTCTCTTCGCGTACCGAGCAGCAGGCGGCCTCGCTGGAAGAGACCGCAGCCAGCATGGAAGAGCTGACCGCCACCGTGAAGCAGAACGCCGAAAACGCCCGTCAGGCGAGCCATCTGGCGCTGAGCGCGTCAGAAACCGCGCAGAAGGGCGGGAAAGTGGTGGATAACGTGGTGCAGACCATGCGTGACATCGCCGGCAGTTCGCAGAAAATCGCTGACATCATCAGCGTCATTGACGGCATTGCCTTCCAGACCAACATCCTGGCGCTGAACGCAGCGGTAGAAGCGGCGCGTGCCGGTGAACAGGGTCGTGGTTTTGCGGTGGTCGCGGGCGAAGTGCGTAACCTGGCGCAGCGTAGCGCCCAGGCGGCACGCGAGATCAAGAGCCTGATTGAAGACTCCGTCGGTCGCGTCGAGCTGGGGTCTACCCTGGTCGAAAGCGCCGGTGAAACCATGGGCGAAATCGTCAGCGCGGTGACCCGCGTGACCGACATCATGGGCGAAATTGCCTCTGCGTCTGATGAGCAGAGCCGCGGTATTGACCAGGTCGGTCTGGCGGTGGCCGAGATGGATCGCGTAACGCAGCAGAACGCCTCGCTGGTGGAAGAGTCCGCTGCGGCAGCGGCAGCCCTGGAAGAGCAAGCGAGCCGTCTGACCCAGGCGGTGGCGGTGTTCCGTATTCAGCAGGATCAGCAGAAAGCGCGTGCGCACACGGTAGCAAAAACCGTTGTGACACCGGTGATGGGACGTAAAACGCCGGCAACCGACTCAGGCGATAACTGGGAAACCTTCTGATGTAAATCTGCCGGGTGGTGAAGTGCCGCCCGGCAATTCCCTGGGTGTTTACTGTTGGCGCGGATCGCTGATCGGCTGACGTACCAGGAAAATGTACGCCAGCGCCCCCAGTGCCGTGACGCAGCCGCAGATGATCAGCGCCAGGCGGAACGAGTGGGTGGTGTCGACGATAAAACCGGTCACAATCGGCGCAAACGAGGCGCAGATAAAACTGGCGAAGTTTTGAATGCTGCCCACCGAGGCGGTCATGCGCGATGCCACGGCCACGTGGATCAGCCCCCAGCAGGACGTCCCCGCAAAGTGGATGCAGAACAGCGCCATCCCAATCAGCAGTACCGCACTCATCGCCGTCGTGGCCTCTGGCACCACAAAGGTAAAGGCCGCAGAACACAACATTCCGCTGATAATACACAGCTTGCGGCTGCGTACCGGCGCCATCCCGCGTTTAACCAGCGCATCCGTCGTAAAGCCATTCACTAACATCCCCGCCGCACCAAACAGGAACGGGATCGCCGCCATCAGACCGGTGCTTTTGAGATCCAGGTTATATGCCGTCTGCAGATACCCCGGCAGCCAGGCCAGATACAGCCAGGCGGTGTAGTTGATGCCGCTAAAGCCAAGCATCATTCCCCACATGGTGCGGTTGCGGAACAGGCTGCGCCATTCGGCAAAGCTTAACGGGTCGCGGCGGGCGTTGACGCTGCCTGCGTTCAGATAGGCCTGCTCAACGCCGCTCAGTGCAAGCTCTTCGCGGTTGCGGTAGAGCATGTACCAGCCAATGGCGAGGAAGATACCGAGCACGCCGATGGTGATAAACATCCCGCGCCAGCCCATCACCAGCATCATTGCTGCCAGCAGCGGCGGACTCAGCGCCACGCCAATGGTCGAGGCGGCATTGAAAATGCCCATCGGACGGCCGCGCTCTTTAATGTTGAACCAGTCGTTGATCACCTTTACACCGCACGGGTTCATTGGCGCTTCACCAATCCCCATTCCGATACGCACCAGCACGAACTGAGTGAAGGTATGCACCATGCCGGACATCGCCTGGAACAGCGACCAGAAAAACATCCCGATCCCCAGCATCAGGCGCGGGCCTTTGCGATCGAGCAGCGGGCCGCAGGGCAGCTGTGCAATACCGTACGCCAGTGAGAACACCGACAGCAGGGCGCCGATCTCGGTGGCGCTCAGCCCCAGCTCCTGACGGATGGTTAAATTCGCCACCGACAGCGAGCTGCGGTCGAGATAATTAATCACCGCAGCAAAAAATAATAACAACATTGCCGTGGTCTGAATGCGTTTAATACGCGGCGAACGTTCAAGGGCACCGTCTGGCGGCACGGAAATAACGGGTGCGTTTTCTCTGTCAAAAGTGGTCTGCGGGTCGAGGGTTATATTGCTTTTTTCCACGCCGGACTCCTGAATTATTGTCGGGTTATTTCTCTTTTTTTGTTTTATTAGAGAAATATCAATAACGATTAGTGATGGAATAAAACAACGCATCACCGCTCACGAATAACAACGAATAAGTCGACTCCTCGTGAGCATAGGCAGGCTTAATTTTCCCGCGTGAGGCAGATGGCGGAAGCGTGCAGTGGGTACAGATTTGCTGTTTTTAATCGGTACTTAATAAAACACCGTCGCGCTCTGTTTAATGGAGCGGATCATCGACTGCTTGGCGGTGTGAAGGTGGTTACGCATCGCCAGATTGGCATCCAGATCGCTGCGGCAGATAAGCGCGCTGAGGATCGTCATGTGCTCGTCGATGGCGATGATATTGCGCTGCTTCAGGTCGCTCTCGTCCCACTGGTAGTGGAAGTGGAAGATAAACGAGATGATCTCCAGCGACTGGTTGAAAAAGATGTTGTTGGCGGCGGAGAGCAGCAGGGAATGGAAGTCGCGATCCAGCCGGGAGAACTTGCGAAAGCTGTCGCCGATGCTGTCGCGCAGGGCGCGGTGCTCCTCGAGCAGGGTTTTGGCCTGCAGCCAGCGCGGGTCGCTGTCGGGCAGGTTCAGAAAATGCTGCAGGGCGTGGGTTTCGAGCATTTCGCGCAGCTCAAACAGCTGCTCGGCCCACGACTGGTCGAACTGCTTCATCCGCCACTGACCGCGCTTTTCGCTCTCGATCAGGTTGTAGCGGCTGAATTTAAGTAAGTACTCCCTTACCACCACAGGGCTGACGCCCGCCGCACGGGCCAGCTCCAGCTCGGAAAACGCCTCTCCGGCGCGCAGCACACGCTGGTTGATCATGGTGAGAAAGCTCTGCTCGAACAGCCGGGTTTGCTCGGCCAGCGGGGCGATTTCGCAGGTAAAACCGTCATCGAGGTCGGGCTTGCGGTCAATCACGTAATCACTGTTCACCCGGGTCAGCACCCCGCAATCGCACAGGTGGGCCAGAATATGGCGCACGGTGGTGCGGCTGATGTTGTACATCTCCGCCAGCGCGCTTTGCGACGGCAGCGGCGAGGGGATGTGCCCCCGGGACATATCGTCGATGACCTGGTTAATGACGTTATGACGCAAGTTTTGCGAGCGGCTCATGGCGGTTCCTTATGACCAGTTCAGGGCATTAAAACCGTATTTAAAACGGCTTTATGCGCGGCGATTCACAATTTCTGTTTTTGCCCGCCCGTTATTTCGCATTTTCATCAATATCTGAAACCACTAAAGAACAGGAGAGCGAAAAAATGACGACGATGAATGCGCTGGTGTGCCAGGAACCGAAAAAACTGATCTGGACGACGCGTGATATCCCCGCCCCGAAAGAGAACGAAGCGCTGATAAAAATAAAAACGGTCGGTATTTGTGGCACCGATATACATGCCTGGGGCGGCAATCAACCTTTTTTTAATTATCCCCGGGTGCTTGGGCATGAAATATGTGGCGAGGTGGTTGGTCTCGGCAAAAATATTCAGACGCTGCGGCAAGGGCAGCAGGTGGCGGTTATTCCCTACGTCGCCTGTCAGCAGTGTCCGGCCTGTCTGAGCGGCAAAACCAACTGCTGCGAAGCCATCTCGGTGATCGGCGTGCATCAGGACGGCGGGTTCAGTGAGTATCTGTCGGTGCCGGTCAGCAACCTGCTGCCTGCCGACGGCATCGATCCAGAAGCTGCCGCGCTGATTGAGCCGTTCGCCATCAGCGCCCACGCGGTGCGTCGGGCCGCCATCCAGCCTGGCGATAAGCTGCTGGTGGTAGGGGCGGGGCCGATTGGCCTGGGGGCGGCGGCAATTGCCCACGCCGACGGGGCCAGCGTGGTGGTGGCGGACACCAGTCCCGCCCGGCGCGAGCATGTCCAACACTGCCTGGGCGTGACCGCGCTGGATCCGTCCGCGGCGGACTTTACGGATCAACTCAGAGCGCAGTTCGGCGGGGCGCTGGCGCAAAAAGTAATTGATGCCACCGGCAATCCGCAGGCGATGAACAATACCGTCAACCTGATCCGTCACGGCGGGGTAATCGTCTTTGTCGGTCTGCATAAGGGCGAGCTGCAGATCTCCGACCCGGAGTTTCACAAAAAAGAGACCACCCTGATGGGCAGCCGCAACGCCACGGGAGAAGATTTTGCCAAAGTCGGGCGACTGATGGCCGAGGGCAAACTGAACGCCAGTATGATGCTGACGCACCGCTATGCGTTTCGCGAGCTGGCGGAGGTGTACGAGCCCGAGGTGATCAATAACCGCGGGCTGATTAAAGGTGTGATTGCGTTTTAAGGTTGCCATACAGCGCCCGGGGCTTTGTTGGGCGCTGTTTTTTTATTACGACTCGCCTTCGGCGCTGATGACTTTGATCTCCACCATGCCGATCCCCAACTGACGCGGAGAATGGCCGAGGATATTGCCCTCGTTGGTGGATTCCGGCGCCGGGGGCACAATCACCAGCGTGCTGCTGTGCGACGGATTATCGAAATGCAGCGTGGTGGTGGTCACGTCATTACCCAGCGTCAGGATTTGCTCTTTATCGCCGACGCGCACCGGGATGGGCTGGTTGGCATTCGGCCCCCAGGCTTTGGCGGTGATCACCAGGTCAAACTTCGCCGGGAGCGGCTGGGCGTATTCGATCTTCACCTCGTCACCAAGCTGAGCGTTAGACCAGCGTCCCCAGCTTTCCGGCCGGGAGATACCGCTGAACTCCTTCACCTCTTCCGGCGCACCGGCCACGTTAAAGACAAAGCTGTCGGCTTTATAGCGAATATTGTTATCGGCCACTTTCAGCATCTCGACGTTGCGCTGATAGCGGTCGGTACTGATAACAGTGTCTTTAAACGCGGTTTTGCCTTTCCACTGCGCTTTATCCACGCGCTGTACGGTCTGCTCGCCGCCCAGTTGCCCCTGCGAAACGCACCAGTCGGTAGAGAGCGACAGAGGCTTCGACCACAGCTGGCCCATCTTGTAGCAGCGATCGACCCAGACGAAATTATCCCGCGGGGCAAAGTCGGCCAGCTGGTAGCGCAGCGGCGCGGAGTATTCACTTTCCGGCAGCGGTTCAACCCGCTTATCGGATACGCGTAGCAGCAGCGGCAGGCGGAAATGGCTGCCGGAGAAGGCCATCATGTTTTTCTGGCTGTCGATGGTGAAGTCTTTCAGCTCTTTCGGGAAATTCCACAGGCGGATAACGTCCGGTTTCCACGCCAGCACTTTTTCCTTCATGTTGAGGAACACTTCCGACAGCGACTGCCCGGAGAGGCTGCTGCGACCGAGGCCAATAAAGTTATCCCCGCCGAGGATATCCAGCACCGTCGCGCCGTTATCCATGGTGTTGCGCTTCACCGCCATCACCTCCTGCTGAGGCTTATCGCCGCGCAGGACAAAGAACAGGTTGCTGCGATCGCGCTTGTTCAGCGCATCCCAGGCGCTGTTTTTCATCGCCAGATGGTCCGACGAGACCACGATCACCGTGTTTTTATAGTACGGCGAGGCTTTGATTTTCTCGATTAGCGCCGCGATATGCTCCTGACTGCAGCCGACAGCGCTAAAAGACTGGTTCGGTTTGCCGTTGATTTCGTAGCTTTTACGCTGGCAGGTGCGAGAGATAAACCCGTCCGGGTGATGGGTATCGACGGTCAGGGCAAAGAGCGAAAAGCGTTGACCGGACTGGGACAGTTGTTCGAACTTTTTCCAGGTTTCGTCCAGCACCGTATCGTCATAGAAGCCCCAGTCGTTGCGGTAAGTCGGGTCCGCAACCGTGGTTTTTAACTCCTCGGCACCGTACAGATGGTCGAAACCGTGGGACTGCAGGAACACGTCTTTCCCGGCGAAGCGCAGATTAGCGCCCTGCACAAAGTAATTCTGGTAGCCGGAGTTTTTCAGGATATCGCCAAGACAGATATTCTGCGGGAAGAAGCTGGAGACCGACGCGGAGGCGTTGCCTTCAAACGGGGCGAACAGCGGGATACCGCACTGGGAGGCAACCATGCCGGCGATGGTATAATCGGTGCCGGGCAGCTGCGCGGTGTGGCTGAAATCGATCCCTTCGTTTTTAAGCGCGCCCAGCTCCGGGGCGAGATCCGGGAAGGCGTCGTTATCGAAGTAGGTGCGCTCGAGGCTTTCGCCATAGATATAGACGAGATTGAGCTTCGGGTTCGGAATGGTTTTGCCCGGCTCTTTGTAATATGCCGTGAAGTCCGGATCGCCATCGCGCGACTGAGATTTCACCAGCTCGGTGATCTGATGAAACGCCGGGCTGGCATCCACCGACCCCAGGGCCAGCATCAGGGCCAGCAGACTGTAGCCGAGGTGATGCGGATGATGACGGCGACGGCGCAGGATCCAGCCCAGCAGGCCGAACACGGCAACCAGCGCCACCACCACGCCCACACCAGGAAGTATGTACTTACTCACACCTGCGCCGGTCAGGCTGTTGGTCAGGGTATAAAGCACCGCGTCGTTGATGCCGTCGCCGGTAAAGTAGTCGCTGGCGTACAGGGTAATGTTTAAGACGACAAAAAGCCCCAGCACCAGCAGCGTGACGGCAAACCACCAGGTGTTACGACCGGCTTTGCGGGCGTAAATCACCACCGAGGCAAGAAACAGGGCAACAGAAATAAACTCGGACAACAGCTTATCCTCAACACACGCAGCCGCTTGAGTGCGGGCTCATCGTTTAATTTTGGGGTCATACAATGTAATGGCGTTGCCATTTAGCTGCAATTGTAGTGTTACCAGATTGTGCTGTTGTTAGGATTTGGTTTAGAAATAGCAAGGTTTGACGGGCGTCGCGTTTCCCCCCAGGAGGCAGACGCCACGGCAATTGCGCGGCGTCTTAAGGGGATCAGGAGATAAAGCTCAGTCCCTGTTTGAGGACAAAATCACAGGCTTTGGTTTTGACCTGTTTGGCCAGCGGCGAATTGCCGATGGTCTCCAGATTCAGCTGTTGGCCGTTGTCGGCATTCAGCAGACCCTGGATCCCTTCCAGATAGTTGGTGTCCTGCTGCTGCTCTTGCGGAGTATCAAGCCCCAGTTTCCCCAGCACCTGATTTTTAATAGTGGTGGCATCGGTCATGGAGGCCAGCTTCTCTTTAGCGCAGTACTCAAGGATCCCGGCGGCGTTATTCATGTTGCTGGCGCTCAGCGACGAGGTGCCGCTGTTCAGCAGGCCGGTGAGGGCCGACATCGACAGACCGCCGCTCTGGGTGGAGGTACTGCCGGTGCTGAGCTGGTTGGCGGCGCTGGAGAGTGACTCCTGCCAGGATGCCGCGTGCGCGGTACCCATTACTAGCAGGGCGCTCAATGCTGAGCTAAGAAGGAATTGTGTTTTCATGGACGCTACTCATCAGTTGCCCGCAGGGGCGGAAGTGCGGCCAGTATACGCCCCGCCGCAGCGCCCTTTCAGGGGTAAAATCCTAATACTCTTTGCCGGTAACGCGGCTGCGGAAACTTTCCCAGTCAAAAATCACATACAGGCTGTTACCGAGCTTCATGCGGTCCATTACACGCTCGCCCAGCAGACGGGTCATCTCATCCACATTGTGGTTGGTGAGCATACCGGTGGGGCGCTTCGAGGAGGAGCGGCGATCGACAATCTGGTTGATGATCACTTTTTCATAGCGGGATTCGGTCTGGACACCGATCTCGTCAATCACCAGCAGGTCGACGTTACTCAGATCGTTCAACAGCTGCTCTTCGCTGGTTTCACGGTTGCTGAAGGTGTCTTTCATGGCGGACATAATGTCGGCGACGGTGATAATCAACACGGATTTTCCGCGCAGCAGCAGTTCGTTGCAGATGGCTGCCGCGAGATGGTTTTTACCGGTTCCCGGCTTGCCGCTGAAGATAAAGCTGGCGATGTTGCCGTCGAACTCTTCTACGTACTGGCGCGCCAGGTTCAGGGCTTTCAGCTGGCCCTGGCTCTCGACTTTGTAATTATCGAAAGAACAGTTTTGATGCAGGGGACGGATCCCGGAGCGGTTAAAGGTGCGCTGCATCTTCATGGCGCGGTTTTCCCGGGCCAGCGCCGCAGCGCGGATCTCACCCTGCTCTTTTTGCCATGCCAGCAGCTCTTCGCCAGTGGTAAAGGCCGGCTTCACGTTGGCCGGCATCATCTTCTGCAAACGCTTCATCAGTTCGCCGAACTCTTTCATTTGGCACCTCGGAATCCGTTGGGGATCTGTTTATCCGGTTCTGAAAATGAATTCACATCGCGTTTTTGTTGCCCGCCGCTGCTGGCCCGGTTGATCTGCACGCTGCGCGCCAGCTTCTGCTGCCACTGAACGTGGTGGAAGACTTTTCCTTCGGCCTGCCAGTAGGCGGTGAAGGCGGCCAGCTCTTCCGGGGCGACAGGCTGGGTGAGGGCAATGCCCCACAGCGCCGCCTGACGCTGAAAATCCGCGTCCGGCTGCCAGCCTGCATACATGGCGAATTTACCCATCGGGACAGCAACGGGCATGTTGGTCGGCTCGTCGAAAAACTGTGTATCCAGAGCGACATCGCTGGCCGGACGCGTGAGCCGCGCTTCGGTCTCCAGCAGCTGGGCCAGGCGTTGCGGGGTAATCGCATAAAAAGCCGGGGCGTTGTCGGCGAACACGGCAACAGTACCGCCTTCAGCATTCGCCAGCACGCTGCGGGGATCGCGCATAAAGGCATCAATGCCAGCAATGCTGGTGGTCAGGATTCTGGAGGACATAACACTTCTCTACTGGATTACTGCGGACGAGATATGGGCTTATGGTAGCACAGAGAGGAGGGGGCAGGCAGGGATCTGATCCCCTCTCTCTGCCCCCGGCACGTTACGCGATAATGTTCAGCGTCACATCAATATTGTTGCGGGTAGCGTTGGAGTAAGGGCAGACAATGTGAGCCGCATCGACCAGCTTTTTCGCCTCGGCGGCGTCCATCCCCGGCAGGTGAATATTCAGCTTCGCTTCGATACCAAATCCGGTTGGCAGCGGGCCGATCCCGACTTCGCCTTCGATAAACGCGTCTTTCGGCATGCTGATGTTGTCGCGTCCGGCAACAAACTTCATCGCCCCCAGGAAACAGGCCGAGTAGCCTGCGGCAAACAGCTGTTCCGGGTTGGTGACCTCACCGCCCGCCCCGCCCATCTCTTTGGGCACGCCCAGTTTGACATCCAGCACGCCGTCTGACGAGGTGGCGCGGCCATCACGGCCCCCGGTGGCTTTGGCTTTGGCGGTATAGACAACGTTATCTAGAGACATGGTGGATTCCTTATTTTACGGTTGTGTACGAGCATTAAGGACAGGTATAACGCAAGGCCACCTGAACTGCCATTTTTCGGTAGTGCTGGCGCTGGGCCTGCTCATCGGCGCCCTCTTCAAACAGCAGGGTAAAGGTGTAGCTGTTGGCGACATAGTGAAAGCTGAAGCTGCTAATCAGGCGGTGTAAATCGCGGGCGTTGACCGTCGGGTTAAACAGCTGCCTGGCTTTGCCGCGTTCGAGGATGGTCTCCAGCAGCTCCAGCGCGCTGCGGTTCACCTGGCGTAACAGCGCCGATTGCTGCATAAAACGCCCGCGCTGCATGTTCTCCATGCAGATAATGCGGATGTAATCCGGATGGTCAGTGTGATAATCAAAGGTGGTTTCGACCAGTTGCACCAGGGCTTCCACCGGCGGCATGTCGTCCAGACTGAGCTGCTTTTCGCTGGCGCGGATCTGGGTATAAACGTACTCCAGCACCAGCAGGTACAGATTTTCTTTAGTCTTAAAGTGATAAACGACCATGCGCTTGGTCGTTCCCGCCTTTTCGGCGATCTGCTCCATGCGGGCACCGTTGAGCCCATACTCGGCAAACAGCGCCAGGCCGCTGAGAAATATTTTGTCCTTCAGGCTGGATCCGTCGGGATTGTCGGAGAGTTCGCTGCCAGGGTTAGACACATCCGTTCCTTACTTAGCCAAAGAAGACCGGATTATCGCCATGGCAGCGCGATAACACAATGTTCAAACCCGCGGGCGTTTGCGGTAGAGCCACAGACCGGGTATCGACAGGCCAATCGACAGCGCCCCGACAATCGAGGAGGCTTTCAGGAAATTGGTCAGCAGCAGGATCATTTGCGGTTCGCTGTAGCCGAAATGACTGATCTTCACTGCGGAGATCATCGCCGTGTAAGCCGAGATGCCAGGGAACATCGGGATCACCGCCGCGACGGTAAAGACCTTTGGGTGGGCCAGATACCAGCGCGACCACTCAATGCCGATGCTGCCAACCAACATTGAGGCCATAAAGGTCGACCATTCGATATTCACCCCGGCGGCCACCATCGCCATCCGTGAGCCGTGACCGATAGCGCCCAGCAGCGCGCACCAGGGCAGGGCGCGGCGCGGTACGTTAAACACCATTGCAAAGCCGACTGCCGGGATGGCGGACAGCACCATGTCCTGCCCCAACGCCAACAAAAAATCGATTACGCCCATCCGCGAAGCCCCCACAAGGTCATGGCCATCACCACACCGATACAGGTGGCAAGGGTCAACAAGCTGGCAATCGCCCAGCGCGCCAGGCCGGTGTTGATGTGCCCTTTAAACATATCCGCCACGGCATTGATCAGTGGAAAGCCCGGCACCAGTAGCAGCACGCTGGCGGCCATGGCAATGGTCGGGGTCGCGGCGAACGTCGGCAGCCGGAGCAACAGGCCAGATACCGTGGTGGCGACAAAGGCGGTGATACAGAAATTGATTTGCGGGTGCAGGTGCCGGTGTGTCAGCAGCTGGCGCACATACATCGCCAGCGTGCTGGCGACAAAGGTGACGGCCGCGCCATCCCAGCCGCCGTTGTTCAGCTTGCAGAAGCAGGCGCATGACAGGCCCACCATCAGCACCACCAGCCAGCGCGGATAGCGCAGCGGTTTGATATGGTTGAAGCGTTTTTCGACGCCCTGCGCATCCAGCAGCTTGTGTTCCACCATAATTACGATATGTTGCACTTCGGTCACCACGTGCATGTTGATCCCACGATCGTGATTTTTGCGCGTTGAGGTCAGACACTGCCCGTCTTTTATGGTGGTGAGCACAATCGCATTTGATGAGATCGCGCTTTCTACGCTGTCCATGCCCAGTGCCAGCCCCAGCCGGGTGGAGAGCTCCTCGACCAGGGCGCTTTCTGCACCGTGTTGCAATAAAAAAAGTCCGCACTGAATACACAGCCGCGTAACAACGCGCTGTGACGACCGATCTGCCTGCATGGGTTGCCCTGAGGAAAAGTGCTGTTAAATGACCCGGAATGCTTACTTTTAGAACACAACCCGGTGGCGCGTGCCTTGGATCAGATCAAGGTTTAGGTCGATCGCGGTCATCATGTATTTTCAAAAAGCAGACTTAAATGAATAAGTAATTATTAAATATTATGTTTTTTTGTGATTATATTGACATACATTTTATATTTAGATTAGCTGAATTATGATTTTGAAAATCATCATGAATAATAAATTAGCAATTAATGCTATCATACATACCAGTTTTGGCAGTGTCTAAATCTGCGATGAACAATTTTATTTGCTCTCTCATTTTACTCAGCTAAAAACAAGGATAATAGATTACGTTACACGGCGTCCCGTCAAAGGTTCGGGTAATTCAAATGAATGAATGCGCCGGGCAGACGTATGAATGGATTCGGAGCGCATATGTCCCCATTGAGTTGTAAGCATGCAATTATCATCAGCAAATCGCCTATTATACAAACCGGTTTGGGTGGAGTTCTGTCACATTGTTTTCAAGAATATGAATGTTCATATTGCCGTTCTTATGAAGATTTGACCCTTCTTCAGTTACGCCGTGCCACCGTAATTATTGCCGATTTCTCGGGTGTTCTGCGAAATCCTCGCCAGGTTTGTGAGCAATATTGCTCACTACAGAATCAGTACAGGGATATCCACTGGATATTTATGATCCCGCGCGTCTTCTATCCCCTTGCTGTTGAATTATTAATACGCCCACAGAGTACGGTTCTTTCCGAGATGGAGTCTGTTGACGTAGTGATCAGCGTAATTAAGGCCGGAATCGAAAGCGCCGAACGTGTCAGCAAGTCGCTGCTCAAACCCGACGCAGAAGAACTCGAAGACGATCGGGATGATGTCATGCTGACATTTTCTGAACGTAAGGTATTACGCTTATTGGGAAAAGGCTGGGGAATTAACCAGATCGCCGCGTTACTCAAGAAGAGCAATAAAACGGTGAGCGCGCAAAAGAATAGCGCGATGAGAAGGCTCTCTTTACGCAGCAATGCTGAAATGTTTGCGTGGATAAACAGCACCAAGGGAATTAAAGAGCTGAGTTTATTCTCAGCCAATGGAGATCAAGACGAATGGAAAAGAGCGCCGCAACGAGGCATATCGCTATCGTCGAAAAGTGCATCATGAGTGCTGTGGGTCTGAAACACCTTTTTACCAGCCCGATGCTTAACACCTTTACGTTACATTTTTTTAAAGACTTAAAAACGTTCCAGTCATCACTTAGTTATGTTTCTTATTCTTCATTAATTTATTCATTAACGGATAAGCGAGAAGAACGTCGTAATTGCCTTGAGTGTATTAAAGATCTGGCTTTATCGCACAGTACAACTCAGCGCATTGTTCTGGCATCAGACGGTCAAGAAGCGAGCCTGATTGAACAGCTTTCCCCTTCGCATCTGCATGGGCTTATCCTCAAATCGGATCCGCTGGTAATATTGAAGGATCAACTCGGCAAATTACTCAACGAGAGTTGTCGTACGAGTGACAGCATGATCAGCCCCAGGAATATGCATCGTGTCCGGTTACTGAGTCCGACCGAGCGCGCCATTTTACAGTTTATGTCTTGCGGTTTCTCCATCCCCGAAATTGCGCTTCGGCTGGATCGGAACATCAAAACCATTCGCGCGCATAAGTTTAACGCCATGGTGAAGCTCGGTGTGCGTTCGGATGTAGGATTGCTGGACGCGGGGGATATCCTGACGCACTTCCCGGTGGCAGATCACCGTACACCGCGCTTTCTTTCCACGCTGCATTCATAGTGCAGTATTAACAAACTTGCGCCAGAG
Source organism: Silvania hatchlandensis (assembly GCF_025564065.1). Classification (GTDB taxonomy): domain Bacteria; phylum Pseudomonadota; class Gammaproteobacteria; order Enterobacterales; family Enterobacteriaceae; genus Enterobacter; species Enterobacter hatchlandensis. The sequence goes on along the minus strand of NZ_JAMGZK010000051.1, from coordinate 43,575 downwards.
GTACTGGCGCAGCCCTCACAGACAGACGTCCACCCATTGTGCACCGGTAATATCCGCCATCCTTTCCGGGGAAATACGCACCGCGCTGTGAATAGCCCCTGCTGCAGGTAGCACCTCGTCGTACTGTTTCAGTGAAATATCGCAAAACACCGACAGTGGATTTTCCAGCCCGAAAGGGCAGACCCCGCCAACAGGGTGACCCGTTACGGTGACCACTTCGTCGCTGCTCAACATTCGGGCTTTTGCGCCAAATGTTTGCTTCAGCTTTTTGTTATCGAGGCGGGCATCACCTTTGGCGACCACGAGGATCACCTCATCTTTAATTTTCAGCGACAGCGTTTTTGCTATCTGACCCGGCGCGACGTTGTGCGCCTCGGCAGCCAGTGCAACGGTGGCTGTACTCTGACCAAGCTCAATCACTTCTATGTCCGGAGCGTGATCGGCAAAAAACTGGCGCACAGACTGCAAACTCATTGTTTCCTCCAGAAAAATACTCTGCGTAATCCGTCATATGAAATTATGCTCTCTTAATATCCCTCAAGTAAAAAACATCCAGTATCAGCGATTTCTGGATCCTCTTCACATTCACGGAAACCGGTTACAGTAACCGGTTGCAGAACCGCTGAGCAGGGATTAATACTGATTACGTCATTTCCCCTGTATCCCATAATAAGAGTCGACTATGAAACCTGGCCGTTTGAGCAGTACCGCTGGTAAGCGAACCAGCAAGGTGGTGAAAGTGGTATATGGAACAACGTACGGCGTGACAGCGCCCGAAACGATCGTCTGAGAGGAGAGCCGTTATGTCTACCAACCATGCTGCGTTTAACCTGATATTCCGTTTTGTCGAAAATTATGTCAGCCCTATTGCCGGACGTATCTCTTCCCAACGTCACGTCATGGCGATCCGCGACGGCTTTATCTCTGCGATGCCGTTTATGATTGTCGGCTCGTTCTTGCTGGTGTTTGCCTATCCGCCGTTTTCGCCGGAGACCACCTGGGGTTTTGCCCGGGCCTGGCTGGACATGGCGAAGCAGTTTGAGGGCCAGATCCTCACCCCGTTTGATATGACGATGGGCGTGATGTCCCTCTACATCTGCGCGGCGATCGCCTACAACCTGGGCAAGCATTACGTTAAGTCGCATCAGCTCGATCCCTTCATGTGCGCCATGCTGTCGCTGATGGCGTTTCTGCTGGTGGCGGCACCCAAAACCAAAGGCACCTTGCCGGTTGATAGCCTGGGTGGTACGGGGATCTTCACCGCAATTCTGGTGGCGATCTACTGTGTGGAGATGATGCGTTTTCTGAAAGCGCACAACATTGGTATTCGCCTGCCTGAGCAGGTGCCGCCGATGATCAAAAACTCCTTCGACCTGCTGATCCCGGTGCTGGTGGTAGTGCTCACGCTGTATCCGCTGAGCCTGTTTATTCAGTCTGAGTTTGGCATGCTGATCCCGCAGGCGATTATGGCGATCTTTAAACCGCTGGTTTCCGCGGCTGACTCACTGCCTGCCATTCTGCTGGCGGTGCTGATTGGTCACCTGCTGTGGTTTGCGGGGATCCACGGGGCGGCGATTGTCTCCGGTATGCTGCAGATGTTCTGGCTCACCAACCTGGGGATGAACCAGACGGCGCTGGCACAGAGCGCGCCGCTGCCGCATATTTTCATGGAAGCGTTCTGGACGTTCTTTATCGTCATTGGCGGTTCCGGGGCAACGATGGGGCTGGTGTTCTGCTATCTGCGCAGCCGGTCAGCGCACCTGCGTTCGATTGGCCGTCTGAGCGTTGTGCCGAGTATCTTCAATATCAACGAACCGGTGATCTTCGGTACGCCAATCGTGATGAACCCAGTATTCTTCATTCCGTTCCTGCTGGCACCGATGGTGAATGCGGTGCTGGCGTGGGCGGCGATGAAGCTGGATCTGATTGGTCGTGTGATTTCTGTCGTACCCTGGACCGCACCGGCACCCGTGGGTGCGGCGTGGGCGCTGGGCTGGGATTTCCGCGCGGCGGTACTTGTTGTGCTGTTAGCGCTGGTTTCTGCCATCATCTACTACCCGTTCTTTAAAGTGTACGAGAAGCAGTTGCTGGAGCAGGAAGCGGAAGAGGCACAGCGGGCAGAAGAAGAGAGTCAGCAGGTGGCGTAATAAAAGCAAAACGGCAACCAAAAGGTTGCCGTTTTTAATGTGTGTACCCTCTCCCGGTGGGAGAGGGCGAGGGTGAGGGCACCAGACCGCACTCACCATTCATGAAACTATTTCAGCGTGCAGTCACCGCACTGCTGTACATCTGGCAGGCGATAGCGCTGACAGCAGGTACGGCGAACCAGCAGCCCGTCACGCGGTACCACGGTGCGGAAAAGCGGGTTGTCCTGGCCATCCGACAGCTGGCGGGCAAAGAAAAATGCCTGGCGCAGCGCTTCCACTTTCTCATCACCCAGCAGCGGTTTCATCTCGTTCAGATACCAGTGAATTAAATAGCCGGTATTGCTCCAGATAAGTTTGCCGTTGATCTCACCCGTCTCTTCCAGCGCCTCGATCACCGGGATCAGCGCACGGGTAATCAGCACGTCCATCCGCTGTTGCGCTGAGAGTACCGTTGTCTGGCGATCTTCATGCACGTCAATCCAGAAACAGGCGGCGCGCCCGGTTTCGTGAAACTCAACGTGGAAATGTTCCGGAGAGACATCCAGCGCAACATCCTGCGTGAGCAGCGTCAGCATCAGCGGTGGCACCAGCAGCCCGATATACCATTGCGCCCACAGCGACAGCAGCGGCTTGTTTTCCCGCGCCAGGGTCGGCTGGTTGCGATAGATATGATCGGAGTAGATAGCCAGCAGCGACTGCAATTCGCTCGGACGTCGCCATTGGGCCAGCGTCAGGGCGGTATGAGGATGGGGTTCGTCCAGCTTAATGAAATCCAGCAGGTGCGCACGGGTCTCGGTGATCGCGTCACGCATCGCATCCGCGAGCGCAGAAGGCCCGGACGGAAGACGGGTGTGCCAGATAAGACTGTCAACGGCTTGTGCGGAACGTATGGCCATAAGCGGACTGGATAGAAATCTAAATGATAATGATTGCCAATCCTAACTATAGGCCGCGCCAATCGCAAGATTTTTTACACAATCTGCTGGCAGGCTGACAGATGAGAAATTATGTCATATGATATTGGTTATCATTATCGAAGCGAGAGAGATATTATGCTGAGCAGAGCGTTGGGGAGTGGGTGGGGAGTGTTACTGCCGGGAGCGATGATTACCGGCCTGGCGTATACCGATCTTTCGCTGATGGTCTGGAAAGTGATTATCGTCTCGGGCTTACTGATTTCATCCGCCATGATCTGGCATAAACAGCTGCGGCATTTTGTGTTGCTACCATCGTGCGTCGCGCTGGTTGCGGGCATGTGGGTGATTGCAATGAGTTTGAAATAAAGAAATTCAGAAGGGAACATCGGGAGAGATAAGATAATTGGTGCGAGGGGGGGGACTCGAACCCCCACATCCTAAGGACACTAACACCTGAAGCTAGCGCGTCTACCAATTCCGCCACCTTCGCACAGTCATCTTATTTTTTGATATCGCCTCGTTGGTGCGAGGGGGGGGACTCGAACCCCCACATCCTAAGGACACTAACACCTGAAGCTAGCGCGTCTACCAATTCCGCCACCTTCGCCCAGTGCAAGCGATATCTTTTACTACATGGTTATTGGTGCGAGGGGGGGGACTCGAACCCCCACATCCTAAGGACACTAACACCTGAAGCTAGCGCGTCTACCAATTCCGCCACCTTCGCATACCATCGATACCCAAAAAAGTATCGTAACCACGGAGGCGCATTCTAGAGAGTTTCAGATTTTCGTCAACAGATAAATGAGCGGGATGTTGTGATTGCTGCAAATTCGGCCTGATTTATCCATCAGGCCGATTTGTTGACGTCAAAGGTTACTTCTTCGCCTGACGGGTCATGATTGCGCGGTAAATTTTAAAGCGGCCCGTCTGCGCCAGCACTTCGTGGAAGCCGAAGATTTCATCCAGCACTTTTGGATACGGCAGGAAGGCGTTGGCCACGATGCGCAGCTCGCCGCCGCTGTTCAGATGACGAACCGAGGTGCGGATCAAGGTCTGTGCGGCTTCGAGGCTGGTTTCCATCCCGTCATGGAACGGCGGGTTGGAGATAATCATATCGAAGCGACCGGTCACTTCGGACAAGACGTTAGAGGCAAATACCTCGGCTTCGATGCCGTTTGCGGCAAGCGTAGCGCGGCTGGCTTCGATTGCCGGGGCGCTGACGTCAGTCAGGGTCAAACGCACTTTTGGCGAGTGGCTGGCAAGCGCGACGGACAGCACGCCCGCGCCGCAGCCTACGTCCAGCACTTTGCCTTTGGTATGCGGCGTAAAGGTGGAGAGCAGCAGCTGGCTGCCCACGTCGAGACCATCACGGCTGAAGACGCCCGGCAGGGTTTTAATGGTCAGGCCATCGAGCTGATATTCGCCCCAGTATTTTTCTGCATCGAACGCGGGCTTCTTGTCCAGGCGACCGTGATACAGGCCGCAGCGACGGGCGCTGTCGATTTTGTTCAACGTGGCATACTCCGCCAGCATCTGCTCGGCACTGCGCACGCCGCTGCGGTTTTCACCGACCACGAAAATATCGCAGCCCACCGGCAGCAGCGAGAGCAGGTTCATCAGCTGGAACTGGGCTTCCGGCTTGTTCTTAGGCCAGTAGTAGATCAGCGTATCGCAGTCAGCCACATCGCTCTCTTCCGCCACCAGGCTGTAGCGGACGCGCTCTTCCATCTGACGGCTCAGCAGCTGCCAGTGGTGGAATTGCTGGGTATGCGCGCGGCTGTCGGCGCAGTCGAAACGAGCAGGCAGGTCATCCTGCATATCTCCGGCAAACAGAATACGGCTTTGTTCGAAATCATCACTGTGGCGCAGCAAGACTTCACTTGCCGGGGTAAATGCAGACATGAAAAACTCCTCAAGGAATAAGGGGACGGATTATAGTTGTTTGTTGGCGCAGATTCGACGAGTTTGGTATATTTACGCGCCTGACAGACAGGAGTTTTGGTAATGGCATCCCGACGAGACAGGCAATTACAGCAGCTGGGCATCACCCAGTGGGCGTTGCGTCGCCCGGCAGCCTTACAGGGCGAAATCGCCATCTCGCTTCCCGCGCACATCCGTCTGGTGATGGTGGCGCAGAGCCTGCCGGCCCTGAGCGAACCGGTGATTACTGACGTGCTCCGTGCCCTGAACGTGGACACCGATCAGGTGCTGCAACTGACGCCAGACCGCGTCGCGATGCTCCCGCAAGGCAGCCGATGCAACAGCTGGCAGCTTGGTGTAGCAGAAGACATGGCACTGGAGGGTGGCACGCTGACCACTCCGGTGCTGGACGAACTTAAAGTAAACCCGGCGGCACGTCGCGCGCTGTGGCAACAAATCTGCGAACATGAACACAATTTCTTCCCTCACGACGACTGATTTAGCCCAGGCTTTTGACATCGAAAAACGCGCCCACGCTTTTCCGTGGAGTGAAAAAACCTTTGCCAGCAACCAGGGCGAGCGTTATCTGAACTATCGCCTTGATGTCGACAGCCAGCTTGCCGCATTCGCTATCACCCAGGTGGTGCTTGATGAGGCCACGCTGTTTAACATTGCCGTCGATCCGGCTTTCCAGCGTCGTGGGCTGGGCAGGGAACTGCTGGAACATTTAATTTGCGAGCTGGAAGCCCGGGACGTTTTCACCCTGTGGCTGGAAGTGCGGGCTTCAAACACTGCGGCGATCAAACTCTATGAAAGCCTGGGCTTTAATCAAGCGACCCTTCGCCGCAATTATTACCCCACCGCAGAAGGACGTGAAGACGCCATCATCATGGCTCTGCCGCTTGGATAACAAAATAAGGTTGTAACGATGAACTGGGACTGGATTTTTTTTGATGCCGATGAAACGCTGTTTACCTTTGACGCGTATGGCGGCTTACAGCGGATGTTTCTCGACTACAGCGTGACCTTCACCGCTGAAGATTTCCAGGATTACCAGGCGGTGAACAAACCGCTGTGGGTGGATTACCAGAACGGCGCCATTAGCGCGTTACAGCTGCAGCATCAGCGTTTCCAGGGGTGGTCTGAGCGCCTTAGCGTCCCGGCGGGTGACTTAAACAATGCGTTCCTGAATGCGATGGCCGCCATCTGCGCGCCGCTTCCGGGAGCGGCGTCGCTGCTGGACTCCCTGAAAGGAAAAGCCAGGCTTGGCATCATTACCAACGGTTTTACCGCACTGCAGCAGATCCGCCTTGAGCGGACCGGTTTTCGTGACTATTTTGATTTGTTAGTGATCTCCGAGCAGGTGGGCGTGGCAAAACCGGCCGCGCGGATCTTCGACTACGCGCTGGCACAGGCGGGCAACCCGGATCGGGCAAAAGTACTGATGGTGGGTGATACGGCAGAGTCGGATATCCTTGGCGGTATCAATGCCGGACTCTCTACCTGCTGGCTGAATGCGCACAACCGCGCCCTGCCGGAGGGGATCACTCCCACCTGGACCGTGACCTCCCTGAGCGAACTGGAGCAACTCCTGTGTAAACATTGATTGCCTGCCCCCCATTGATGGGTAAAATAGCCGCATTTTCGTATTCATGATGCGTGGCTTACTGCCGCGCTTTTAAAAGAAGATTTGATTATGACGTTGTCTCCTTTTTTGCAAGAGGTGGCCAAACGCCGCACTTTTGCCATTATTTCTCACCCGGATGCCGGTAAAACCACCATCACCGAAAAGGTGCTGTTATTCGGACAGGCAATCCAGACCGCCGGTACGGTAAAAGGCCGTGGCTCCAGCCAGCATGCGAAATCCGACTGGATGGAGATGGAAAAGCAGCGTGGTATCTCGATTACCACCTCCGTGATGCAGTTCCCGTATCACGACTGCCTGGTGAACCTGCTGGATACCCCGGGTCACGAAGACTTCTCCGAAGATACTTACCGTACTCTGACGGCGGTGGACTGCTGCCTGATGGTGATCGATGCCGCGAAAGGTGTAGAAGACCGTACCCGTAAGCTGATGGAAGTTACCCGTCTGCGCGATACGCCGATCCTGACCTTTATGAACAAACTTGACCGTGACATCCGCGATCCGATGGAAGTGATGGATGAAGTGGAGCGTGAGCTGAAGATCGCCTGTGCCCCTATCACCTGGCCAATCGGCTGCGGCAAGCTGTTTAAAGGCGTGTACCACCTGTATAAAGACGAAGTTTATCTGTATCAGACCGGTAAAGGTCACACCATCCAGGAAGTGCGCATTGTTAAAGGTCTGGATAACCCGGATCTGGACGCAGCGGTCGGCGAAGAGCTGGTAGAGCAGCTGCGCGAAGAGCTGGAGCTGGTGAAAGGCGCCTCCCACGAGTTCGACAAAGAGCTGTTCCTGAGCGGTGAAATTACGCCGGTATTCTTCGGTACCGCGCTGGGTAACTTCGGTGTAGACCATATGCTGGATGGCCTGGTGGAATGGGCGCCACAGCCTATGCCGCGCAAAACCGACACCCGTGAAGTGGTCGCCAGCGAAGAGAAGTTCACCGGCTTCGTGTTTAAAATTCAGGCCAACATGGACCCGAAACACCGTGACCGCGTGGCGTTTATGCGCGTGGTGTCCGGTAAATATGAAAAAGGCATGAAGCTGCGTCAGGTCCGTACCGGCAAAGACGTGGTGATCTCCGATGCGCTGACCTTTATGGCGGGTGACCGTTCGCACGTTGAAGAGGCGTATCCGGGCGATATCATCGGCCTGCATAACCACGGCACCATTCAGATTGGCGATACCTTTACCCAGGGCGAGATGATGAAGTTCACCGGTATTCCGAACTTCGCGCCGGAGCTGTTCCGTCGTATTCGTCTGCGCGATCCGCTGAAGCAGAAACAGCTGCTGAAAGGTCTGGTTCAGCTGTCGGAAGAGGGGGCGGTCCAGGTGTTCCGTCCAATCTCCAACAACGATCTGATTGTGGGTGCGGTGGGTGTGCTGCAGTTCGACGTGGTCGTTGCCCGTCTGAAGAGCGAATACAACGTTGAAGCGATTTACGAATCGGTCAACGTGGCGACAGCGCGCTGGGTTGAATGTTCTGACGTGAAGAAATTCGAAGAATTTAAGCGTAAGAACGAGATCCAATTGGCCCTCGACGGCGGCGATAACCTGACCTATATCGCCCCAACCATGGTGAATCTGAACCTGGCGCATGAGCGTTACCCTGACGTGCAGTTCCGCAAAACGCGCGAGCATTAATCCCGTCTCAGAGCACGGCAGCCGCCGTGCTCTTCTTAAATCCCAGCCTTATTAATCCCTTGCGGAATTTTCTTAATTCATCGCCTTTTGTCCATTACTGCTCGTTTTTTAACCAATTCTAAAAGCAGCCCTCTGATTGTGATCTATATTTAACTCAGTGTTTAGCACCGGGCGCAGATGAAAGCTCTACTCAATACGTGTTGATAAGGTCGTCATCTTGCCCGAGTGTTGATTGGTAGTATGAATGGCTACTTAAACAGATATGTATCGCTCGAATTCGGAGCAAACCAAAGGAATACATCGATGAATACTAAAAAACTGAACATTTCGAAAACTCTGCTGGCGGTAATGATGGGTAGTGCACTGGTATGCGGCTCTGCAATGGCGGAATCCACCACCAATACCGCAGGGGAAAAAATCGATAGCTCAATGAATAAAGTCGGTAACTACATGGATGACAGCGCAATCACGGCGAAGGTGAAAGCGGCCCTGGTTGATCATGAGAACATCAAGAGTACCGACATCTCCGTTAAAACGGATAAGAGTGTTGTCACCCTGAGCGGCTTCGTTGAGAGCCAGGCGCAGGCTGAACAGGCTGTGACCGTGGCGAAAGGTGTTGAGGGCGTAGCCTCCGTCAGCGACAAACTGCACGTACGTGACGGTAAAGAGACCACCGCCAAGGGCTATGCCGGTGACACCGCCACCACCAGCGAAGTGAAAGCCAAGCTGCTGGCTGATGACATCGTCCCGTCGCGCAACGTGAAAGTTGAAACGACCGATGGCGTGGTTCAACTGAGCGGTACCGTGGATTCGAGCGCGCAAAGCGACCGTGCCGAGAGTATTGCCAAAGCCATTGATGGCGTGAAAAGTGTCAAAAACGATCTGAAAGTAAAATAAAGTCTACAATTTGACCATCTGGCTACGGCCAGATGGCGAGATAAGAATTTAAGAATGAGATGGACATCGCAGTGAGCATCCTGAGCGCTCACGGACAGCGGTCGACATTAACTATGGTAAAGGAGAGTCTTATGTTTCGTTGGGGCATCATTTTTCTGGTTATCGCGTTAATTGCCGCCGCTTTGGGTTTTGGTGGTCTGGCAGGTACCGCAGCGGGCGCAGCGAAAATCGTCTTCGTGGTCGGTATTATTCTGTTCCTGGTCAGCCTGTTCACTGGACGACGCCGTCCATAGCGTCGCTTACCGTTACGTTTACAAAAGGGCCTCTGTTTTTACAGGGGCCTTTTTCTTTAAATGCCTCACTCAATTTGAGAAATGTAGCGGGATTACGCTACTGTGTAGTAACAGAACAATAAAAAAAGGGAAGCACGTGGGGCAGCGAATTCCGGTTACGCTCGGCAATATTGCGCCGTTGGCGCTCAAGCCCTTTCGCCCGGGCCAGGTCGCGCTGGTGTGCGAAGGCGGCGGTCAGCGAGGGATCTTCACGGCTGGCGTGCTGGATGAATTTATGCGTGCGCAGTTCAACCCGTTCGATCTCTTTTTTGGCACCTCAGCCGGGGCGCAAAATCTCTCGGCCTACGTCTGCAATCAGCCGGGCTACGCCCGCAAAGTGATCATGCGTTACACCACTTCCCGCGAGTTCTTCGACCCACTGCGCTTTGTGCGCGGTGGCAATCTTATCGATCTCGACTGGCTGCTGGATGCTACCGCCAGCCAGATGCCGCTGGCGATGGATAATGCCTCGCGCCTGTTTGATACCGGCAAAGCCTTCTGGATGTGTGCCTGTCGCGGGGATGATTACACCCCGGGCTACTTTTCGCCGTTGAAGGAGAACTGGCTGGATATTCTTCGCGCCTCCAGCGCGATACCGGGTTTCTATCGCACCGGCGCGTTGCTGGATGGGATTTCGTATCTGGATGGCGGCGTCAGCGATGCGATCCCGGTGCAGGAGGCGGCCCGGCGCGGGGCAAAAACGATCGTCGTGATCCGTACCGTCCCTTCGCAGATGTACTATACCCCGCAGTGGCTGAGGCGGATGGAGCGCTGGCTGGGTGACAGCAGCCTGCAGCCGATGCTCAATCTGGTGTCGCATCATGAGGCCAGCTACCACACCATTCAGCGCTTTATCGAAAAGCCGCCGGGCAAATTGCGGATCATCGAAATCTACCCGCCGAGGCCGCTGAGAAGTCAGGCGCTGGGCAGTAGGGTGCCCGCCCTTCGCGAGGACTACAAAACGGGTCGCCTGTGCGGGCGTTATTTCCTCGCCACGGTGGGTAAATTACTGGCCGAACAACCCCCGCTGCGGCGGCATGCACGGATCCTTGCCCCGACCACGATGGTGGTGCCCCCGGCGAGTGTGGCCAACGACATTGCCATTACGCCGCTGGTTATTGCACCTCAGGCGAATGACACCCTGTTTGATAACGAGGATCAGGCGTGACTTACCGTTTTGTTGATACCCACTGCCACTTTGACTTTCCTCCTTTTACCGACGATGAACCCGCCAGCATTCAGCGGGCCGCCGACGCCGGGGTTGAAGCGATTATTGTTCCGGCTATTGATGTGGCCAGCATGGCGCGTGTGCAGCAATTGGGCGAACGCTTTCCGGCGCTGTATATCGCGCTCGGCCTGCATCCGATTGTGATTGAATCCCATCGTGATGCGCATCTGGAACAGCTGGAGGCCGCGATCGCCGCGCGGCCACACAAGCTGGTGGCTATCGGGGAGATCGGGCTCGATCTCTATCGTCAGGATCCGCAGTTCGATCGTCAGGAGACGATCCTCGATGTGCAGCTGAAGCTGGCAAAACGCTACGATCTGCCGGTGATCCTCCATTCGCGACGCACCCATGACAAGCTGGCGATGCACCTTAAGCGTCAGGATCTGCCGCGTACCGGAGTGGTGCACGGGTTTGCGGGCAGCCTGCAGCAGGCGCAGCGCTTTGTGGAGATGGGCTATAAGATTGGCGTCGGCGGCACCATCACCTATTCGCGGGCCAGTAAAACCCGCGATGTAATGGCCCAACTGCCGCTCTCTGCCCTGTTACTGGAAACGGACGCGCCGGATATGCCGCTGAATGGGTTTCAGGGCCAGCCTAACCGCCCGGAGCAGGTGGCGCGGGTATTCGCCACCCTGTGTGAACTGCGTCGCGAACCTGCGGACGAGATTGCCGACGCGCTGCTGCACAACACCCGCACCTTGTTCGATCTTCCGCTATAGATACAGCGCCGGACGGATCACCGTGATTCTGTGGCTCTCCAGCATTTGCGCCAGCGGTTCGACATCCTCTGGCGTTGCACTCCGCCAGCGACTGGCTTCGCCATACACCCCATGGGCGTGAAACGCGTTGATTCTGACGGGAACGTTGCCTAATCGGCGGATAAAATTCACCAGTTCCTGCCGATGGGTCAGATAATCACTATGGTCCGGGATCGCCAGCAGGCGCAGCTCGCTCAGCCGGTGATGCGCCGCCAGCCAGCGAATGCTGTGCTTGATCGTGGCGTTATCACGCCCGGTCAAAAACTGGTGCTGCGCGCTGCCCCAGGCTTTTAAATCCAGCATCGCGCCGTCAAACACCGGGAGCAGTTTTTGCCAGCCGGTTTCGCTGAGCAGGCCGTTGCTGTCCACCAGACAGGTCAGATGCTGAAGCTGCGGGTCGGCTTTCAGCGCCGCGAACAGCGCCACCACAAACGGCAGCTGGGTGGTGGCTTCGCCACCGCTGACGGTAATGCCGGTGATAAAGGGCGCGACCTTGCGAACCTGGGCCAGCACCGCTTCCACGTTCATGCGCTGCGCCATCGGCGTGGCCTGCTGCGGGCAGAGCCGCAGGCAGGTGTCGCACTGCTGACAGTGGCTCTCTTCCCACCAGACCCGTCCGGCCTGGATATTCAGCGCGTCGTGCGGACAGTGCGGCACGCACTCCCCGCAGTCGTTGCAACGGCCTATCGTCCACGGGTTGTGGCAGGTTTTACAGCGCAGGTTGCAGCCCTGCAGGAACAGGGCCAGGCGACTGCCCGGCCCGTCGACGCAGGAGAAGGGAATAACCTGACTAACTAAAGCGCATCTGCTGTTCATGGCTTATCACGCGCGGCTGGCGCTCCAGGATTCGGGTGTTGTGGGCGGCCTCGTCACCCAGCCAGGTGGTGTTGGTGCGCGATCCTTCTGCGCGGTATTTTTCCAGATCGGACAGCCGCACCATATAACCGGTGACGCGCACCAGATCGTTGCCCGCGACGTTGGCGCTGAACTCGCGCATCCCGGCGCGGAAGGCACCCAGGCAGAGCTGCACCACCGCCTGCGGATTGCGTTTGACGGTCTCGTCGAGGGTCAGGATGTCGCTGATCCCGGCGTGATAGTGCTGGTGATGCGGTGCCACGGCCAGCAAATGGCTGATGGGATCCGGTTCATCGCCATAAGGCAGGCGCGCTCCCGGCGTGGTGCCAATATCCGAGCTGATCCCCGACTGGGCGTGCAGCATCGCCCGCTGCTGCCAGCCATGTTTCACTGGGGTGTTTTCCACAAAGGCGGCCAGCTGTTCGCTGATGCGATACCCCAGCGCGTTGGCCTGCGCATCTTTACCGTATCGTCCGCTGAGCCCGGCTTTCTCACACAGCACGTTCACTGCTTCTGCCAGGCCGTACATGCCGAACATTGGCACAAAACGGTCGGCCTCGATCAGCCCTTCCTTGACGAGGAAGCTATTCTCAAAGAAGCCGGATTGCTGATAGAGGAAATCACACCGGGCATCAATGATGGCGATCTGCTGCTGGCAATAGTGCGGCAGGCTGCGGGTAAAGAAGTCTTCAACGCCGTCGCTTTGCTCCGCAATCGCCTTCAGATTGAGGCGCACCAGGGTGCTTCCGCCGCCTGCCAGCGGCAGGGAATTGTAACAACTGACCACGCCAAAACGGTTTTTTGTGAAAATTTTATCATTTTCAGGGCCGTTGGCGATGTGGGGTTTACTGCACTCGCAGATGTTTTTGGCCACTTCCAGCAGCAGATCGTCAGGGGTGATCGCCGGATCGTAGATAAAGGTCAGATTCGGTGAAACCTGCTTGAGTTCTGCATCGGCGCGTAAAATTGCCCGAGTGATGGGGCCATCCGCTGGGCCAATATTGGCATGGACAAAGGCATCCGGCAGGGTGCGATCGAGATAGCGCCAGAAACGTTTTATTCGGTTATCGACTTCGTCTTGTGTTAGAATTCTAACATATGGTTGCAGCAACGTATCGAGATGCCCGAGAAACACCGGCATCGAAGTCACGGACGGGACGTGGTGGTAAAGAATAGTGAGTAGAGACAGGGCATCATCAAGATCCTGTGCCCCTTCCAGCTCCAGCCATTGTGAGCCTTTTGCCAGGAACGCCGCATAGTCGGGTAGCACATAGCGCGGTTTGTAGGGCGCATGGCCTTCAAACATATCGCAGATATACCCGGCTTCCAGTGCGAGGCGCGCTTCAGACGTCAGGGCAGGATAGGGCAGATTATTTTCTGCCTCCAGCGCCAGAAAATGGCGTTTTTGTTCGGGACTTAACACCGGGCTTGTCACAATTTTCTGGCAACGTTGTTGCAGGGTATCGGGACTGGCTGTGGACATTGTCGCTTCCTTATTCTGCTGCAAAAGTGGGGAAGAGTGTAAAAAGAGTCCCGCCGTCCGCCTTTGATCCTGCGCGGGTGCCTGGTGCTTTAACCGGCAGTTACAGCCAAATTATTTGAAGTTGATCGCATTACAGTTATGCAAAGTTGTATGTGTATTTCATTAACTGTGATGAATGTCGAAGTGAGAATGCGGGTGAATGTTAGAATACTCACAGACCCGCAAGGTACAATTTTACGGCTATATGCCTGGAGAATGTTATGACCGACTTAACCGCAAGCAGCCTGCGCGCGTTGAAACTGATGGACCTGACTACCCTGAATGACGACGACACCAACGAGAAAGTGATCGCCCTGTGTCATCAGGCGAAAACCGCAGTGGGCAACACCGCGGCGATCTGCATCTACCCACGTTTCATTCCCATCGCCCGTAAAACCCTGAACGAGCAGGGTACGCCGGACGTGCGCATCGCGACCGTGACTAACTTCCCGCACGGTAACGACGATATCGAGATCGCGCTGGCAGAAACCCGCGCGGCTATCGCTTACGGTGCAGACGAAGTGGACGTGGTCTTCCCTTACCGTGCACTGATCGCCGGTAACGAGCAGGTTGGCTTTGATCTGGTTAAAGCCTGTAAAGAGGCCTGTGCGGCGGCAAATGTGCTGCTGAAAGTGATCATCGAGACCGGCGAGCTGAAAGAAGAAGCGCTGATTCGTAAAGCATCTGAAATCTCGATTAAAGCGGGTGCTGACTTTATCAAAACCTCTACCGGTAAAGTGCCGGTCAACGCTACCCCGGAAAGCGCGCGCATCATGATGGAAGTGATCCGCGATATGGGCGTGGAAAAAACCGTTGGTTTCAAACCGGCGGGCGGTGTGCGTACTGCGGAAGATGCGCAGCAGTTCCTGGCCATTGCTGATGAACTCTTTGGTGCCGACTGGGCTGATTCCCGTCACTACCGCTTTGGCGCATCCAGCCTGCTGGCAAGCCTGCTGAAAGCGCTGGGCCACGGCGACGGCAAGAGCGCCAGCAGCTATTGATTCATTCCCTGCGGCGGTTCATCCGCCGCATTTAACCTGATTCCCCGGGGGTTCCCTTGTTTCTCGCACAAGAAATTATTCGTAAAAAACGTGATGGTCATGCTTTAAGCGACGAAGAGATCCGTTTCTTTATCAACGGTATTCGTGACAACACCATCTCTGAAGGGCAGATTGCGGCCCTGGCGATGACCATTTTCTTCCACGATATGGCGATGCCGGAACGTGTATCGCTGACCATGGCGATGCGGGATTCAGGTACCGTTCTGGACTGGAAGAGCCTGAATCTTAATGGCCCGATCGTTGACAAACACTCCACCGGCGGCGTGGGTGATGTCACCTCGCTGATGCTGGGGCCGATGGTCGCGGCTTGCGGCGGCTATATTCCGATGATCTCAGGGCGTGGCCTTGGGCATACCGGCGGCACGCTCGATAAACTGGAAGCCATCCCGGGGTTTGATATCTTCCCGGATGACAATCGCTTCCGCGACATCATTAAAAATGTGGGTGTGGCGATTATCGGCCAGACCAGCTCACTTGCTCCGGCGGACAAGCGTTTTTACGCCACGCGTGACATTACCGCGACCGTCGACTCCATCCCGCTGATTACCGCTTCGATCCTCGCCAAGAAACTGGCTGAAGGGCTGGATGCGCTGGTGATGGATGTGAAAGTGGGCAGCGGCGCCTTTATGCCAACCTATGAACTCTCCGCAGCACTGGCCGAAGCGATCGTTGGCGTCGCCAACGGTGCGGGCGTGCGCACCACCGCGCTGCTGACCGACATGAACCAGGTGCTGGCGTCCAGTGCCGGTAACGCCGTCGAAGTCCGCGAAGCGGTGCAGTTCCTGACAGGCGAATACCGCAACCCGCGTCTGTTCGACGTCACCATGGCGCTGTGCGTTGAGATGCTGATTTCAGGCAAGCTTGCCCAGGACGATGCCGACGCGCGCGCAAAACTGCAGGCGGTACTGGATAACGGTAAAGCGGCAGAGATCTTTGGCCGCATGGTCGCCGCGCAGAAAGGCCCGGCTGATTTCGTCGAAAATTACGCGAAATACCTGCCTACCGCGATGCTGAGCAAAGCCGTTTATGCGGATACGGAAGGCTTTGTTTCGGCAATGGATACCCGCGCGCTGGGCATGGCGGTGGTCTCTATGGGCGGTGGTCGTCGTCAGGCCTCCGACAGCATTGATTACAGTGTTGGCTTTACCGATATGGCCCGTCTGGGCGACAGCGTTGACGGACAGCGTCCGCTGGCGGTGATCCATGCCAAAGACGAAAACAGCTGGCAGGAAGCCGCTAAAGCGATGAAAGCGGCCATTACTCTGGCGGACAAAGCGCCAGAAAGCACACCAACCGTCTATCGTCGCATTACTGAATAGCGGTATACTGATCTGATCGCTTTTTTATGAAGCACTGAGTACGGAGAACATATGAAACGTGCATTTATTATGGTGCTGGACTCATTCGGCATCGGCGCTACAGAAGACGCAGATCGCTTTGGTGACACCGGTGCAGACACCATGGGTCACATCGCTGAAGCCTGTGCAAACGGCGAAGCAAACAATGGTCGTCAGGGTCCGCTGAACCTGCCAAACCTGACCCGTCTGGGTCTGGTGAAAGCGCATGAAGGTTCTACCGGTAAAGTTGCAGCCGGTATGGACGCTAACGCGGAAGTCGTCGGCGCATACGCCTGGGCGCACGAGCTCTCTTCCGGGAAAGACACTCCGTCGGGTCACTGGGAAATCGCCGGTGTACCGGTTCTGTTCGACTGGGGCTATTTCTCTGATCACGACAACAGCTTCCCGCAGAAACTGCTGGATAAGCTGGTTGAGCGCGGCAATCTGCCGGGTTACCTCGGTAACTGCCACTCTTCCGGTACCGTGATTTTGGACCAGCTCGGCGAAGAGCATATGAAAACCGGCAAACCGATTTTCTACACCTCCGCTGACTCCGTGTTCCAGATTGCCTGCCATGAAGAGACCTTTGGTCTGGATCGCCTGTACGAGTTGTGCGAAATCGCGCGTGAAGAGCTGACCGAAGGTGGCTACAACATCGGCCGTGTTATTGCGCGTCCGTTTGTCGGCGACAAACCAGGCAACTTCCAGCGTACCGGCAACCGTCACGATCTGGCCGTTGAACCGCCAGCCGCGACCGTACTGCAGAAGCTGGTTGACGAGAAAGACGGCCAGGTCGTATCGGTCGGTAAAATCGCGGACATCTACGCCAACTGTGGTATCACCAAAAAAGTGAAAGCCACCGGTCTGGACGCGCTGTTCGATGCCACCATCAAAGAGATGAAAGAAGCGGGCGACAAGACGATTGTCTTCACCAACTTCGTGGACTTCGACTCCTCCTGGGGCCACCGTCGCGACGTCGCCGGTTATGCTGCCGGTCTGGAACTGTTCGACCGCCGTCTGCCGGAGCTGCTGGAGCTGATGAAGGAAGATGACATCATCATCCTGACCGCTGACCACGGCTGCGACCCGACCTGGACCGGTACCGACCATACCCGTGAGCACATCCCGGTGCTGGTGTACGGCCCGAAAGTGAAACCAGGATCGCTCGGCCATCGCGAAACCTTCGCCGATATCGGCCAGACCATTGCGAGCTACTTCGGTACCTCCCCAATGGACTACGGCAAAAACATGCTGTGATAGCTTGGGCGGGACATTCCCGCCCTTCGTACATTTAAAACTGAAAGGATATAACGATGGCAACTCCACACATTAATGCAGAGATGGGCGATTTCGCTGACGTTGTTTTGATGCCAGGCGACCCGCTGCGTGCGAAGCACATTGCAGAAACCTTCCTCGAAGACGTGCGTGAAGTGAACAACGTTCGCGGCATGCTGGGCTTTACCGGTACCTACAAAGGTCGCAAAATTTCCGTAATGGGTCACGGTATGGGTATCCCGTCCTGCTCCATTTACACCAAAGAGCTGATCACCGATTTCGGCGTGAAGAAAATCATCCGTGTGGGTTCCTGCGGTGCTGTACGCATGGACGTGAAACTGCGTGACGTGGTGATCGGGATGGGTGCTTGCACCGATTCCAAAGTTAACCGCATGCGTTTCAAAGACCACGACTTTGCCGCCATTGCTGACTTCGGCATGGTGCGTAACGCGGTTGACGCGGCTAAAGCGCTGGGCGTTGACGCGCGCGTGGGCAACATCTTCTCTGCTGACCTGTTCTACTCCCCGGACGGCGGCGAAATGTTCGACGTGATGGAAAAGTACGGCATCCTGGGCGTGGAAATGGAAGCGGCTGGCATCTACGGTGTGGCGGCGGAGTTCGGCGCGAAAGCCCTGACCATCTGCACCGTGTCTGACCATATCCGTACTCACGAGCAGACCACTGCCGCTGAGCGTCAGACCACCTTTAACGACATGATCAAAATCGCGCTGGAATCCGTTCTGCTGGGCGATCAAGAGTAACGTTTTTCTGAAGGGGCAACTGTTGCCCCTTTTTTCTCGTATCTATTCATCAACCTCGCCTTAATTTTCTCTTTCACTATACATTTCAGCCTGATGTGCTATTAAATCTATTCAAGTATCTATTCATCGAGCTATTCACCCATGCACGCGTTAAACGATCTGCTCTTACAGGGCCCTGTTTCTGCACCAGAACTGCGTGGGCAGTTAGGCGTTAGCCAGGCGACGTTTTCACGTCTGACCAGGGCCGACGCACGCGTGATCCAGTTTGGCAAAGCGCGGGCCACACGTTATGCCCTGAACAGGCCGATAAAAGGCATTGCGACTTTTCCGCTCTGGCGTGTGAACGAGCAGGGCAGGGCGTACAAATTTGGCGATGTCTATCCTTGCTGGCCGCAGGGAAGTTGTCTGGTGAAGGATGCCGAAGGAGGCTGGGAATGGTTTGACGGGCTTCCCTGGTATCTGACCGATCTTCGTCCGCAGGGCTTTTTGGGGCGGGCGTGGGGACGCCGCTTCGCGCAGCAGTACGCTCTGCCTGACGATATTCGCCTGTGGCAGGAAAGCGATGTGCTTTATGCGCTCAGCCGGTTTACCGGGGAAAACTTTGGTGGCTGGCTGGTGGGAGAAGAAAACTACCAGCGCTGGTTTGCCAGCGCCGAACCTGAGGTCATTCAGGAAGACGAAAAGCAGCAAAAATATGAGCAGCTTTCGCAGGAAGCGCTTGCCGGAGAAATCGTCGGTTCGTCTGCGGGTGGCGAGCAGCCTAAATTTGTCTGCATCGCCCCGACGCCGGTGCTGGTTAAGTTTACTGCCCCCCAGTTAACGCCCGTTTCTGAGCGCTGGTGCGATCTGCTCTTTGCCGAAGCCATTGCGCTCGGAATACTGGCTCAGGAGGGGATCCCGGCCGCTGAGGCAACCGCGCTGCAGGGCGAAAAGGGTCAGGTATTCCTGCAGGTCGCGCGATTCGACTGTGTGGGGATCGCGGGAAGACGGGCGATTGTTTCGCTGGAGGCAACGCAGAGTGAATTCATTTCGGCCACGTCATCATGGCCGCTGGCAGTGGCAAAGCTGGTTAATGCCGGCGTTGTTGCGCCAGAGACAGTGGCCCACATCGAACGGATTTGGGCTTTTGGCCGCCTGATTGGCAACAGCGACATGCACGCCGGAAATCTCTCGTTCTATTATTCCCGACTGCCGCTTGAGCTGGCGCCCGTTTACGACATGCTGCCGATGGCATTGGCTCCCACCGGTCAGGGCGTCATCCGCCAGGAACCCTGTGAGCTGCGTTTTGATGCCGGGCTTTCTCGTCAGGCCTGGGAATTTGCGCTCCCCCTCGCGTATCGCTTCTGGGAAAGCCTGCAGGCTGACGTACGTATCAGCGCCGGCTTCCGCCATATTGCGTCTGGCATGATCGCCCGGCTGGACGAAATACGCGTCATGGTCAATAAAATGGCCTGACAGGTGCGTCCTGCAGGCCAGCTCATTATCTCACGGCACGCGCAATCCAGGCCGACAGCTCTTGCAACTCGGCTTCCTGCGCCGGGAAATCCGCGATCAGCGCGTCGCACGCCTGCTGCAGTTTGTCTGCACGGTATAAACACCCCTGCAAACGTGCCGCCAGCGCCTCTAAAGGTGCCGGATTCAGGCTATCGGTAAACACCTGCGTGCGGGTGATATGGCCCTTCTCGACGTCGAAGTGCAGCTCCACGCCGCCCCAGGTGAAGCGCTCGTCCAGCAGATGGGAGAACGCAGGCGCCTGGCCGAAGTTCCACTCCCAGCTGCTCTGGCGGGCAAAGGTTTCAGCAAAGTTCGGCAGGTCCGGGGTGTTATCCGGGGAGATCACTTCGGCTTCGACGCGTTCGCCATAGTGGGCAAAGAAGGCCTCACGAATGGCCTCGCAGATCTGTTCATGCGTCACGCCGGGCAGCAGATCCACCAGATTCGCGACGCGACCGCGCACGGAGGTAATGCCCTTGGCCTGGAGCTTCTTCTGGTCTGGATTGAGGTAGTTCGCCAGGCGGCTGAGGTCAGCATTCAGCAGCAGGGTGCCGTGATGGAAGCCCCGGTCTGGCGTTTCGCGATAGGCAGAGCCGGAAACCTTCCTGTCACCTTCGGCTGTTTTCACCACCAGATCGTTGCGCCCGGACGCTTCTGCTGTCGCCCCCAGCGCCTCCAGCGCGTTGAGAACAATGCGGGTGGAGATGGTTTTGTCGTACTCGGGTTTCCCGGCCATAAAGGTAAAGCAGGTATTGCCGAGGTCGTGGAACACCGCGCCGCCGCCGCTGCTGCGGCGCGCCAACCGCACGTTGTCTTCTTCCATGCGCCGCGTATTGCACTCTTTCCACGGATTCTGCGCGCGACCAATCACCACGGTATCGGCGTTGCGCCACAGGAACAGCACCCGCTGCGTGGCGGGCATCTGGCGGAAGATGCACTCTTCCACCGCAAGGTTAAACCAGGGATCGTACGAATCAGAGATAAGCAGGCGCAAATCAGACATGGCGGTTTCCTTTGCTGAAACAAGCATCTACTTTACCACTAATCTTTCTTTTCGCTCTCTTCCTCTTCCGGGACCGATTTACTGGCGGTTAGCAGGAAAGGGGATTGCTGCCAGCGGGTGCGTTTGCCCTGCAGTAGCGTGCGGGTCAGTACCACCCCAATTGCCAGTGACAGCAGCAGCATCAGGCGTAGAATATTGGTGGTGTTATCCACCTGTTTGGCCTCGGTGGCCAGAGTATGGGTATCGAGCGTGAGGCGCAGATAGCCGAGCGGACCGTTTTTACCCTGAATGGGCTCAACAATCTGCTGGCTAAAGTAGCCCCCGGCCTTTTTGCCATCCAGCGCAAGCCTGTCGCGCACGGCAACATGCTCACCGGCACGGGCAATCAGACCGCCTTCTTCGTCATAAACACTGGCATCAAGGATCCGGCTCTCTTTTGTCAGCAGATTGAGCACCTGGGTAATGCGCTTCTCATCTGGCGTTTCGGTATGCATTGCCGGGGCGACGTTGAGCGAGACCTGATGTGCCAGCGTGCGGGCCAGTTCTTCGAGTTGCGGATTACGCTGTCGTTGATGGTTCTGGCTGAACCACGAGGCACCCTGCATCAACGCCACCAGAAGTGCGAGACAGGACAGGACAATCACGGCACGATGAAGCCGGAATTTCAGTTTTGCGCGAGCCATATTCCACCTGCTGAAAATTTTCGGGTTAATGTTGCCAGAAGTGATGGTTACAAGGTAGCCTCATGCGTTATTTTCACCCCCTGGATGATTCCCGGCGCGAACGATTTTACAGGAGCTTTAATGCCAAACATTACCTGGTGCGACCTGCCCAATGAAGTCCCTCTCTGGCCAGGATTGCCGCTCTCATTAAGTGGTGATGAGGTAATGCCACTGGATTACCATGCTGGCCGTAGCGGCTGGCTGCTGTACGGACGCGGCCTGGATAAACAGCAGCTTACGCGTTATCAGAGCAAGCTTGGCGCGGCGATGGTGATCGTGGCCGCCTGGTGTGTCGAAGATTATCATGTCATCCGTCTGGCCGGGTCGTTGACCCCGCGTGCCACCCGTCTGGCGCACGATGCCGGGTTTGATGTCGCGCCGCTGGGTAAAATCCCGCATCTGAAAACGCCGGGACTGCTGGTGATGGATATGGATTCGACCGCCATTCAGATCGAATGCATCGATGAGATCGCTAAACTGGCCGGGACCGGCGAGATGGTGGCCGAAGTGACCGAGCGGGCGATGCGCGGTGAACTGGACTTTACGGCCAGCCTGAAGCAGCGCGTGGGCACGCTGAAAGATGCCGATGCCAATATCCTGCTGCAGGTGCGTGAGAAGCTGCCGCTGATGCCGGGCCTGACCCAACTGGTGCTGAAGCTGGAAACCCTGGGCTGGAAAGTGGCGATCGCCTCTGGCGGATTCACTTTCTTTGCCGACTACCTGCGCGACAAGCTGCGCCTGGATGCCGTGGTCGCCAACGAGCTGGAGATCCGCGACGGTAAGCTGACCGGCAACGTCATCGGCGATATCGTCGATGCTCAGTACAAAGCCAATACCCTGCTGCGGTTGGCCGATAAGTATGACATTCCCGCTGCCCAGACCGTGGCGATCGGTGACGGCGCTAACGATCTGCCGATGATCAAAGTGGCCGGGCTGGGCATTGCCTACCATGCCAAACCTACCGTAAATGAAAAGACGGAAGTCATTATCCGTCATGCTGACCTGATGGGGGTGTTCTGCATTCTCTCCGGCAGCCTGAATCAGAAATAACGAGGTAAAACGTGGCGAAAGCTCCAAAACGCGCATTTGTCTGTAATGAATGTGGTGCGGATTATCCGCGCTGGCAGGGGCAGTGCAGCGCCTGTCATGCATGGAATACCATCACCGAAGTGCGCGGCATTGCCGCTTCGCCAACCGTTGCCCGTAACGAGCGCCTGAGCGGCTATGCGGGCAATGCGGGTACGTCTAAAGTTCAGAAGCTCTCTGACATCAGCCTTGAAGCGCTGCCGCGTTTCTCGACCGGTTTTAAAGAGTTTGATCGGGTGCTGGGGGGCGGGGTGGTGCCGGGAAGTGCAATCCTGATCGGCGGCAACCCGGGGGCCGGGAAATCGACTCTGCTGCTGCAAACGATGTGCAAGCTCGCCGAAAACATGAAAACCCTGTATGTCACCGGGGAAGAGTCGCTGCAGCAGGTTGCGATGCGTGCGCACCGCCTGGGGCTACCAACCGCCAACCTGAATATGCTCTCCGAAACCAGCATCGAGCAGATCTGCATGATTGCAGAAGAAGAGCTGCCGAAGCTGATGGTCATCGACTCCATCCAGGTGATGCACATGGCGGACATTCAGTCGTCACCGGGCAGCGTTGCCCAGGTGCGTGAAACCGCCGCCTACCTGACGCGCTTTGCTAAAACGCGTGGGGTGGCGATTGTGATGGTGGGTCATGTGACCAAAGATGGTTCGCTGGCGGGTCCGAAAGTGCTGGAGCACTGTATCGACTGTTCGGTGATGCTCGACGGGGATGCCGATTCCCGTTTTCGGACCCTGCGTAGCCATAAAAACCGCTTTGGCGCGGTGAATGAGTTAGGCGTCTTCGCCATGACCGAGCAAGGGCTGCGTGAAGTCAGCAACCCGTCGGCCATCTTCCTCAGTCGCGGTGACGAAGTGACCTCCGGCAGTTCGGTCATGGTGTTGTGGGAAGGGACGCGCCCACTGCTGGTTGAAATCCAGGCGCTGGTGGATCACTCCATGATGGGCAACCCGCGGCGCGTTGCGGTCGGGTTAGAACAGAACCGATTAGCCATCCTGTTGGCCGTGTTGCACCGCCATGGCGGCCTGCAGATGGCGGATCAGGATGTCTTCGTCAACGTGGTGGGTGGCGTTAAAGTGACCGAAACCAGTGCTGACCTGGCACTGCTGCTGGCGATGGTCTCGAGCCTGCGCAACCGCCCGCTGCCGCAGGATTTGGTCGTGTTTGGCGAAGTGGGGCTGGCAGGGGAAATTCGCCCGGTGCCGAGTGGTCAGGAACGTATTTCTGAAGCCGCGAAGCATGGCTTCCGTCGTGCCATTGTTCCGGCGGCAAACGTACCGAAAAAGCTGCCTGACGGGATGAAAGTGTTCCCGGTTAAAAAACTCTCGGATGCGCTAAGTGTCTTTGACGACTTATAATTACCTATTCGAAGTTGCAGGAGGCACCGTAATTTATGTCGTCATTTGACTATCTCAAAACCGCAATCCGCCAGAAAAACTGCACCTTGCAGCAGGTGGCGGAAGCCAGCGGAATGACCAAAGGCTACTTAAGCCAGCTGCTGAATGCCAAAATCAAAAGCCCCAGCGCACAGAAGCTGGAAGCGCTGCACCGCTTTCTGGGGCTTGAATTCCCGCGTATGCAAAAGAACATCGGCGTGGTATTCGGCAAGTTTTATCCGCTGCATACCGGGCATGTCTATCTGATCCAGCGCGCCTGTAGCCAGGTGGACGAACTGCATATCATCATGGGCTACGATGAGAAGCGCGACCGGGAGCTGTTCGAAGCGAGCGCCATGTCGCAGCAGCCCACTGTGTCAGACCGTCTGCGCTGGCTGTTACAGACATTTAAATACCAGAAGAACATCCGCATTCATGCCTTTAATGAAGAGGGCATGGAGCCCTATCCGCACGGCTGGGACGTGTGGAGTAACGGCATTAAAGCGTTTATGGAAGAAAAAGGTATTCAGCCTAACTGGATCTATACCTCTGAAGAGTCTGATGCGCTGCAATATCCACAGCATCTGGGCACGGAGACGGTGCTTATCGACCCCAAACGCACCTTTATGAACATCAGCGGGGCACAGATCCGCGAGAACCCATTCCGCTACTGGGAGTACATCCCGACGGAAGTGAAGCCGTTCTTCGTACGCACCGTGGCGATCCTCGGCGGGGA
The DNA here is from genome assembly GCF_025564065.1 of Silvania hatchlandensis. Taxonomy (GTDB): domain Bacteria; phylum Pseudomonadota; class Gammaproteobacteria; order Enterobacterales; family Enterobacteriaceae; genus Enterobacter; species Enterobacter hatchlandensis. Next base: position 18,856 of record NZ_JAMGZK010000051.1, on the reverse strand, counting down.
ATCCAGCGGGAAATCCACGCTGGTCAACAAACTGGCGAACATCTTTAACACCACCAGCGCCTGGGAATACGGTCGCGATTACGTCTTTTCGCATCTCGGCGGCGACGAGATGGCGCTCCAGTATTCCGACTACGATAAAATCGCGCTGGGCCATGCGCAGTACATTGATTTCGCGGTTAAATACGCCAACAAGGTTGCGTTTGTCGATACCGATTTCGTCACCACCCAGGCGTTCTGTAAAAAGTACGAAGGCCGCGAACACCCGTTTGTACAGGCGCTGATCGACGAATACCGCTTTGATCTGGTGATCCTGGTAGAGAACAACACCCCGTGGGTGGCCGATGGGATGCGCAGCCTGGGCAGCTCAGTGGACAGGAAAGAGTTCCAGACCATGCTGGTGGAGATGCTAAAAGCGAACAACATCGACTATATGCATGTGGAAGAGGCGGATTACGACGGTCGCTTCCTGCGTTGCGTGGAGCTGGTGAAAGAGATGATGGGGGAGAAGAGGTAGCGGCCAGATCCCTCTCCCACAGCAATAAAAAAGGCAACTTGCGTTGCCTTTTTGCTTTTACTTGGCGATACGCTTGTACTTGATACGCTTCGGCTCCAGCGCATCGGCGCCCAGCGTGCGTTTCTTGTACTCTTCGTATTCGGTGAAGTTACCTTCGAAGAACTCCACTTTACCTTCATCCTGATAGTCGAGGATGTGGGTTGCCACGCGGTCCAGGAACCAACGGTCGTGCGAGATGATCATTGCGCAGCCCGGGAACTCCAGCAGGGCGTTTTCTAACGCACGCAGGGTTTCGATATCCAGGTCGTTGGTCGGTTCATCGAGCAGCAGAACGTTGCCGCCAACCTGCAGCAGCTTCGCCAGGTGCAGACGACCGCGCTCACCGCCGGACAGTTCGCCGACGCGTTTGCCCTGATCGACACCTTTGAAGTTGAAGCGGCCCACGTAAGCACGGCTTGGCATCTCGGTGTTGCCGATACGCATAATATCCTGCCCGCCGGACACTTCTTCCCACACGGTTTTGCTGTTATCCATCGCGTCACGGAACTGGTCAACGGAGGCCAGCTTCACGGTATCGCCCAGGGTAATGGTGCCGCTGTCAGGCGTTTCCTGACCGGACATCATGCGGAACAGCGTTGATTTACCCGCGCCGTTCGGACCGATGATGCCGACAATCGCCCCTTTCGGTACGGCGAAGCTCAGATCGTCGATCAGCAGACGATCGCCGTAAGACTTGCGCAGGTTGCTGACTTCAACCACTTTGTCACCCAGACGGGCGCCAGGTGGAATAAACAGTTCGTTGGTTTCGTTACGCTTCTGGTATTCAGCGTTGTTCAGCTCTTCAAAGCGTGCCAGACGGGCTTTACCCTTAGACTGACGGCCTTTCGCGCCCTGACGAACCCACTCCAGCTCTTTCTCAATCGATTTACGACGAGCAGCTTCCTGAGATGCTTCCTGCGCCAGACGCTGATCTTTCTGCTCCAGCCAGGAGGAGTAGTTACCTTCCCACGGAATACCTTCACCACGGTCAAGCTCGAGGATCCAACCCGCAACGTTATCGAGGAAGTAACGGTCGTGGGTGATCGCCACCACGGTGCCTTCGAAGTCGTGCAGGAAGCGTTCCAGCCAGGCGACGGATTCTGCATCCAGGTGGTTCGTCGGTTCGTCGAGCAGCAGCATGTCTGGTTTTTCCAGCAGCAGACGGCACAGCGCGACGCGGCGGCGTTCACCCCCGGAGAGTTTGTCGACTTTCGCATCCCAGTCCGGTAGACGCAGGGCATCGGCCGCACGCTCCAGCTGGACGTTCAGGTTGTGGCCGTCGTGCGCCTGGATAATCTCTTCAAACTTGCCTTGCTGCGCAGCGAGTTTGTCGAAGTCCGCATCTGGCTCTGCGTATTTGGCGTACACCTCGTCCAGACCTTTCAGCGCGTTAACCACTTCGGCAACGGCCTCTTCAATGGACTCGCGAACGGTGTGTTCCGGATTCAGCTTCGGTTCCTGTGGCAGGTAACCGATTTTAAGGCCTGGCTGCGGACGGGCTTCACCTTCGATGTCTGTATCGATGCCGGCCATGATGCGCAGCAGGGTGGACTTACCGGCACCGTTGAGGCCCAGAACGCCGATTTTTGCGCCCGGGAAGAAGCTCAGCGAGATATTTTTGAGAATATGACGTTTCGGCGGAACCACTTTGCCGACACGATGCATGGTATAAACGAATTGAGCCACGTTGGACTTCGCCTCTTTTATGGTGATGAGAATAGCTGCGAAGTGTAGCCTTTTTCCTTCTCTAATCCCAGCCATCGACATCGGGAGTGTTAAAGGGCGCAAGAAAGGTAAAAATGTGTCCATGACGTGGCGCGTTGTCTGATGCCTGGTTAGCATAAGTTAAAGACGCTTTTGCGCGGCAAGACGCTGCATTTAACAACGATTAACAGAGGACGAGCGTGTGGTAAAAGCCAAACAGGTGGCCTGGCGACTGCTGGCCGCCAGCGTCTGCGTACTGACGATCAGTAGCGCAGCGCGAGCCGATTCACTGGATGAACAACGTAATCGCTATGCACAGATTAAACAGGCGTGGGATCAGCGGCAGATGGACACAGTCCAGGCGCTGATGCCCACGCTGAAAGCCTATCCGCTGTACCCGTATCTGGAATACCGCCAGATTACCGACGATCTGATGAACCAGCCTACCGTCGCCGTCAGCAACTTTATTCAGGCCAACCCGACGCTGCCGCCTGCGCGCACCTTACAGTCGCGCTTTGTCAATGAGCTGGCGCGGCGTGAAGACTGGCGCGGCCTGCTGGCCTTTAGCCCGGAAAAGCCCGGCACCACGGAAGCGCAGTGTAATTATTACTATGCGAAATGGGCGACGGGCCAGCAGAACGATGCCTGGAACGGCGCTAAAGAGCTGTGGCTCACCGGCAAAAGCCAGCCCAATGCCTGCGACTCGCTGTTCGGCGCCTGGCGCGGCTCCGGCAAGCAGGATCCGCTGGCGTATCTTGAGCGGATCCGCCTGGCGATGAAATCGGGCAATACCCGTCTGGTGACTACCCTCGCCGGACAGATGCCGCCGGAGTATCAGACCATCTCCAGCGCGTTGATCCAGCTGGCAAACGATCCGAATACGGTGATGGACTTTGCCCGTAATACCGGTGCCACCGATTTTACCCGCCAGATGGCGGCAGTGGCGTTTACCAGCGTAGCCCGGGATGACGCGGAAAACGCCCGGCTGATGATCCCTACACTCGCGCAGGCGCAGCAACTCAATGACGATCAAACCCAGGAGCTGCGCGATATCGTGGCGTGGCGCCTGATGGGCAATGACATCACCGACGAACAGGCTCGCTGGCGTGATGATGCGATCATGCGCTCAAACTCCACCTCGCTGGTGGAGCGGCGCGTGCGTATGGCGCTCGGCAACGGCGATCGCCGCGGCCTGAATACCTGGCTGGCGCGCCTGCCGATGGAAGCCAAAGAGAAGGATGAATGGCGCTACTGGCAGGCCGATTTACTGCTGGAGCGCGGTCGCAATGATGAGGCAAAAACGATCCTCAGCAGCCTGATGCAGCAGCGCGGGTTTTATCCGATGGCTGCCGCACAGCGGCTTGGGGAAGAGTACACCTTCAAAATTGATAAGGCCCCGTCCGGCGTGAACGCCGCGCTGGTGCAAGGCCCGGAGATGGCGCGGGTACGCGAGCTGATGTACTGGAATCTGGATAACACCGCGCGCAGCGAGTGGGCTAACCTGGTCACCAGCCGCACCGTCGACGAAAAAGCGCAGCTGGCCCGATATGCCTTCGATAACCACTGGTGGGATCTGAGCGTGCAGGCGACGATCGCCGGTAAGCTGTGGGATCATCTCGAAGAGCGTTTCCCGCTGGCCTATAAAGATCTGTTTGATCGCTACACCCAGGGGAAAGACATTCCTGTCAGCTATGCGATGGCCATTGCCCGTCAGGAGAGCGCCTGGAACCCGAAAGTGCGCTCCCCGGTAGGTGCCAGCGGCCTGATGCAGGTGATGCCTGCTACCGCAGCGCACACGGTGAAGAAGTTTGCTATTCCGGGCTACAGCAGTCCATCGCAGCTGCTGGATCCGGATACCAACATCAATATCGGCACCACCTATCTGCAAAGCGTCTACCAGCAGTTCGGCAATAACCGTATCTTCGCCTCGGCGGCATATAACGCCGGTCCGGGACGGGTGCGAACCTGGCTGGGCAACAGCGCCGGGCGCATTGATGCGGTGGCGTTTGTCGAGAGCATTCCGTTCTCGGAAACGCGCGGCTATGTGAAGAATGTGCTGGCGTACGATGCCTACTATCGCTACTTCATGGGGCAGAAAGATAGCCTGATGAACGAGAGTGAGTGGCAGCGCCGTTACTGATCGGCGTGGGTTATGTTATGCTTGTACTCGTTTAAGAGTACGAAAGGCGGCATAACATGACCCAGCATTCCCCTTATTCATCGGCTATGGCCGAACAGCGTCATCAGGAGTGGCTTCGTTTTGTGGAGCTGCTTCGCCAGTCTTATGAACAGGATCTGCATTTACCTTTGCTGCAGCTGATGCTGACCCCGGACGAGCGCGAAGCGCTGGGCACCCGGGTGCGGATTATCGAAGAGTTGCTGCGTGGGGAGATGAGCCAGCGTGAGCTGAAAAGCGAGCTGGGCGCGGGGATCGCGACGATCACCCGCGGGTCAAACAGCCTGAAATCGGCACCGGTTGAGCTGCGCCAGTGGCTCGAAGCGATTTTGCTGGGCGATCAGCGGTAAACAGGGTTGTGAAACGGGCTTAACGCCAGGATCACTGCCTGATGATAAACGCCAGATCGCGTGAGTGCCCCGGCGGTAAACACGCCGATTGCCCCCTCTTTGCGACCTATCTCATCAATGCCGGTGTACTGTGACATCACCGGCCCCAGCGCCTCGCCTGCGCGGACTTTCTCCAGAATGATCGCGGGAAGGGGCAGGGTGGCGGAACGAGCCTCGCCGCGCTGCGTTGCGCTCTCAATCACCACCCAGCTAAAGGTGCTGTCGTTGTCGATCCCGGCTTCAATCGCGACCCAGTAGTCGGCCTGCGGACGCGCCAGCCGGGCATTGACGACACGATTCCGTGCGCCAGCTCGCGTTTCTTCGCTGCCCCAGGGCTGTTCCGGGACACCGCTCTCGACGGCAACGGCGTCAATGTGGCAGGATCCTTCGCCGAAGATCTGTTCGAATGCCCTTAGAATTGCCTGAATTTTGGCAGGATTAGTGGTAGCAGAGACAACCTGGTGCATAATTAAGCCTAACTCTAAAAATATCATCGCAGTATAACGGAAAAAAAGCATGTTACAGGTATACCTTGTTCGCCACGGTGAAACGCAGTGGAACGCCGAGCGACGTATTCAAGGCCAGTCAGACAGTCCACTTACTGCCAAGGGCGAGCAACAGGCCTGGCAGGTTGGTGAACGCGCCAAAACCCTTGGCATCACCCACGTTATCGCCAGCGATTTAGGTCGCACGCGACGCACAGCAGAGATTATCGCGCAAGCCTGCGGCTGCGATGTCACTGTGGATGCCCGCCTGCGCGAGCTGGATATGGGGGTGCTGGAAAAACGCCATATCGATTCCTTAACCGAGGCCGAAGAGGCCTGGCGTCAGACCCTGGTCAACGGTACCGAAGAGGGGCGTATACCGGATGGTGAATCGATGCTGGAACTGAGCGAGCGGATGCACGCGGCGCTGGCGGCCTGCCTGGCGTTGCCGCAGGGTAGCCGACCTTTGCTGGTCAGTCATGGGATGGCGTTGGGCTGTCTGGTAAGTACGATTCTCGGGCTTCCGGCCTGGGCGGAGCGCCGACTGCGTCTGCGTAACTGCTCGCTATCCCGCATCGACTATCAGCAAAGTCCGTGGCTGGCTTCCGGCTGGATCGTGGAGATGGCAGGGGATATCTCGCATCTCGATGCCCCTGCGTTAGATGAGCTTCAGCGCTAGCGGCGGACAGGAATCAGGTATTCGCAGCGCAGATCGATTGGGCGTGCTTCCGGCTTAACGTCACTGGCCGGATAGTAACGCTCAATGTCCTGCCCCTTTCTGCGGTTCAGGTTCAGCATTGGCATGCAGGTGCCATACACCGTCATGATAAAGTCCTGCACGCCAGTACCCAGCCCTTCATAGGTGAACATCACGTATTCACCGCCTTCTACGACGACCGGTTTCGCGCTCTGAATATAGCCATTGGCCATCTCAGGGGTTAAGGCGGTGGTATAGAAGACCTCCTGCTCATCGTCTTTTTCCAGACTCGGACGCGTTTCGTTCAGGCCGTACAGCACGGGCGGAATGGCCGGCGCATGGCTGAGAAAATCGCGCCAGAACTGGACGCGCATTTGATGACGAAATTCGGAAATCTGCTCCAGCGAACACGAATAGCTTTGGGTGGTGCCGACCAGGTGCGTTTCGGGCAGGGTGATGATTTCATGCTTCGGCATCGCGAATTCGCCCAGACGCAGTGGCGGGCGCATCCCGAAGGAGTTCCAGTCCGGTGAACGGCGATAGATCGCAGGGGTGAGCGAAAACTGTTTTTTGAACGCGCGGGTAAAGGTCTGCTGCGAATCAAAGCGATACTGCAGAGCGATATCCAGAATTGGGCGCGCAGTCAGGCGCAGCGCCACGGCAGATTTGGAAAGACGACGCGCACGAATATAAGCGCCGATGGCATGACCCGTGACATCCTTAAACATCCGTTGTAAATGCCACTTAGAATAACCCGCTTTTGCCGCCACGTTATCGAGTGACAAAGGCTGATCCAGATGGCCTTCCAGCCAGGTAAGAAGATCGCGAATAATTCCAGCCTGATCCATATACTATCCTCATCCTTAAAACAGCAGACACCCTGCTAACAGGTTAGTGGATGATAGCATTTTTTGATCTTTTAGCATTCAGTGTTTTTTTTGCGCATAAATGCGCATTTTTTGCTGCTTAGCGGGCCTTTATCCTAATCCTGTGATCTTGCTACCTTTTTCTGAATGATTGTTGAATAATTACTCTGTGTAATTTTAAAATATGGTAACAATATGAAATACAAGACATTGATCGCTGCAACGCTTCTGCTGCTGACTGGCCATGCCGTGCAGGCAGAGGAGATTGGTTCCGTCGATACCGTGTTTAAGGTTTTCGGGCCGGATCATAAAATTGTCGTCGAAGCCTTTGACGATCCTGACGTAAAAAACGTGACCTGCTACATCAGCCGGGCGAAAACCGGCGGCATCAAAGGCGGGCTTGGCCTTGCCGAAGATACCTCTGATGCGGCCATCTCCTGCCAGCAGGTTGGGCCGGTTGAGCTAAGCGATAAGATCAAAAACGGTAAGTCGCATGGCGAGGTGGTGTTCCAGAAACGCACCTCACTGGTGTTCAAAAAACTGCAGGTCGTGCGTTTCTACGACGCGAAGCGCAACACGCTGGCGTATCTGGCCTACTCCGATAAGGTCGTGGAAGGCTCGCCGAAGAATGCGCTAAGCGCCGTACCGATTATGCCGTGGCGCTAATTCAGGGAAGCCCAATGCAGCAACCGTTGATCTGGCTGGTGGAAGACGAAATCAGTATTGCCGAGACGCTTATCTACATGCTGTCGCAGGAAGGCTTTGCGGTGAAAGCGTTTGAGCGCGGGCTACCCGCGCTGGATGAAGTGCGCCGTCAGGCACCCGCGCTGGCGATCCTCGACGTCGGGCTGCCGGACATCAGTGGGTTTGAACTGTGCCGCCAGCTTCTGGCCCAGCATCCCTCCCTGCCTGTGCTGTTTCTTACCGCCCGCAGCGATGAGGTGGATAAGCTGCTGGGGCTGGAAATGGGGGCCGATGACTACGTCGCCAAGCCGTTTTCACCGCGCGAAGTCTGCGCCCGGGTGCGTACCATTTTGCGCCGGATGCAAAAGTCCGCCGTACCTTCCGACGTTGTGCGTATCGGGCAGTTTGAGCTGAACGAACCAGCGGCGCATATCAGCTGGTGCGGTGAAGCTTTAGCGCTGACGCGCTATGAATTTCTGCTGCTGAAAACCCTCCTGCACGCGCCCGGTCGCGTCTTTTCCCGTCAGCAGCTGATGGACCAGGTCTGGGGCGATGCCGGGGACAGTTTCGATCGCACGGTCGATACCCACATCAAAACGCTGCGCGCGAAATTACGCGCCATTGATGCCGAACAGTCCCCGATTACCACCCATCGCGGGCTCGGCTACAGTCTGGGGCTGTCTTAATGCGGATCGGCATGCGGCTCCTGCTCGGCTATTTCCTGATCGTCGCCATCGCCGCCTGGTTCGTGCTGTCGATATTTGTCCAGGAAGTGAAGCCCGGCGTGCGGCGTGCCACCGAAGGCACGCTGATTGACACGGCGACGCTACTGGCCGAAGTCGGGCGGGACGATCTGCTGAGTAACGATGCGCAAAACGGCAGGCTGGCGCAGGCTTTTTCCCAGCTTCATCAGCGCCCGTTTCGCGCCAACATTGGCGGCATTCACAAAGTGCGCAATGAATATCACGTCTACATGACCGACGCGCAGGGCCGGGTGGTGTTTGATTCAGCTGGTCACGCGCTCGGACAGGATTACTCCCGCTGGAACGACGTCTGGCGCACCCTGCGCGGGGAGTATGGCGCGCGCAGCACCCAGAGCGATCCCAACGATCCGCAAAGCACGGTGATGTACGTCGCGGCACCGATCGTCGACAAGGGTAAGATCGTCGGGGTGCTGAGCGTGGGAAAACCCAACAGCGCAATGGCCCCGGTGATCCACCGCAGCGAGCGGCGGATCCTGTGGGCGGGTGGGGCGCTGCTGGGTATCGCCCTGCTTATCGGCCTGGTCGTGGCGTGGTGGATTAACCGGTCGATTGGCACGCTGTCGCGCTATGCTGATTCTGTCACCCAGGATACCCCCCTGCCTTTACCCGATCCCGGCAGCAGCGAGCTGCGCAAGCTGGCGCAGGCGCTGGAAAATATGCGCATCCGCCTCGAAGGCAAAAACTACATCGAGCATTATGTCCACGCGCTGACCCATGAGCTAAAAAGCCCGCTGGCGGCGATCCGCGGCGCGGCAGAAATCCTCGCAGAACAGCCGCCGCCGCCGGTTGCTGCGCGGTTTATCGAGAACATTCTGGTGCAAAATGCGCGGATGCAGTCGCTGGTAGAAAAGCTGCTTGAGCAGGCTAAGCTGGAAAACCGCGTTGAGATTGCCCCGGCCCCGGTAAGCCTTGAGGCACTGTTCGCCCGGCTGAGCGATGCGCGATCCGCGCTGCTGGCTGCGAAAAATATCACTCTGACACAGCAGAGCGCATCGCTGACGATCAAGGGCGACGAGGCATTGCTGGAGCAAGCGCTGGGGAATCTGCTGGATAACGCGATCGACTTTACGCCGGAAGGGGGCAGTATTGTACTTGCGGCCCATGAGGCCCATCAGCAGGTGCAGCTCCGGGTTATCGACAGTGGCAGCGGGATACCCGATTACGCGCTGGCGCGTATTTTCGAGCGCTTTTACTCGCTCCCGCGCAGCAACGGCCTGAAAAGCAGCGGGCTTGGGCTGGCGTTTGTTCAGGAGGTGGCGCGACTGCATCACGGCGAAATTGAACTTCGTAACCACCCGGAGGGTGGCGTTGAGGCCCGGCTGACACTTCACCGTCCCTTCACATAGCTTCAAACTGAGCGCACATAGCAGGGTTAGGCTTTCCCCATTACATAGGAGAGCCAATGATGAAATCCCCCCTTTTCTGGAAAGTAAGCACCCTGCTGGGTTGCATCCTGCTGTTAATTATCCCATTGATGATGGTGAGTACGCTGATTTCGGAGCGTGAAAGTTATCGCAACGATGTCGAAAACACGCTTCGCCAAAGCACCAGTGGCCCCCAGCAGCTGGTTGGCCCGCTGATCGCCATTCCGGTGACGGAGATTTATTACAAGTACGAGGACGACAAGCAGACTGAACATAAACGGAGCTACATGCACTTTATCCTGCCGGAGACGCTGATGGTCGAGGGTGATCAGCAGGTTGAATCACGAAGCATCGGGATCTATGACGGTCAGATCTGGAATACCCGTCTCAACATCAAAGCGCAGTTTACGACCGATAAACTGGCGCAGCTGAAGGGGGAGACGGTGACGCTCGGGCAGCCGTTTATCGTTACGGGCGTGGGGGATGCGCGGGGGATTGGTGCGGTGAGCATATCAAAAGTCAACGGCGAGACGCTGAGCATAGAGCCAGGTTCAGGGGTTTACGGGCCGTTATCCGGCGTTCATATGCCGTTGAGCGACAAGGTGATGGCGCTAAAAACCTTCACCCTCGAGATGACCTTGAATCTGGCGGGCACCGGCAGTTTTTCGGTGGTGCCGGTCGGGCGTAACAGCGAGATGACCCTCACCAGCAACTGGCCGCACCCCGGCTTTATGGGTAACTATCTGCCGGTTAAACACGACATCAGCGCTTCGGGTTTTCACGCAAACTGGCAGAGCAGCTGGTTTGCTAACAATCTGGGAGGGGAGTTCAACGACAAACAGACCCCTGAATGGAATTCAATGCCGGCCTTTAGCGTCACGGTCGCCACGCCTGCCGATCACTATCAGCTGACCGACCGGGCAATCAAGTACGCCATCTTACTTATCACCCTGACGTTTATGGCCTTTTTCGTCTTCGAAACCTTAACCGGGCTGCGTCTGCACCCAATGCAGTATCTGCTGGTGGGGCTGTCGCTGGTGTTGTTCTATCTGGTGCTGCTGGCGCTGTCAGAGCATGCTGGGTTTACCCCTGCCTGGATTATCGCAAGCCTGGTCGGGGCGCTGATGAACGGCGTTTATCTGCAGGCGGTACTGAAAAGCTGGAAGCGAAGCGGGATGTTTGTGCTGGCGCTGCTGGGACTGGATGTGGTGATGTGGTTCCTGCTGCGCTCGGAGGACAGCGCGCTGCTGCTGGGCTCCGCGGTGATGGCGCTGGCGCTGTTCACCGTGATGTACCTGACGCGTCACTTTGACTGGTACTCGCTTTCTCAGTCGAAGCGTAGTGAGCCACCCGCCGCGCCGGATAAGGATACGCTGCGGATCTGGAAATAAAAAAACGGCGCGAAAGCGCCGTTTTTAATGCGTTAAATGCGGGATTACTCCTGCAGGTCTCCGCAGAAACGATACCCTTCACCATGAATGGTGGCGATGATTTCTGGCGTATCCGGCGTGGATTCGAAGTGTTTACGAATACGGCGGATGGTGACATCAACGGTACGGTCGTGCGGCTTCAGCTCACGGCCGGTCATTTTTTTCAGCAGTTCTGCACGGGACTGGATCTTGCCCGGATTTTCGCAGAAGTGCAGCATGGCGCGGAATTCGCTGCGCGGCAGCTTGTACTGATCGCCCTGCGGGCTGACCAGAGAACGGCTATTAATATCCAGTTCCCAACCGTTGAATTTGTAGCTGTCTACGCTACGACGCTCTTCGCTGACCGTGCCAAGGTTCATGGTACGGGACAGCAGGTTGCGTGCACGAATGGTTAACTCGCGAGGGTTAAACGGCTTGGTAATATAGTCATCTGCACCAATTTCCAGGCCAAGAATTTTATCAACTTCGTTGTCGCGGCCAGTCAGGAACATCAGCGCGACATTCGCTTGCTCGCGCAGCTCGCGCGCCAGCAGCAGGCCGTTTTTACCCGGCAGGTTAATGTCCATGATAACCAGGTTGATATCATTTTCAGAAAGGATCTGATGCATCTCTGCGCCATCGGTCGCTTCAAAGACATCGTAGCCTTCTGCTTCGAAAATGCTCTTTAACGTGTTGCGTGTTACCAACTCGTCTTCAACGATAAGAATGTGCGGGGTCTGCATGTTTGCTACCTAAATTGCCAACTAAATCGAAACAGGAAGTACAAAAGTCCCTGACCAGCCTGATACATGTCATAAATTAACATGACCGGCGTAACGTGACTAAGGTACGTAATTGCGTTCTTGATGCACTTTCCATCAACGTCAACAACATCATTAGCTTGGTCGTGGGTACTTTCCCTCTGGACCCGACAGTGTCAAAAACGGCTGTCATCCTAACCATTTTAACAGCAACATAACAGGCTAAGAGGCACCGGACACCCAATAAAACTACGCTTCGTTGACATATATCAAATTCAATTGTAGCACGTTAACAGTTCGATGAAATCATCGTATCGGATTGGTTTCTTTTGTCACATTTTTTCAATAAACCAACTAGTTGCGACTCTTGATTAATAAACAAGGTGAATCCAATGTCAATACCGCATCGAAGAAGATATTATCATTAATAAACATGGGGATAAGTGCTTTTCTTTAACATTATCTCTCATTGTTCATTGAGGAAATAGTTTAGCGGTTTTAATTTATACTGAAACGCTATTTCGGTGATTTCTGTTGCAAATTTGTAAATTTGTGCTGCGTAATATGTTGATGCCCATCACATTTTTACCAGCTAACTGCCTAAAAAGAGAGCATAAATGGATCTGTCTATCGTACTGGTTTCCCCTGCAAGAGCGGAAAATGTCGGCGCTGCGGCGCGGGCAATGAAGACCATGGGGTTTACCGATTTGCGTATCGTCGCCAGTGATGCGCATTGCGATCCTGCGGCACGTTGGGTTGCGCATGGGTCGGGAGATATCCTCGATAATTTAACCACTTATGCAACGCTCGCCGACGCGTTGCATGATGCTTCTTTTACGGTCGCTACCACCGCCCGCGGCCGCTCGAAGTTTCATTACTATGCAACGCCCGCTGAACTGGTGCCGCTGCTGGCCGAAAAGAGCCAGTGGTTGCCAAAAGTCGCACTGGTTTTTGGCCGTGAAGATTCCGGTCTGACTAACGAGGAACTGGCGCTTGCCGACGTGCTGACCGGCGTCCCGATGGTGGCAGATTACCCGTCGCTGAATTTAGGCCAGGCGGTGATGGTTTATTGCTATCAATTAGCGTCCTTAATGCAAATCCCCGTTAAGCCCCTTGTTGAGGTAGACGAGAACCAACTGACAGCCCTGCGCGCGCGAACCGATCGCCTGCTGGCGTCGCTGAATGTCGCCGACGATCAAAAAATGGTGGACTGGCTGCAGCAGCGTCTTGGTCTGCTGGCGCAGCGAGACACCGCAATGCTGCACCGGTTGCTGCACGATATTGAAAAAAAACTGGCAGAGTAAAATTCTGTCATTGATTTTTGTTATGGTTAAAGGTTCCGTAAAAACGCGGTGCGTCCGGTCTGATCTGGTAAGAAATAAAAACTCAGGCAGCGAGACGTGAAAACGCGACCAGGGGCTCTGAAATTAGAAATAAATTGACTTAACACCGCGGATGCTTTAACCAATAGAGGTATACAGCACAGACAGATAATAATTACAGAGTACACAACATCCATGAAACGCATCAGCATCACCACAATTACCACAACCATCATCATTACCACAGGTAACGGTGCGGGCTGACGCGTACAGGAAATAAAAGAAAAAGCCCGCACCTGAACAGTGCGGGCTTTTTTTTCGACTAAAGATTACGAGGTAACAACCATGCGAGTGTTGAAGTTCGGCGGTACATCAGTGGCAAATGCAGAACGTTTTCTGCGTGTTGCCGATATCCTGGAAAGCAATGCCAGGCAGGGGCAGGTCGCAACGGTGCTGTCTGCCCCGGCTAAAATTACTAACCATCTGGTGGCGATGATCGAGAAAACCATCGGGGGGCAGGATGCGCTGCCGAACATCAGCGATGCCGAACATATTTTTACCGCCCTGCTGCAGGGACTGGCCGATGCTCAGCCTGGCTTTCCCCATGCGCAGTTGAAAGCCGTTGTTGAGCATGAATTTGCGCAAATCAAGCACGTTCTGCACGGTATCAGCCTGTTGGGACAGTGTCCGGACAGCATCAACGCGGCGCTGATCTGCCGCGGCGAAAAACTCTCTATCGCCATCATGGCGGGTCTGCTGGAGGCGCGGGGCCATCAGGTCACCGTCATCGACCCGGTCGAAAAACTGCTCGCCGTCGGCCATTACCTCGAATCGACCGTTGATATCGCCGAATCCACCCGCCGCATTGCCGCCGGTAAAATTCCGGCGAATCACATGATCCTGATGGCCGGTTTCACCGCCGGTAACGACAAAGGCGAACTGGTGGTGCTTGGCCGTAACGGTTCTGACTACTCTGCCGCCGTGCTGGCCGCCTGCCTGCGCGCCGACTGCTGCGAAATCTGGACCGATGTCGACGGCGTCTATACCTGCGACCCGCGCCAGGTCCCCGATGCCCGACTGCTGAAGTCGATGTCCTATCAGGAAGCGATGGAGCTGTCCTATTTCGGCGCCAAAGTGCTTCACCCTCGCACTATCGCCCCTATCGCGCAGTTCCAGATCCCGTGCCTGATTAAAAACACCGGCAACCCGCAGGCGCCAGGCACGCTGATTGGCGCCAGCAATGACGAAGACGGTCTGCCGGTAAAAGGCATCTCCAACCTTAATAACATGGCGATGTTCAACGTCTCCGGTCCGGGGATGAAAGGCATGGTCGGCATGGCGGCGCGCGTGTTTGCGGCGATGTCGCGCAACGGCATCTCCGTGGTGCTGATTACGCAGTCCTCCTCCGAGTACAGCATCAGCTTCTGCGTCCCACAGGCGGACTGCCTGCGCGCCCGCCGTGCGCTGGAGGAGGAGTTCTATCTGGAGTTAAAAGAGGAGTTACTGGAGCCGCTGGCCATCCAGGAACATCTGGCAATTATCTCCGTGGTCGGGGATGGCATGCGCACTCTACGCGGTATCTCCGCTAAATTCTTTGCGGCGCTGGCGCGGGCTAACATCAATATTGTGGCGATTGCGCAGGGCTCCTCCGAGCGCTCAATTTCCGTGGTGGTGGCTAATGACGACGCCACCACTGGCGTACGCGTGACCCATCAGATGTTGTTCAATACCGATCAGGTGATCGAAGTCTTCCTGATAGGTGTGGGCGGCGTCGGTGGTGCATTACTGGAACAGCTTAAGCGTCAGCAGGCGTGGCTCAAGAAGAAGCATATCGACCTGCGCGTGTGTGGTATCGCGAACTCAAAAGCACTGCTGACCAACGTTCATGGGCTGAACCTGGATAACTGGCAGGCAGAGATGGCGGAGGCGAAAGAGCCGTTTAATCTGGGTCGCCTGATCCGTCTGGTAAAAGAGTACCATCTGTTGAACCCGGTGATTGTTGACTGTACGTCACACCAGGCGGTGGCCGACCAGTATGCCGACTTCCTGCGTGAAGGCTTCCACGTCGTGACGCCCAACAAAAAGGCCAACACCTCGTCGATGGATTACTACCATCAGATGCGCCATGCAGCGGCCAAATCCCGGCGTAAATTCCTTTACGACACCAACGTAGGCGCGGGGCTGCCGGTTATTGAAAACCTGCAAAACCTGCTCAATGCCGGTGATGAACTGCAGCGTTTTTCCGGCATCCTGTCGGGCTCGCTCTCCTTTATCTTCGGTAAGCTCGACGAAGGCATGAGCCTGTCGGAAGCGACGAAAGTGGCCCGTGAGCTGGGCTATACCGAGCCTGACCCGCGTGACGATCTCTCCGGTACGGATGTGGCGCGCAAGCTGCTGATCCTCGCCCGTGAAACCGGCCGCGAGCTGGAGCTGGCGGATATCGTTATCGAACCGGTGCTGCCAGAAAGCTTTAACGATTCTGGCGATGTGTCGACCTTTATGGCGAATCTGCACCAGCTGGACGATCACTTCGCGGCCCGCGTCGCAAAAGCCCGTGATGAAGGGAAGGTATTGCGCTATGTTGGCAACATTGAAGAAGATGGCGTTTGCCGCGTGAAGATAGCGGAAGTGGACGGTAACGATCCGCTGTTCAAAGTGAAAAACGGCGAAAACGCGCTGGCGTTTTACAGCCACTATTATCAGCCACTGCCGCTGGTGCTTCGCGGCTATGGTGCAGGGAACGATGTGACGGCGGCGGGCGTGTTTGCCGATCTGCTGCGTACCCTGTCATGGAAGTTAGGAGTTTAACATGGTGAAAGTTTATGCCCCGGCTTCCAGCGCCAACATGAGCGTCGGATTTGATGTGCTGGGCGCGGCGGTGACGCCGGTAGATGGCTCATTGCTGGGTGATACGGTGACGGTAGAAGCGGCGGAGCGTTTTAGTCTGACCAACGTCGGACGCTTTGCCAGCAAGCTGCCGACAGAGCCGCGTGAGAATATTGTTTATCAGTGCTGGGAGCGTTTTTGCCAGGAGATTGGCAAAAACGTGCCGGTTGCCATGACCCTCGAAAAGAGCATGCCGATTGGTTCCGGATTAGGCTCCAGCGCTTGTTCGGTAGTGGCTGGCCTGGTGGCGATGAACGAGCACTGCGGCAAGCCGCTGAATAATACCCGCCTGCTGTCGCTGATGGGCGAGCTGGAAGGGCGGATCTCCGGCAGCATTCATTACGATAACGTCGCCCCCTGTTTCCTGGGCGGCATGCAGCTGATGATCGAAGAGAACGGCATCATCAGCCAGCAGGTGCCGGGCTTTGACGAGTGGCTGTGGGTGCTGGCGTACCCTGGCATTAAGGTCTCCACCGCCGAAGCGCGTGCAATCCTGCCTGCGCAGTATCGTCGTCAGGACTGCATTGCGCACGGTCGCCATCTGGCGGGCTTTATTCATGCCTGCTATACCCGTCAGCCAGGGCTGGCGGCGAAACTGATGAAAGACGTGATTGCTGAGCCGTACCGCACCAAATTGCTGCCGGGCTTCAATGCAGCGCGCAGTGCCGCGCTGGATATCGGCGCGCAGGCCTGCGGCATTTCCGGCTCTGGCCCGACGCTGTTTGCCCTTTGCGATAAGCCGGATACGGCTGAGCGGGTAGCGGTTTGGCTGGAAAAAAATTACCTGCAAAATCAGGAAGGCTTTGTTCATATTTGCCGTCTGGATACGGCGGGCGCACGAGTACTGGGATAAACGATGAAACTCTACAATCTGAAAGATCACAATGAGCAGGTCAGCTTCGCGCAGGCCTTGACTCAGGGGCTGGGTAAAAATCAGGGGCTGTTCTTCCCGCACGAGCTGCCGGAATTTGGCCTGACTGAAATCGACGAGATGCTGAAGCAGGACTTCGTCACCCGCAGCACCAAAATCCTCTCGGCCTTTATCGGCGACGAAATTCCGCAGGAGCTGCTGGAAGAGCGCGTGCGTGCGGCGTTTGCCTTCCCGGCGCCCGTAAGCCAGGTCGAGCCGGATGTCGGCTGCCTGGAACTGTTCCACGGCCCGACGTTGGCATTTAAAGATTTCGGCGGCCGCTTTATGGCGCAAATGCTGACCCACATCAGCGGTGACAAACCGGTCACTATCCTGACCGCCACCTCCGGCGATACCGGTGCGGCGGTCGCGCATGCCTTCTACGGCCTGAAAAACGTGCGCGTGGTGATCCTCTATCCGCAGGGAAAAATCAGCCCGCTGCAGGAAAAACTGTTCTGTACGCTCGGCGGCAACATTGAAACTGTCGCCATCGACGGCGACTTCGATGCCTGTCAGGCGCTGGTTAAGCAGGCGTTTGATGACGAAGATCTGAAAGTCGCTCTCGGTCTGAACTCCGCTAACTCCATCAACATCAGCCGTCTGCTGGCGCAGATTTGTTACTACTTCGAAGCGGTGGCCCAGCTGCCACAGGAAGCGCGCAATCAGCTGGTGATCTCGGTGCCAAGCGGCAACTTTGGCGACCTGACGGCGGGCCTGCTGGCGAAGTCTCTTGGCCTGCCGGTGAAGCGTTTTATCGCTGCCACTAACGCCAACGACACGGTGCCGCGTTTCCTGAAAGAGGGCAAGTGGACGCCGAATACCACCCAGGCAACCCTGTCTAACGCCATGGATGTGTCACAGCCTAACAACTGGCCGCGCGTGGAAGAGCTGTTCCGCCGTAAAATCTGGCGCCTGAATGAGCTGGGCTATGCTGCGATCACTGACGAAACCACTAAACAGACCATGCGCGAGCTGAAAGCGGTGGGCTACACCTCTGAGCCGCACGCGGCCGTGGCGTACCGTGCCCTGCGCGATCAGCTGAATCCGGGCGAATATGGCCTGTTCCTTGGCACCGCCCATCCGGCGAAGTTCAAAGAGAGCGTGGATGAGATCCTCGGCGAATCCCTGCCGCTGCCAAAAGCGCTGGCGGATCGCGCCGATCTGCCGCTGCTGTCGCACAATCTGCCAGCGGATTTCACCGCGCTGCGTAAGTTGATGATGACGCGCGGATAATGATCTTCGCGGGATAGGGTTTTGTAGGCCCGGTAGGCGAAGCCGTCACCGGGCTTTTTTATGGAGAAAATAAGGAGAGAAATAGCAGAGAAAAAGTAGAAATTCCCAATAAATGCGGTCACTTACAGATTAGGATTGCAGAGAATAACATCCCCGCCCCCCCTCACGTAATCTCCTCCCATCGGCCCACGTCGGGCAAGAATGAAAAGGAGTAACCTATGTCTACATTGAAACCTGCGCTTCTGGCGCTTTCGCTGATGCTGGTCGCTCCGATGGCGGTGCAGGCCGCTGAAATTACCCTGGTGCCGGCGGTAAAACTGCAGATTGGCGATCGGGACAACCGCGGGCAGCACTGGGACGGCGGCCGCTGGCGCGACAACGACTGGTGGAAATCACACTATGAGTGGCGGGATAACCGCTGGCACCCGCATGACGATCGTCGCGAACATCATGATAATCGTCACGGCGATAAACATGGCAAGGGACCGGACTGGAAGCATCATTGATTATTCCCTCTCCCCTTTGGGGTGTACAGTCCGGGGACATAGTGAACACTTGTTCGGGGACATGGTAGACACTTACAACTAAGGCATAAGAACCCGTTTATGGAGCCACTTATGCCCTGGGATGCGAGAGATACCATGTCATTACGT
>NZ_JAMGZK010000001.1 GCF_025564065.1 Silvania hatchlandensis | reverse complement strand
CGCTCGACTTGCATGTGTTAGGCCTGCCGCCAGCGTTCAATCTGAGCCATGATCAAACTCTTCAATTTAAGTTTGATGCTCGTGAATTAAACTTCGTAATGAATTACGTATGTTCACTCAGAGACTTGGTATTCATTTTTCGTCTTGCGACGTTAAGAATCCATGTCACTTTGAGTGCCCACACAGATTGTCTGATAAATTGTTAAAGAGCAGTGCAACGCGGCGT
>NZ_JAMGZK010000002.1 GCF_025564065.1 Silvania hatchlandensis | reverse complement strand
CATATCACCTCGCCGACGCTTATCGCAGATTAGCACGCCCTTCATCGCCTCTGACTGCCAGGGCATCCACCGTGTACGCTTAGTCGCTTAACCTCACAACCCGAAGCTGTTTCGTAAAACAGTTCGTTGTCGTGAAAATTTGAGAGACTCGAACACACCGCTTATCTGCTCTTATTACGGAGAGCAGACACAGTGTGTCGTTTCAATTTTCAGCTTGATCCAGATTTTTAAAGAGCAAAACTTC
>NZ_JAMGZK010000005.1 GCF_025564065.1 Silvania hatchlandensis | reverse complement strand
GAACGTTGAAGACGACGACGTTGATAGGTCGGGTGTGTAAGCGTAGCGATACGTTGAGCTAACCGATACTAATGAACCGTGAGGCTTAACCTTACAACGCCGAAGCTGTTTTGGCGTGCAGAGACAGAATTTTCAGCTTGATAACAGATTAATCGACAGGTCAGAAGACGTGTTGATAAACAGAATTTGCCTGGCGGCTGTAGCGCGGTGGTCCCACCTGACCCCATGCCGAACTCAGAAGTGTAA
>NZ_JAMGZK010000004.1 GCF_025564065.1 Silvania hatchlandensis | reverse complement strand
GTTTCACTTCTGAGTTCGGCATGGGGTCAGGTGGGACCACCGCGCTACAGCCGCCAGGCAAATTCTGTTTATCAACACGTCTTCTGACCTGTCGATTAATCTGTTATCAAGCTGAAAACCTGTCTCTGCACGCCAAAACAGCTTCGGCGTTGTAAGGTTAAGCCTCACGGTTCATTAGTATCGGTTAGCTCAACGTATCGCTACGCTTACACACCCGACCTATCAACGTCGTCGTCTTCAACGTTC
>NZ_JAMGZK010000003.1 GCF_025564065.1 Silvania hatchlandensis | reverse complement strand
GAACGTTGAAGACGACGACGTTGATAGGTCGGGTGTGTAAGCGTAGCGATACGTTGAGCTAACCGATACTAATGAACCGTGAGGCTTAACCTTACAACGCCGAAGCTGTTTTGGCGTGAAGAGACAGAATTTTCAGCTTGATAACAGATTAATCGACAGGTCAGAAGACGTGTTGATAAACAGAATTTGCCTGGCGGCTGTAGCGCGGTGGTCCCACCTGACCCCATGCCGAACTCAGAAGTGAAA
>NZ_JAMGZK010000011.1 GCF_025564065.1 Silvania hatchlandensis | reverse complement strand
GTCGGCAGCCTGACCATCTGACCCATACTTTCAAGATCACGCATCAGCTCCGGGATACGCCCCGGTGATGCGCCCTGCAGGGTCATCAGCATTCGCATCACCATTCCGCAAGACTCTGAGAAGCTCAGCTGATTCGGCCAGTAGCCTTTCAGATGCCCCGCCATTTTAATCATCTGATATCTCACCAGATTATACGCCAGTAATACGCCCCACAGCTCCTGCTCCACAAGCTCCGGCTTTTTACTTCTCAGCGTC